>NZ_JBEORF010000041.1:0-54449 GCF_040302125.1 Nocardioides sp. NPDC127514 | reverse complement strand
CGAGTCGGCGGTGTCACCTACGGCGTCGCGCGCACCGGCAACCACACCGCCGCGGTCACCGTGAAGACCGAGGGCAAGACCAACACGGTCCTTATCGAGCGCTGAGGGGACCGTGTTGGTCTCGACACGCTCGGCCGCAGGCGGCCTCGCGGCTCGACCTGCGGGGGCGACGACGAAGTTGATCATGTTGCTGTTGTCGTAGTCCTTGGCGATGACCCTGCCGGGGTTGCCGCAGACGAGACTGTGAGGCGGGACGTCCTTGGACAGCACCGTGCCGGCGGAGATCGTGCAGCCGTCGCCGACCGTGATCGCGCCGGTGATCACCGCGCCGGGACCGATCCAGACGTCGTCGCCGATCGTGGGCAGACCCTGGTCGCCGTCGGCGATGCGCTGGCCGATGGTGACGTTCTGGTGCAGGACGCAGTTGCTGCCGACCACGGCCGGGCCGACGATGATCCCCGAGCGGTGCATGAGCAGCAGCCCGGGCCCGATGTCGGCACGCCGGAAGATGTCGGCGTGGTGGACGCGGATGTTGCGCCGGTTCCAGAACCAGTAGACCCCCAGCGCGAGCACGCCGAGCAGGCGGTTGCGGGTGCGCAGCCGGGTCGCCCAGCGTCCGAAGCGGTAGCAGGCGACGCAGTGCAGCTCGTAGTCGAAGAGCCAGAACCGCAGCCTGGACAGCCAAGACGTACGCGGACCGTCGAGGACGATCGCGTACATCTTGGCCAGGTCGACCTCGAAGTCGCCTGTCACCCGGGCACCGTCAACTAGCAAGGCGCTCTCGTTCCTGGGCCGCTGTCTTCCGGCCGACGTACGCCACCAGGTTGGCGACGCCGTCGAGGTTCTCGGGCACGGTCTCGGCCTCGTCCACGGAGATCTCGAACTCCGCCTCGAGGAACTCGATGAGCTCCAGGATCCCGGTCGAATCGATCACGCCCGACTCGACCAGCGACTCCGACGGCCCGGGCAACCGGGTCTCATCACCCAGCAGCAGGCTGTCCAGGATGAAGCCTTCGATCGTGCGCTGTACGTCCGCCATCACATCTCCCTGTTTGTGAACGGTCTACGAATGCCCCTCCGTTCTGTCAGCCGAAGCGGGTCGGGAGCAGAAATCGGGCCCGGAGATGCCGACATTGGGTGATAAACGGGGTGATCCCGATGCCCTGGCATACCTGCGCGAGCAAACCTTCGGGCACCGTCCGGGATCGATCGAGGAGCGCCATGTGCGGGATCTGTGGGGTGCTGAGCAGCACCGAGGCGCCTGACCCTGCCCTCGTGCGGGACATGCTGGGCGCTCTCGCCCACCGTGGCCCCGACGGCAGCGGCTACTACCGCGACGAGCGGGTCGCGCTCGGCCACACCCGGCTGGCGATCGTGGACACGGTCGGCGGCACCCAGCCGATGACCGGCAGGTCCTGCCGAGCCTCCGGTGAGAGCGAACAGGTCTGGGTCACCTTCAACGGCGAGATCTTCAACCACGTCGAGCTCGCCGCCCAGCTCCGCTCACGCGGCCACGTCTTCGACACCCGCTCGGACACCGAGGTCATCGTGCACGCCTGGGAGGAGTGGGGGCCGGGCTGCTTCGATCGGTTCAACGGCCAGTGGGCGCTGGCGATCTGGGACCGCCGGACGGGATCGCTCGTCCTCTCCCGGGACCGCTTCGGTGTCCGCCCGCTCTTCTACACGCGCGCCGCCGGCCAGCTGCTCTTCGCCTCCGAGGTCAAGGCCCTGTACGCCTCCCCCGACGTCCCGCGCGAGCTGGACCCGGCCGGGCTGGACCAGGTGCTGACGCTGTGGTCCACGGTCGCCCCGCGCACCGTCTTCCGGGACATCGTGCAGGTGCCGCCGGGCTCGTACCTGACCTTCAGGGACGGCGTCGAGGTCGAGCGCCGCTACTGGGCGCCCTCGTTCCCACCGGCGGGAGCCGAGGAGCTCACCGATCTGGAGGCCAATGCCGAGGCGCTACGTACGACGCTGATGGCGGCCACCCGGCTGCGGTTCGAGCGCAGCGACGTGCCCGTGGCCGCGTACCTCTCCGGAGGGATCGACTCCGCGGTCACGGCCGGGGCGATCGCCGCCGGCAGGATCGACCACAGCACCAGCGCGCCCCTGCATACGTTCTCCCTCCGGTTCGCCGAGGCCGAGTTCGACGAGGGCGGCTTCCAGGCGCTGATGGCCGAGCGGCTCGGCACCGTCCACCACGACGTCGTGGTCAGCGAGCGCGACATCGCCGACGTCTTCCCCCAGGTCGTACGCCACGCCGAGTCGCCGCTGCTGCGGACCGCCCCGGCACCGATGTTTCTGCTCTCCCGGCTCGTCCGGGAGGCCGGCTTCAAGGTGGTCGTCACCGGCGAGGGCGCCGACGAGGTGCTCGGTGGCTACGACATCTTCCGCGAGGCCAAGATCCGGGACATGTGGCTGCGGGACCCGGCGGCCGCCGAGGCGGCCGTCGAGCAGCTCTACCCGTGGATGCACCGCTCCCCCAACCAGGCGCCGGCGTTCGCCCGCAGCTTCTTCTCGCGCAACCTCTCGGCCGACGACCTGGCGATGTCGCACCGGCCGCGGTGGGACTCCACGGCGGTGCTGGCCTCGATGCTGCGGCCCGAGATCCGGTCGGTCGGGGGCAGTGCGGCCGGCGTCGTCGACGCGATGCCCGCCGCGGCCGCCTCGTGGGACCCGGTCGCGCGCGCCCAGTGGCTGGAGATGACGACCCTGCTGCCTGGCTACATCCTGGCCTCCCAGGGCGACCGGATGCTGATGGGCAACTCGGTCGAGGGCCGGTTCCCGTTCCTCGACCCGCACGTCGCCGAGCTCGCCGGCCGGGTCCCGGCAGAGCACAAGATCCACGGCATGGACGAGAAGCACCTGCTCAAGCGGGCCTTCGCCGACCTGGTGCCCGAGCAGATCCTGCGCCGCCCCAAGCAGCCCTACCGGGCGCCCGACGCGGCCGCGTTCTTCGCCGGCGGCACTCCGGACTGGGTCTTCGACGTCACCTCCGGCTCCGCGCTGGAGGCCGCCGGGGTCTTCCGGCCGGAGCTCGTCCAGCGGCTGCTGGAGAAGGCCCGGCGGACGGACGGCCGGGGCCTGGGCAACACCGACAACATGCGCCTGGTCGCCGTCCTGTCCACCCAGCTGCTGCACAGCGAGCTGCTCGCCGCACCGACCTCATCGGCCGCACCGCCGGCCCCGCTCACCGTCTTCGACACCACTCTCGGGACCACCAGCCTCGAGCCCACAGGAAGGACCTCAGCATGACCACGACCAGCTCAAGAACGACAGCCGCAGCGTACGGACTGGAGACGCTCAGCTTCGACGAGGAGGCGGAGGCGAACCGGATCGGCGAGACGATCCGCCGCTATCTGGTGGCCAACAAGCGCAAGGGCATCGTGCTCGGCGTCTCCGGCGGGATCGACTCCAGCGTGGTCGCCGCGCTGGCGGTCAAGGCGCTGGGTCCGGACCGGGTCTTCGCGCTGCACATGCCCGAGCAGGAGTCCTCCGACGACACGATCGGGTTCAGCACGAAGCTGACCGATGCGCTGGGGATCGACTCGGTCCTCGAGGACATCTCCCCGGTCCTGGTCGGCCTCGGCGCCTACCAGCGGCGCGACGACGCGATCCGGCGGGTCGTGCCGGCGTACGGGCCTGGGTGGAAGTCGAAGATCGTGCTGCCCAGCGTGGTCGACTCCGACGCGTTCCGACTCTTCTCGGTCGTCGTCGAGGACCCGTCCGGCGCGCAGAGCGCGCACCGTCTGACCACCGAGGCCTACCTGGAGATCGTGGCCGCGACGAACTTCAAGCAGCGTGCCCGCAAGGCGCTGGAGTACTTCCACGCCGACCGGCTCAACTACGCCGTCGCCGGCACCCCGAACCGGCTCGAGTACGACCAGGGCTTCTTCGTGAAGCTCGGTGACGGTGCCGCCGACGTGAAGCCGATCGCACATCTCTACAAGTCGCAGGTCTACGCGATGGCCGCCCGCCTCGGCGTACCCGAGGAGATCCAGGCCCGCCCCTCGACCACCGACACCTACTCGTTGGAGCAGTCGCAGGAGGAGTTCTACTTCTCGCTGCCCTACCAGCGGATGGACCTGTGCCTCTACGGGCTCAACCACGACGTCCCGACCGCCGAGGTCGCCGAGGCCACCGGCCTCACCGTCGAGCAGGTCGAGCGCGTCTACCGCGACATCGAGCAGAAGCGGCGCACCACCGCCTACTTCCACGCGGCACCCGTGCTCGTCGAGGAGGTCCCGTTGAATATCAAGACTTCTTGATATAACGTCGGCAGGCATGAGCACACCACCCTTCATCCCTGCCGACCACCTCGGCGCCGTGAACCGCGCCCTGACCACCACGACCCGCGGCGGCGAGGAGCTGCGCGTGCTCGTCGTCGAACGCAGCTACGACGCCGAGCCCGACGAGGTCTGGGACGCGCTGACCACCAAGGAGCGCATCCCCCGCTGGCTGATGCCGGTCACCGGCGACTTCGAGGTCGGCGGCCGCTACCAGCTCGAGGGCAACGCCGGCGGCGAGATCCTCGCCTGCGACCGCCCGAAGCTCCTCTCGATCACCTGGGCCTACGGCGACATGATGTCCTGGGTCGACGCGACCCTGACCGCCACCGGCGGCCGTACGCTGCTCCGCCTCGAGCACTCCGCCCCCGTCCCGCCGGAGCAGTGGAAGGAGTTCGGTCCCAGCGCCGTCGGCATCGGCTGGGAGCAGATGCTGCTCGGCCTGGCCCTCCACCTCTCCGCCCCCGAGGCCGAGAAGATGGACCCGATGTCCCCCGACGCACTGCCCGCGATGATCGAGCACACCCAGGGCTCCGCCGCCGCCTGGGTCGAGGCCGACATCGCCTTCGGCACCTCCCCCGACCAGGCCCGCGCCGCCGGCGAGCGCTGCGTAGCCGCCTACACCGCGATGCCGGAGCAGTAGCCGCGTTGCACGCCTTCGACGTCCTCGGCGATCCCGTACGCCGCCGCATCCTCGAGCTCCTCGCCGACGACGACCTCACCTCCGGCGAGATCGTCGAGACCATCTCCGCCGAGTTCGGCATCCGCCAGCCCGCCGTCTCCATGCAGCTCAAGGTCCTGCGCGAGCACGGCTTCGCCAACGTACGCCCCGACGGCACCCGCCGCATCTACTCCCTCGACACCGGCCCCATGGCCGAGGTCGACGCCTGGCTCACCCCCTTCCGCCGCTTCTGGACCCAGCACCTCGACGCTCTCGACACCGAGATCAGGCGTGGACGCAGGAAGGGCTCCACGGCGGACTGACGCCGCTTGGGGACCGGCAGCTCGGCGGCATGCGCGGACGCGTTGCCATTGCATAAACCATTGGTGACCGACCTGCTCCGCTGATGTACTGATGGCCGCCGCGAGTCTGCCGCGTGACGGAGGTGGTGGGTGTGACTGGCTACGAAGCACTTGCCGAGGTGTACGAATGGCTCATCTCGGATGCAAAGCTGGCTCCGGCCGAGTTCGCTGCGTCATTCGATGACGTTCTCGGTCTTCTGCCATCGGACGCTCACGTCCTCGATTGTTCGTGCGGAACTGGACAGTTGGCGGTCGGCCTCGCCGGCCGGGGCCTGCAGGTCGTCGCAACTGACGCCAGCGAGGCGATGGTTCGTAGGACTGCGGAGTTGTCGAACGAGTTCAGGGCACCTGTCCGGACAGTGCGGGCGGACTGGCAAGAGCTGCCCGACCATTTCGACGACGACACCTTCGACATGGTGTTCTGCGTCGGCAACTCACTGCACCACGCGGAGGGCACGCGAGGCAGAGTTGCAGCTCTGGAGTCGATGTCACGGCTTCTGCGCCGTGGCGGGCGCTTGGTACTCACCTCCCGCACGTGGGAACTCGTGAGGGCCAGAGGTTCCCGGCTGGACATCAGTGACCGACTCGTCCGCCGGAACGGACGCGACGCCGTCGTGATCTACCGCTGGGAGATCGCGCCGAACTGGGAGGACGAGCACCACATCGAGATCGCGATCGCCCAAGTGGATGCAACCGGGTCGGTTCTTGCCAGCTCGGAACTGCTGTCGAGCTGGCCCTATCGATACGACGAACTCGAAGCCGAGCTGCAGCGGGTCGGACTCCAGGTCGAATTGAGCACGTTCAACCCTGAGGCCGAGAACTACACGGTGGTGGCGAGCAAGGTATAGACAACGGACTCTCAGTCCGTGGCCGGACCGCGCGGCAGCGACCAAGAGGCGTGCATCCTGCCTTCGCCATGAGGTGACGCGCAGGTCTTCCTACCCCGCCGGCAGGGAACGGCGAGTGCGGAGGCAAGCAAGTCAGCCGAACGCCCCGTGGGCACCGGGACAGCTTCAGCGAGACTGCCCTACCTGTTAGGGGCGGCGGGTGAACCTGATGGTGCCGTCTGGCAACCGCTCATGAACGTACGCCGCGTTGTGCGCGAGGCGGTGATGATGCGGGCACAACAAGGCCCCGTCCTTCAGGTTCGTCTTGCCGCCGGCGGCCCAGGGGTCGAGGTGGTGGGCGTCGCACCATTCCGGTGGCATGTCGCAGCCCTCCGCCTGACAGCACTTCTGCTGGATCCGCATCGCCTTGCGTTGAATCGGCTGGAAGAACCTGCTGCCACGACCGGCGTCGAGGACCTCGCTGCCACCGCCCAGGACCCAGGGGATGATCGTGGCGTTGCACGCCATCCGCCGCGCCTCGGCCGCGGAGATCGTGACCCCGTTGGTCTCGTCATAACCCAGGGTGGCGATGCCGAGGTCCTTGCGGAGCTCCTCCAGGGAGATCACCACGTTGACCACGGTGGCATCACCACCGTGACGGGGCAGGGCGGCCGGGTCGACGGTCTCGAGCAGCCGCGAGAAGCCTTGGCCCATGAGTCGTTCCCACGGCGGCAACGGAGCACCCTTGCCGACGAGTTGTTGTTTGCGGGGCTGGGCCCAGGCCTCGACCAGCCGCTTGAACCGCATCCCCATCGAGACCGGCAGCACCCCGTCGAAGCCGATGGTGCCGTCGTGGTTGTCCCAGACCCGTAGCGCGGTCTTCTGCTGAGCCCGTTCCTCCTCGGCCAGGAGGGCTTGGGCTTCGGCGTCTTCGAACCGGGCCGGGTCGATCTCGCCCAAGATCCGTCGTCCGACGATGCGGAGTTCGTTCGCGGTCAGGCGACTGGCGTAGTCAACGAGGAGCTTCTCGGCGAGGACCAGGTCCTCGGCGCTGGCGACGGGGTCGGTCTGGATCTTGTCGAGCGCTTGGGTGATCACCCTTGCTTTGTCCTGGGACACGACGCCTTCGGCGAGGCCGGTGGCGACGAGGTCGTACTTCGCGACACTGGTCGCGAGCTTGATCTGCGACCGTGCCACAGCCTTGTCGACCAAGAGGTCGGTCCGCATCCACCCGGAGGCGTCCTTCGCACCGGTCTCCTCGGCGATGTCACCGGCCGTGGCGAGCACCCTCAGCTTCAATGCGGCTTGTTGGGCCTGGAGCTTCTCCAACCGTTCGAGCAGGTCCTTCTTCTGCTCCGTGCGCCAGTAGGCCGGATCGGTGGCCAGCAGGTCTTGAAGCGCAGACTCGATGGCGGCCAAGGCAGCGTCGATCGCATCGCCGGGGTTAGCTCCCCAGTGGTCGATCGAACGCCCGAGACTCATCGCCTTTCCTCTCCTCAGAGGTGTGCTGTGACGGGTCTGATTCTACGCTCCCCAGTCCTGTCTGGCCACCTATTTTCCCTGATCAGACATCATTTTCGCGGTGAGCGAACGGCATCGCATCTGTGGATGGTAAGTGGCCCGAAGGGCCACCCTCACGCCCCGTCAACGCCAACCCAAACGCGCAAGATTCCGCTGCGCCACACCCGGGCCGCCGCCCCGATAGCCAGCCAAATCTTTCTCGACGGGCCCCGGTGTCAAGGACCGCGAAGCGGCCGGCGAAGCCGGCGGCCGCAGGCCGTCCTTGACTCCGGGGTTCGTCGAGAAGACCCTCGAAAACGGGTCGGCGGCCCACCCCAACCAAGAAAACACAGCCCGCAAGTGACCCGAACCTCAACGGATCCGAGCCCGACGCCGATCAGTAGTGATGAGCTCGACATTGATCCCAGCAGCCCGAACGAACGCGATGAGCTCGTCGTCGAACATCTCCCCCGGCTGAGGCGGACTGAGCGTACGAGCCCCGGCGACCCCGAGCTCGACCAGAGTCGACTCGAGGTCAGGAGCCATGAAGGCCAGATGATGGAGACCGTACGCATGCGGCCCAGGAGTCACCGGAGTGATGAGCTTGATCGCGATGGAGTCGGGCTTCTCCAGGAACACCCCGGAGACCCCGTGGCGGGTGTTGACGACCGGGTCCGTGACGCGGCGGTAGCCGAAGAGCCGCTCGAAGGCCTCGGCCGAGCGGTGCAGGTCGCGGACCTGGATGCCGATGTGGTCGAGTTGCAGGTCAGGCATCCACACCTCCCGAAGGAGCACCTTCGGCGACGGCGGTGGCGATGGCCATCCGTGGTCCGGGAACGGTGGCGACGCGGACCGTGGTGACCCCGGCGAGAGCCGCGAGATCGGCCGCGGGGCCGTCGAGAGAGACCGAGAGCGACCCGGGAGCATCCTCGAGCACGGTGATCCCGCGCCACGGCAGCGGCCCGGACCATTCGCCGGGACCGAGGGCCTTCCAGACGGCCTCCTTGGCGGCGTACCTCATCGCGAAGGCCGTGGCGGGGGTCGTGGCGGCCATGCACTGGGCGATCTCGGCGTCGGTGAACCAGCGCGCCCCGAACCCGGAGCCACGCATCGCCAGGAGCCGAGCGAAGCGCCTGATGTCGGCAACGTCGATCCCGACCCCCTGCAGGCTCATCGCACGCTCATCGTCCTGTGTCAGCACCTCAGGCGACCGGACTGTGGGTCGCCACCATCTTGAGCAGCTCGGCGGCGACGGCCTCCGAGCCGGTCTCGTTGAGATGACCGCGGTCGAAGGTCAGGTTCTTGTTGAGCACGTAGTAGGTGGTGCCGTCCTGGCTGCGCTCCCCGGTGCCGTCGGACTCGGCGGCGGCGATGTCGACGAGGCGGCCGGTGGAGCCGTACTTCTCCCGGATCATCGCGTTGTAGCGCTCCCGGGCGATGTTGTCGGCCGGCCCCATCTCGTCGTCGCGACCCAGGGCCGCCTTGACCTTGGACTTCCAGTTGCGGTCGGCGGTGAGCGGCACGGTCGTGTAGAGGAAACGTACGTCGGGATGGGCTGCCTCGACCTCGTCCATCATCGACACATAGGCGTCGAAGACGGCCTGCACATCGGTGGAGGCGGTGATGTCGACGTAGCAGAGCTTCATCAGCGCCACGTCGACGTCCTTCCCGGCAGGGCTGTCCACCAGCTTCGTGAACGCGGCGAACTTGCTGAGCGGATCCTCGTTCACCCCGATGTAGGCATGCCGCATCGTCGCAGCCTCCGCATCAGTCATGCTGGCACCGGAGATCTCGGGACCAGTCACATCGGCCATGGCCGGCGCCGGCATCGAGGCATCTGCGTACACCTTCGAGACCCCGTCGAGGATGTTCATCCCCACGGAGTTGTGCCCGAAGAGCACCGTGGTCTGCCCCACGACCTGCAGCTCGGACTCGCTGGGCTCTGCGATCGCGACCTGCTCGTTCATCCCTGGACTCCTCAGCAACCATGCCGCGGCCAGCGCGACCGCGACCACCAGCAATCCTGCGCACACTCCGGCCAGCACCTTCACCGGACCGGAGACCTTCCTCTTCGACATCCTCAACCCACCTTGACCCCTTCGAAGCCGGCATCATCAGCATCATCGACGTCGTCGTCCTGTCCCTCGGCCGGCTCCTGGGCCAGCCGCAGACACATCGCGCGTACGTCACGCTTGATGACCTTCCCGTTCGCGTTCATCGGCAGCGCGTCGACGAAACGGACGACCTCGGGCACCATGTGCTTCGAGAGCCGCTCGCGACAGTGCGCGATCACGTCGGCGCCGCGCAGCCCCGACCCGCGGCGCCGCACCACCACCAGCTCGACCCGCTCGCCGGCGGCATCGTCCGGGAGCCCGACCGCGGCCGCCGCCACCACGTCCGGCAGATAGAGAGCCGCGGACTCGACGTCCTGGCTCGCGATCCGGTGCCCCCACGACTTGATGAAGTCCTCGACCCGGTCGACCACGTAGATGTAGCCGTCCTCGTCGACCTTCGCCAGATCTCCCGTACGCAGCATCCCACCGGGCATCTTGCGGGCCGTCGCCTCGGGGTCGTCGAGATAGCCGGGCGAGATGTTCGCGCCGCTGGCCCAGATCTCGCCGACCTCGCCGGGGGCGACGTGCACCCCGTCGCGGTCGAGCACGCGCAGGTCCACGCCCGGGATGCCCCGGCCGATCGATCCCGGCCGCAGGGAGACCTGCTCCGGCGGGAGGTAGGAGAGCCGCGCGGTGGCCTCGGTCGCGCCGTACATCACGAAGACCCGCGCCTGCGGCTGGGCCCGCGCCATCTGCTCCACCAGAGCGGGGGCCAAGCGGCCGCCGGCCTGCTGGATCGTCCGCAGCGACGGCAGCGCCGTGCTGCCGAAGGTGCTGTTGCGCAGCAGCATCCCGAAGGTCGACGGCACACCGGCGAAGCCGGTGCAGCGGGCGGACGCCATCCGGTCCACCACCGCCTGCGGGAAGACGAACGTGGGCTGGATGATCATCGCGGCACCGGCACGCAGATGGGTGTGCAGGAGCGAGAGCCCGAAGACGTAGGTGAACGGCAGCACGACCAGCATCCGGTCCTCGGACGTGATGCCGAGGTAGCCGAGGATCGAGGTCGTGTTCGCCTGGATGTTGCGGTGGGTGATCCGCACCGCGCGGGGGTCGCCGGTGGTGCCGGAGGTGAACATGTAGAGCGCGTCCTGGTCCGGGTCGACCTCGACCGCGTCGGACAGCTCGACCGGCGTCGCTCGCTGCTTCGGGACCAGCCGCTCCTTCCGCTCCACCACGACCGGGAGGCTCCGGGGCAGGCTCAACCGCAGGGCCTCGGCCTGGGCCCGGCCCACCAGCAGCGCGTCGGCGCCGACCCAGCGCGCCCGGGCCACCACCTCCTCGGTCGGCAGCGTGACGGCCAGCGGCACCACGATCAGCCCCATCCGGAGCGCCGCGAGATAGGCCGAGGTCCAGAACAGCCCGTTGGGCGCCATGATCCCGACCGGCGTGCCCGGATTCAGACCGAGCACGGAGAGCCGTCCCATGAGCACGGACACGCTGGCTCGCAGCTCTTCGAAGGTGTACTCGCGACCCGCTTCGGCGAGCGCGATCGAATCCTCGGGCGCGTGCTCGAGAAGAAAGTCGGCTGTGTTCAACGTGGCCCGTCCCCCGGGATGCTTGGGCCGGGACCGTTCCCGGCTACGGCAACGTCGCATGCCTCACCTCGACCAGCGGTGGGCCGCTCGGCAGGCTGCCTGAAATTGAGTACGCGACCCACCCATCGGTCCCGACTCGACTCCGCTACGCGTCGACTGGTCCCGTGAACCTCAAGCGCCTCCTCATGTTCGTGCTGCTCGGCGTGCTCGTCGGCGTCGCGATCTTCTGGATGCCGGGGCGCTTCGCCGACTCCTCGTCCGGCAAGGACGGGGGCGGCTCGACCTCGGCGTCCCAGACGGGCTCGCCGGGAGCAGACCCCAGCTCGGACTCGAGCGCCGGGTCCGGGTCCGGCCGGAAGTCGGAGTCGGATCCCGAGCCCGCGACCGAGGCGCTGCCGGAAGCGGCCTCGACGCCGAGCGAGTCGGGCCTGCCCGGCCTCACCGAGAAGCCACGTACGAAGACGGCGGCGCTGATCTCGGAGCCGCTGCCCAAGCAGGCGGTCCGCAAGGGCACGCTCGTGGCCGGCTACCCGGCAGCGCTCGAACCCCCGTCGCGCACCACGGTCGACGTCTCCAGCGTCTCGCCCACCAAGGGCGCGCTCCAGGTCGCGCTGACCGCGAACTGCCGGAAACCCTGCGACGTACTGCGTCACTTCCGGACCCGCCTCGCGCAGCACGGCTTCAAGGAGGTCACGACCACGTCGGTCGAGAACACTCCCGCGATGTCGATGCACCGAGGCGACGAGACGGTGAGCGTCACGGTCACCCACAGCGGCCGCCGCAACGTCGACTTCACCCTCTACTCCGTCCTCCACACGAAGACCTGAGCCGGTGTACCTGTCTCTCAGCGACCGTCCCACCTCGAGTGCCGAGCCGCGGCAGACCGGCGGGCGGGTCTCCCGGACCGTCGTCACCCTCGGCATCGTCAGCCTGCTGACCGACATCTCCTCGGAGTCGGTATCGGCGATCCTGCCTCTCTACCTGACCGCGGTGGTCGGGCTCTCTCCGGTGGCGTACGGGCTCATCGACGGGCTCTACCAGGGCGTCTCCTCGCTGGTCCGGATCGCGGCCGGGTGGGCGGCCGACCGCACCGACCGGCCGCAGCCTGTGGCGCTGGCCGGCTACGCGATGAGCGCGGTCGCGCGGATCGGCCTGATCTTCGCCGGTGGCTTCGGGACGATCTCGGCGGCGATCTCGCTGGACCGGGTCGGCAAGGGCGTACGCACGGCTCCGCGCGACGCGATGATCGCCGCCTCCAGCGACCCGGCGCACCTCGGCCGCAGCTTCGGCGTCCACCGGGCGCTGGACACGATCGGGGCCACGCTCGGGCCGCTGCTGGCGTTCGTGATCCTGTGGCGGATCGCCGACGGCTACGACACCGTGCTGGTCGTCTCGCTCGGCTTCGCGGTGCTCGGGGTGGCGACAATGGCGTGCTTCGTGCCGTTCCGCACCGGCGCCGTCCGCCGGACCGCTCCTCGGCGCAGCGAGCCGCGCCCCAGGGTGCGTTGGCGCACCGTGCTCACGCCCGGTCTCGCGCGGGTGACCGGGGTGTCCGCAGTGCTCGCCCTGCTCACCATCGGTGACGGGTTCGTCTACCTGGCGCTGCTCGAGACCGGCGGCTTCGCGGCGCAGTGGTTCCCGGTCCTCTACGTCGGCACCAACCTCGCCTACCTCGCTCTGGCCGTCCCGCTGGGCCGACTCGCGGACCGGGTCGGGCGAATCAGGGTCCTCGTGCTCGGCCACCTTCCGCTCGCAGCGGCCTACCTGTGCGCCGCGACCGGGTCCGGCGCGCTCTGGACGACGTGCGCCGCGGTGCTCCTCCTCGGCGTCTTCTACGCCGCGACCGACGGCACCCTGGCCGCTGTCGCCGGGCAACTGGTCCCGGAGACCGTACGCGCCAGCGGTATCGCCACCGCCCAGACCGCCGTCGCGCTGGCTCGCCTCGTCGCGGCGACCGGCTTCGGCCTGCTCTGGTACGCCGTCGGCCCCCGGGTCGCGATGCTCGCGGTCTGCGTGGTGCTGCTCGCCGCGATCCCGGCCGGGCTCGCGGTGATGCGCAGGGCGGTGCGATGACGACGTTCTGGGTCAAGCAGCGCACGGCGATCTTCGGTGCGATCGTCGTGCTCGTCACGGCCGGCGTGACGGCGTACGCCCTCTCCGCGATCGCGGAGAACGACCGGCGTACGTCCCGGGCGACCGACGCGACGACGACCTCCCTGACGCAGATCGAGAAGGGGCCCAGGATCCTCTTTCGGCACACCGGACGCGACGCCGACTACGGCCACGTCGGCGCCGTGGCGCTGGCCGACCCCGGCGGCGCCCGAGCGCTCACCGACCTGAGCTGCGACCGGGTCTACGCGCAGGTGCGCTCGGTCTCGTGCCTGACGACCGAGCGGGGCGTGGTGAGCCGCTACCGCGCGACCGACCTGGCGACCTCGGACCCGGGGAAGGCCTGGCGGGAGGTCGACGGGACCGATCTGCCGGGACTGCCCAGCCGCACCCGGATCTCGCCGGACGGGCAGCTGGTCTCCTCGACGGTGTTCGTCAACGGCGACTCCTACATGGTCAGCGGCTTCTCGACACGCACCCTGATCCGCCGGATCGGCGGGGCGAGCTATGGAGACCTGGAGAAGTTCAGCCTGGTCGTCGACGGCCGCAAGGTCTCCCCGGTCGACCGAAACATCTGGGGCATCACCTTCGCCGACGACGACCGCACCTTCTACGCCACCGTCGCCACCGGTGGACGGACCTACCTGGCCCGCGGCGACCTCACCGAACGCTCGCTGACGACCATCGCCGACCACGTCGAGTGCCCGTCGCTCTCCCCCGACGGCACCCGCATCGCGTTCAAGGAGGCCGACAAGGACGGCACCCGGTGGACGCCCGCGGTCCTCGACCTCGACACCGGCCGGCGCACCGTGCTCGCCGGTGAGACCCACAGCATCGACGACCAGATCGAGTGGCTCGACGACGACACCCTCCTCTACGGCCTGGAGCGCGAGGGCGAGCCGGTCAGCGACGTCTGGGCGCTCGACACCACGGCCTCCGCGACCCCGCGCGTGCTCGTCCCAGAGGCGTCCTCGCCCGCGGTTCTACGCTGAATCGGGTACTCCATCCCGGGTCTGTCCCACCCGCCGTCCGCGTCCCGGTTTGCTAGGGGGATGACCCTCGAGAAGACCGGCTCCGAGACTCGGATCGAGCCCAGCGCGGATGTCGACGCCCGCGCCACGATCGGCGCCGGGACCCTCGTGTGGCACCTGGCCCAGGTCCGCGAGCACGCCCGGGTGGGCAGCGAGTGCATCATCGGCCGCGGGGCGTACGTCGGTCCCGGCGTCGTGGTGGGAGACCGCTGCAAGATCCAGAACCATGCGCTGGTCTACGAGCCGGCGGTGCTCGAGGACGGCGCGTTCGTCGGGCCGGCGGTGGTGTTCACCAACGACTACCTCCCCCGCGCCGTCAACCCGGACGGCACCCTCAAGGACGGCAAGGACTGGGAAGCCGTCGGCGTGACCGTACGCACCGGTGCCAGCATCGGCGCCCGGGCCGTCTGTATCGCGCCGGTCACCATCGGCGCATGGGCGATGGTCGCGGCGGGCGCCGTGGTCACCCGCGACGTACCCGACCATGCCCTGGTCGTCGGGGTCCCGGCGCAGCGGATGGGCTGGGTCGGGCACGCGGGCGCGCCGCTGGTCGCCCAGGGAGATGCCTGGCGCTGCCCGAAGACGGGCACGCTCTACGGCCTGCGCGGGACGAGCGAGGACGACGGCCTGGTCGCACTCTGACGAGCTGACCGACCGCGGGTCAGGCGGCGCGCCACTCGGCCTTGTGGGCGATGCTGACCGCCGCGATCTGCGAGGAGACGCCGAGCTTGGCGAGGATCGACTTCACCTGGGTGCGCACCGTCGCCTCGGACACGACCCGGAGCTTGGCGATGTCGCCGACGGTGAAGCCGTCCATCAGGTGCTCGAGCACCTGCGACTCCCGCGGGGAGAGCTGGGCGAGCCGGCGGCGGATCTCGATGACGCCCTGCTCCTGCCCCACCCACGCCCGGATCAGGCGCTCGCGGTCGTCGACGTCGAGCACGCTGTGGCCGTAGTTGAGCTTGCGTACGGTGCCCAGGATCTCCCCGAGCGGCACCGTCTTGGACAGGACCGTACGAGCCCCGACGTGGAGCGCGTGCCCCCAGCGGGTCTCGTCGGTCGAGCCCGTCACCACGACGACGTCGGCCCCCGCCCGGGCGAGCGGGGCGATGAGGCGTACGCCCGAGCCGTGCTGGCCCAGGTCGAGGTCGAGCAGCACGATCCGCGGCTGGGACCGCATGATCAGCGAGGTGAGCCTGGCCTCCGAGGGCGGCTCCTCGGGCAGGTCGACGCGGTGGGCGTCGTAGCCCTCGAAGGTGAGGGCCAGCTCGAGCGACTCGGCGAACAGGGTGTGGTCCTCGACGATGACCACCTTCACCCTCTTACGCGGCGACACCACGGCGACCTCCCCGGGTCGGGGTGTCGTGCTGGTCGGCCCCGTCGCCCGCCCTGCCGTCGGCACAGCCGAGCATCGGGATGCCGAGGACGAAGGTGGTGCGCTCGCTCGCCTCGACCAGCTCGAGGTAGCCGCCCTGGCGTTCCATCAGGTCTCGCGCGGCGTGCAGGCCGATGCCCTGGCCCGTCGACCCTGGTCGGCTGACGCCCCAGGCGAAGATCCGCCGGCGCAGCTCGGGCGCGACCCCCGGCCCGTCGTCGGTGACCGCGATCTCCACCGAGGTGCTCGTCGGCTCGGCGGCACGTACCTCGATCCGGACCGATCCACTCCCGTGGGCGGCAGCGTTGTCGAGGAGCACGTTAAGCGCCTCGGTCAGCTGGTCGGAGTCGCCCAGCGCCAGCATCCGGCTGGGACGCCACACCACGTCGGTGCCCTTCGCCTCGTGGGCGAGCACCATCGTGGCCACCACGGAGTCGAGGTCGATCACCTCGGCCCGCATCTCACCCGCCCGCGCCTCATCGGTCCCCGGCTCCTCGGCCCTCGCGGCATCCTGTTGCCGGCGGACCATCCGCTCGAGCCGCTCCAGCTCGCTCTGCACCATCGCCGTCATCGCGGCCCGCCGGTCGTCACCGATCGCGCCGGGCGAGTTGAGCAGCGTGGTCGCTGCCCGGATCCCGGCCAGCGCTGAGGCGGCCTCGTGCAGCCGGGCACGCTCGTCCCGACCGACTCTTGACATTGACACAGCTCTCCCCTGGTCATCCTCGTCGTGCCACGCCCTCCCAAGACGCAGCCAGGCGGCATGAAACACGCGTGGACCCGAAGGTCCGACATGAACAGCGCCGTACGGCAAAGGGACTTTACTCACTCAACCGGGGGGACGTATCGCCTACCTATTTTTGGTTACCGGCCGTTACCGACTGGTGCCTCAAATTGAGGAATGGCGAGCATCTGGACCCCATATGGAGGGAGTCCCGGGTCCCATACTCGGGTGGCCATCCTCGATCATCCGCCCGTGCCGCCGCAGCCGGAGCCTGCGGACGAGCCCCCCGCGCGCGGATGGCGTCGGGCTCGCAAGCCGCTCATCGGGCTGCTGGTGTGTCTTCTCCTGCTCTGCGCCGCAGCCCTGACCGGGATCCTGTGGCTCCAGGCGAAGGTGGAGGGAAACATCCAGCGGCTGCCCGACACGTTCACCGGCCTGACCGACCGGCCCGCCAAGCCCACCTCCGGGTCGGCCGCCGACGCGATGAACATCCTGGTCCTCGGCACCGACACCCGATCCGACGCACCCACCACCGGAGCAGAGGCGCCCGGCTGGGAGCCGGGCCAGGCACGCTCCGACACCATGCTGCTCGTCCACATCGACGGCGACCGCGACTCCGCCTCGGTGATCTCGATCCCGCGCGACTCCTGGGTCGACATCCCCGGCCACGGCAAGGGCAAGGTCAACTGGGCCTACTCCTTCGGTGGCCCCAACCTCACGGTCGAGACCGTCGAGAAGATGACCGACGTACGCATCGACCACCTCACCGTCATCGACTGGGACGGCTTCAAGGCCCTCACCGATGCGATCGGTGGCGTCGACATCGACATCCCGAAGACCGTCTACGACTCCGCCCGCGACGTCCGCTGGGAGGCCGGCCGCCACCACCTGGACGGCGAGCAGGCTCTCCTCTACGTACGCCAGCGCTACGGCCTCCAGGACGGTGACCTCGACCGCGTCGCCCGCCAGCAGGCCTTCCTGCGCACCCTCCTCAAGCAGACCCTCGAGCAGGAGCTGCGCAAGAACCCCGACCAGGTCCTCGACCTCCTCTCACTCTTCGCGAAGCACGCCTCGGTCGACGACGACTGGTCCACCACCCAGATGGCCAAGCTCGCCGCCTCCCTCCGCAACCTCCGCACCGACGACATCAGCTATCTCACCGTCCCCACCGACGGCACCGGCATGGTCGGCGACCAGTCGGTCGTACGCCTCGACCCCTCCCGCGACCGCGACCTGTGGCGCGCCGTCCGTGAGGATCGGATGGGCGAGTGGGCTGAGGACAACCAGGACCTGCTCACCCCCGACGTCGTCCGCTGACCCGCCGATTCGGCAGGGATTCAGGAGGCGGCCCCGACCTCCGTCACACCCGGGACGAGGCGGTTGGCGGGACGCGGTAGGCCGTAGTGATCCCGGAGGGTCGCCCCGGTGTATTCGGTACGGAACAGGCCTCGCTCCTGGAGGATCGGCACGACCTTCGCGGTGAACGCCTCGATGCCCGAGGGCAGCACGGCAGGCATGATGTTGAACCCGTCAGCGGCACCGTTCTCGAAGTAGTGCTGGATCGTGTCGGCAACCTGGACAGGGGTCCCGGTGAAGGTGCGATGACCACGCCCGCCACCCAGCTTCCCGATCAGCTCACGGACCGTCAGACGATCACGACGAGCCCAGTCGACGACGAGCGTGTAGCGGCTCTTGGCACCCTCGATGGAGTCCTCCGAAGGCAGATCGTCGGGCAGCTCCGCATCCAGGTCCAGCCGCGAAGGATCGACCCGGAGCAGCTGAGCGAGCTGGGCGAGGGCGTACTCCGGAGCGATCAGCCGGTTGAGCTCGGCCTCCAGCTCACGCGCCTCGGCTTCGGTCTCGCCGAGGATCGGGACGATGCCGGGGAGGACCAGTACGTGGTCGGGGTTGCGGCCGGCCGCCACGACCCGGCGCTTGATGTCGGCATAGAACGCCTGGCTCTCGGCCAGCGTCGGCTGGGCGGTGAAGATCGCCTCGGCCCAGCGGGCCGCGAACTCCTTGCCGTCGTCGGAGGAGCCGGCCTGGACGAGCAGCGGGTGACCCTGCGGCGGACGGGCCAGGTTGAGCGGGCCCTCCACCGAGAAGTGAGGCCCCACATGAGAGATCGGCCGGATCCGGTCACCGAGCGCATGCACCCCGGCGTCCTTGTCCGCCACGATCGCGTCGTCGGCCCAGCTGTCCCAGAGCTTGGTCGCCACCTCCAGGAACTCCGAGGCCCGCTCGTAGCGTGTCTTGTGCAGCGGCTGCCCCTCCAGACCGAAGTTGCGCGCCGCGGCGTCCCCGGCGGTGGTAACGATGTTCCACCCGGCCCGTCCGCCGGAGATGTGGTCCACCGAGGCGAGCCGACGGGCGAGATTGAACGGCTCGTTGTACGACGTCGAAGCGGTGGCGATCAGGCCGATGTGCTGCGTGGTGACCGCCAGCGCGGACAGCAGCACGGTCGGCTCGATCCGCCCCGACGGCCGACGTCCCGGCCCGCCGAACAGAGCCGGGGAGTCGGCCAGGAACAGCGAGTCGAACTTGGCCTCCTCCGCCACCCGCGCCAGATGCTGGTGCGCCGAGAGCGAGAGGTTGGCATGCGGGTCCGAGGCAGGCAGCCGCCAGGACGCCTCGTGGTGACCGGTGTCGAGCAGGAACAGGTTGAAGTGGAGCTGTCGGGCACCCATCAGGCCACCTCCTCCTCAGCCGACTCGACCACACCGAGCTCGGCCAGCAGCTGGGCCCGCAGCGACGCGAACCGCGGGTCGCCCGGGCTCCGCTTGGCGCCCAGGTCGATCCGGAGGTCGGAGCCGACGACGCCGTCGACCAGCACGATCACCCGGTCGGCGAGCGCGATCGCCTCGTCGACGTCGTGGGTGACCAGCAGGATCGCGGGGTTGTGGGCGGCGTACAGCTTCTTGAGGAGCCTGTGCATCTTGATCCGGGTCAGCGCGTCCAGGGCGCCGAACGGCTCGTCGGCGAGCAGCAGCTGCGGGTCGCGGACCAACGACCGTGCCAGCGCCGCGCGCTGCTGCTCACCACCGGAGAGCTCGTGCGGCCAGGCCTTGTCGCGGCCCTCGAGGCCGACCTCGGAGAGCGCCTCGAGACCACGGGCTCGGGCGTCGGCACCAGGCAGACCCAGGACGACGTTGTCCAGCACCCGCCGCCACGGCAGCAGCCTGGAGTCCTGGAAGACGACCGAGACCCGCTCGGGCACCTCCACGACACCCGAGCCCGAGACGGCGCGGTCGAGGCCGGCCAGCGCCCGCAGCAGCGTGGACTTACCCGAACCCGAGCGCCCGATCAGCGCTACGAACTCGCCGCGGGCGATGGTGAGGTCGAGCCCGTTGAGCACCCCGCCCGCCTCGGAGAAGCTGCGGCGCAGCCCCTCGACGCGTACGGCGGGTCCTTCGGGTGTCGTCAGTGACTCTCCAGCGTGCGTCGCCATGCCAGTGCCTTCCTCTCGGTGAAGCGGACGATGCCGTCGGCGACCAGGCCCAGCAGGGCGTAGACGACCAGGCCGACGACGATGATCTCGGTCTGGCCGTAGCTGGACGCGAGGGTGATCATGTGGCCGATGCCGCTGGTCGCGTTGACCTGCTCGACGACCACGAGCGCCAGCAGCGCGTTGAGCACCGCGAACCGCAGCCCGAGCAGGAAGCCCGGAGTCGCACCCGGCAGCACGACGTGCCGGACGAACGCGCCGCGCCGCAGACCGACGGTCTCGGCGAGCTCCGCGTAGCGGCTGTCGATGCCACGCAGCCCGTTGTGGGTGTGGATGTAGATCGGGATGAGTACGCCGAGCGCGATCGTGATCACCTTCATCGGCTCCCCGATCCCCAGCCACAGGATCAGCAGCGGCATCAGCGCCAGGCTCGGGATGGCCCGCTTGACCTGCACCGGACCGTCGATCACCGCCTCCCCGACCCGGCTGAGCCCGGAGACCAGCGCCAGCGCCAGCCCGACGCCGACCCCGATCACCAGCCCGAGGGCGGCTCGGTAGGCCGAGGTCGCGAGGGCCTCGGGAAGCCGTCCGTCGGCGATCAGCCGCTGAGCGGTCTCGACGACCACCCACGGCTCGGACAACGTACGCGGATCGAGCACGCCCGTCGCCGAGGCGAGGCACCACAGCCCCAGGAGCAGGATCGGTCCGATCCACAGCGTGCCGGGGACCCGCGGCCCCGGGCCGAGCCGGCGGCGTACGACCCTCTTGTCGGTGGTCTTCTCGGAGACGACGCCGACGACCGGCGCCTCGACTGCCGTGGTGGCCATCACTGACCGCCCTTCACGGCCTCCGCGATGACCTTCTCGTAGCGGCGGTCGTAGAGCTCGGCGACATCCAGCTTCGGATGGTTCTGCTCCTCCGAGAGGATGTCCGCGGTCTCCTGCTGGCGCTCGATGAAGCCGTCCCAGTTCTCCGGGATGACGTTCTGCCCGGAGGTCTCGAAGACCTTCTTGCCGTCCTCGAAGGTCAGCCCCTCGTGATCGACGTAGTAGGCCTGGATCCACTCGTCCGGGTGCTCGTCGACCCACTTCTCGGCCTTGACCCACAGCCCGAGGAAGTCCTTGAACGCGGCCGCCTTGCCGGCGTCCTCGAAGGTCTTCTCCGGCCCGTAGATGAGGGTCGAGTCGTCGCGGATGCCGGTGCGGATCGAGGTGGCACCGTCGCGGCCGTACTTGGCCAGATAGGAGGTCAGCTGCGGCCCGCCGAGCGGGGCGACGTCGACCTGGTTGGAGGCCAGCGCGTTGGAGAAGGTGTCGTCGACGCTCTGGATCTCGACCAGCTCGACATCCTTCTGGGTGAGCCCGGCAGCCCTGAGCGTCTTGAGGACCAGCGCACCCTGGGCCTGGCCGGGCGAGTAGGCGATCTTCTTCCCCTTCAGGTCCTCGACCGTCTCGACCTTCGACTTCGGCGCGATGCCGAGCTCGTAGATGGGGTTGTCGAGCGGGTCCGGGTTCTCGGTGACCGCGACGATCTTGACCGGGGTGTCGGTCCAGGTCGCGAAGAGCGGCGGGATCTCGGCGACGTAGCTCGCATCCAGCGCGTCGGCGCGGAACGCCTCGATGCTCTTCGGGCCACCGGAGATGTTGGCCCACTCGATCTCGTAGCCCTCGACCTCGTCGATCAGGCCGGACGTCTTCAGCGCGACCTCGATCGGCGGGAGCCCGAGGCGCAGGACGGTCCCCTCCGGGACCTGGTCGGGGAGCGCCGCATCGGCGGCGAGCTTGGAGGCACTGGACGCATCGGCGCCGCCGCACGCCGTCAGCCCCAGGAGCAGGGTCGAGAGAACGGCGGCGATGGCGGTCAGGCGCGGTGGGGTGGGGCGGATCATGGCTCTCCTCTGGTTGGTCCGTCCAAACCAGAGTAAGTCACTAGAGTTTAGTCATAAATGCTTGTTCGGATCCTGAGACCGCCGAGACGTCAGGTACGCAGGCCGAGACGTCACGCGCGTCGGCCGAGATGGCGCGCGAGTGCCATCTCGGCCGACCGGAGCGACGTCTCGGCCGACGGGGGCGACGTCTCGGCCGATGGGGGCGACGCCTCGGCGGGTGGGTCAGACGCGGTCGAACCAGTCGGTGAACCCGGAAGGATCGTGACGACCGAGGACCCCGTGCTCGAAGAGCCCCCAGCCCTCGACCCCATCGGCACCCGGACCGCGCGCGACCGCACGCCCGACGTGGTCGATCACCCCGAACGGCACCCGGCCGGCGACGTCGGGCGACTTCATGTCATAGGTCAGGCGCTCGGTGAACCCGGCACCCTTCCAGACCCCGTGGGACCAGTCGGAGTCGCCGCCGTAGCCGCCACCGACATGGATCGGCACCCCCAGCAGCGAGGAGACCTCGAGCACCAGCGGCTCCCCCACCGGAGTCGTGCAGGTGATCGTCGCACCCTCCGGGAGGCGCGTCCCGTCCTGGTAGCGGATCCGGACGTGCGGCCAGCCGAGCTGCTCGACCCGGCCATCGGCGAAGGTACGAGTGCAGTCGTTGAGGGTGCGATGACCGTCCGGCGTCTCCTGGATGATCAGGACGACGGCGAACTCCTCGAACCGCAGCGGCACATACAGCCACCACATCCCCTCGAACGCCGGCTCCGCGGGCCTACCCGTCGGCACCCCCTCCCCGGAGGGACGGATCCCCCAGGAGCGGTCGCGAGTGCCGACCCAGCGATCGCGGTCGACGGCAATCGACTCGCCGTCGACCTCGATCACCCCCTCCCAGGTCCCGACCTGCGCGAACCGCTGCGCGTCGAGCACTGTCCCCGCACCTTGGCGCATCACGTGCGGCTGCTCCTGGACCACCTCGAACGAGCCCTCCCACCGCAGGTCCAGGGCGATCCCGTGGGTCTCCTCCATCACCAGCCGGAGCTTCCGCAGCGGCTCCACGACCTCGATCCGGTACGCCCCGACCCGCTGCTCCAGCCGGTCGCCGCCCCGCGGATCGGCGCCGTCGCCCAGGTGCACCGCGGTCTGCTCGTCGCCACGGCGGAGCAGGACGTACGCGTCCTTGGTGCCGAGGTTGGGACAGAACCCCATCCCGGAGATGAGGAAGAGGTCGCCGGTGCGGTCGTGGGCGTTGAGGTAGCAGCGGTCGTAGAAGTTGCGGTCACTGCTGCCCGCCCAGGCCACCGGGCGCGGAAGCTGGTGGATCGGATATTCATCGAGTGGGCCGACGCCGACATACTCCTCATGAGCCCCGCTCATGCCCCGACCTCGTCCAGCATCGCCGCGAACATCGCCCGGTGGTAGAGCACCGACTCCGGATCCTCGGGTGCCTCGATCTCACCGAAGTGGATCTGGCGCGCCGCGATCCGCAGGTAGATGATCCCCCACATGACCGCCGCGTGGACCTCGTGCCAGGTCAGGTCGCCGAGCTCGACACCGCTCGCCGCGGCATAGGTCCTCCGGACCTCGTCGGCGGTGAGGAAGCCCGGCATCCCGGGCAGCCCCAGCATCGAGGCCAGGTCCTCGAAGATGCGGTGGGCGAAGATCATCCAGGTCACGTCCATCTCGCGGGGCCCGAGACTGACCATCTCCCAGTCGAGGACCGCCACCGGCGCGAAGTCGCGGTAGATGATGTTGCCGATCCGCGCGTCGCCCCAGGACAGGACGGGCTCGCCGCCATCTTCGGAGAGGCCAGTGTCGGGAAGGTGAGCCTCGAGCCAGGCCAGACCTCGCTCGACCAGCGGCGAGCGGCCGCCCCATTCCTCCGCGGTGGAGGCGAAGGCGTACCAGGCCCGGGTCTTGGCGAGGTTGCGGGCGATCAGCGTCTCGCCGGGATGACCGGCCGCGGCGGGATCGAGGAAGGCGAACTGCGAGGCGGCCTCGGGGATCGAGTGGAGCCCGGCGAGCACCTCGACGGAACGCCTCTGCAGCGCCGCACGGTCCGAGGGCGAGGCCTCGAAGAGCCAGCTGTCGCCGAAGTTGTAGGGCATCACGTCCGGCGGGACGACCCCCTCGACCCGCTCCATCAGGAAGAACGGCGTCCCCAGGACCGAGCCGCTCATCTCGGCGAGGCCGACCTCCGGGACCGGCACCGGAGACAGCGAGCCGGCGAGGCGCATCGCGTCGTACTGCGCCTGCAGGTCATAGGTCGCGAAGACCGGGATGTCCTCGGGGCGGGGCGCAACCCGCAGAACGTACGCCTTCGTCTGCCTCTCTCCGTCGACCGTCGAGGTGACGTCGAGCAGGACGGTCTCGCTGGAGAGCCCGTTGGCATCGATGCCCCCGATGATGGCGACCTCGGGATGAGCACCGGGCGGTAGCGCCGTGGCCAGCCACTGCTCCAGCCTCGCGCCGATCGCCGCAGGGTCGCGGCCCGATCGCTGGAAGGTCATCTCGGGCGGCGGGGGCGCCTGGGTCACGTGCTCCTCCTGGTGGCGTGTGAGTCAGGTCACACACCACCAGGTTGGTGGAACACGTTCTAGTTTGTCAACCGGTCAGAACCGGATCTTCGATGGCGTCTCGGTGGGCGCGGCCTTGGTGACGAACGCCTTCCGCTTCGCGGCGAACCCGAAGCGGTCGTCGAAGATGTCGCGAGCCATCTCGGCCAGCTCGATGCTCTGGTAGTAGGACATCGGCATCGCAGAGGCGCGGCGGGCCTCGCGGGCCGCCAGGGCCGGGACGTACGCCTCGGGCTCGGCGACGCTCTGCGCCAGGTTGCGCAGCCAACCGTCGAACTCCGCCGCGTCGCGCGGACCGAGATCGCTGACCATGTCGATCCGCGCCGCCTCGGCCGCCGAGATCGGCAGCTTCGCGCCGAGGAGCTCGTCGGCCTTCTCCGCGCCGACCCGGCTCGGCAGGCCCCAGGTGTGCAGCTCGGAGCCGAAGATGCCCATGTCGTAGTAGGGGTTCAGCACCACACCGGCGCGCGCGACCGTGATGTCGGCACAGAGGCCGGCCATCACCCCGCCGGCTCCGGCATTGGCCGTGAACGCGGCGATGGTCAGCTGCTCGGCCTCGGCGATCGCCAGGCAGAGCTCGTCGATGGCGCGGATGTTGTCCCAGGCCTCGGCCGCCGGGTCCGGCGCCGCCTCGATCACGCCGAGGTGGATGCCGTTGGAGAAGGCGTGCTCGGTGCCGCGTACGACCAGGACCCTGGTGTCCTCGATGAGCGCCTTGCGGACGGCATCGGTCATCCGGCGGCACTGCTGGGTGTACATCGCGCCGCTGTAGGAGCGGAGGGTGAGATAGCCGACGTCGCCGTCGCGCTCGTAGGTCGTCTCGGCCAGCGCATCCGGCATCCGCCGGTAGGGCGCGTGCCCGGCGTCGAGCACCCAGGCGGCCGGGAGCTTGGGGCCGCGCTTCTTCTCGAGCGTGGCGGCGTAGCCGACCCACAGGGTGCCCTCGCCGGTGGCGATCGCGACCGCGTCGGTGTCGACCCCGACCACGGTGCCCGGCTCCACGTCGCCATGGTCCTCAGGCGTCGTGGCGGCGTCGAAGAGGCAGTACGCCTTCCCGTCGACGGTCGCCGGCGCACCCGGGGCACCGTCGGCCGCCGCGATCCGCCGGGCGATCTCGGTGGCCGGCGCTGACCAGTCGATCTCGAAGGCCGTGCGACGCAGCAGCGGCAGCTCGCCGGTGCCCTCGACCTCAGCAGCCCACTCCTCGGCAGGCTTCGGAGCCTCTCCAGCGGCGACCATCCGGAGGACCTCCGCGACGCAGTCCATCGCTGCATCGGCGACCGGGCCGTTGTAGAGCGCGCTCTTCGCGATCGGGACCTCGGGCATCGCGAAGGTCTTGGTCGCCCAGATCGGGCCGGCGTCCATCTCCTCGACGGCGGACAGCGCCGTCACGCCCCAACGCGAACGCCCGTCGAGCGTGGCATGGTCGAGCGAGGACGGGCCCCGGTCACCGACCGGGCCCGGGTGGATCACCACCGTTGGATAACGACCCCAGACCGCCTCCGGCACTCGGTGCTTGAGGAACGGGCACAGGATCAGCTCGGGGTCGATCGCCTCGACGGCCGCCACCAGGGACGAGTCGTCATGAACGGGTGCGAGCACGACGCCGACGTCGTGGCCACCCTCTTTCAGATCGCACCAGACCCGCTGGGTCAGGCCGTTGAACGCGGAGACGAGCAGCAGAATGCGCATGTGGGGGAAGTGTCCTTACTCGTAGGCAACCCGAATAGACCTGTATCCCCCGAGGGGTATTTATCCCCCGAGGGGTGTCACTGTATCGGGCGCCTCCGACCAGGTGCACCTCGGGTGTCCAGGAGAGGGACGGAAGACCTGGTGAGCACCGGGCCGGTCGCCCCGGTCTCATGCCGGGCACCGGGCCGTCGCCTTGCCGAAGCCTGCAAAGATGGGTCTCGTTCACGAGGGGGGACAATGACAACAGTCGACGACAACCCGATCAACGGGTTGGTCGATCTCGTCGAGGCGAGCAGCGACGAGATGGCGCGCGATCTGGCCAGGTTCCGGATGCGCTACAAGTTCGCGATCGACGAGGTCTCGACAAAGATCGCGATCCTGCGCGAGGAGTTCGAGCACACCCACGATCACAGTCCGATCGAGCACGTACGCACCCGGCTCAAGACGCCCGACAGCCTCCTCGCCAAGGCCCGCAAGATCGGCTGCCCGCTCACCCTCGAGGCGCTCGAGCAGCAGATCCGCGACATCGCCGGGATCAGGGTCGTGTGCCCGTTCGTCTCCGACGTCTACTGGATCATGGAGATGCTGGGCAGCCAGTCCGATGTCGACGTCGTCGAGGTCGAGGACTACATCGCCGACCCGAAGGCCAACGGCTACCGCAGCCTCCACCTGATCATCAAGGTGCCGGTCTACCTCTCCGACCGGGCCGTCGACGTGCCGGTAGAGCTGCAGATCCGCACGATCGCGATGGACTTCTGGGCCAGCGTCGAGCACTCGATCTACTACAAGTACGACGGCACCGTCCCCACGACCCTGCGCGACGAGCTCGGCGCCGCCGCCCGCACCGCGGCCGACCTCGACGCCACCATGGCCCGGCTACGCAGCGAGGTCCACGGCCCGGTTCGCTGAACCGAGCCGTGGACCCTCATCGGCTCAGCGGCCGTTGACGAACCGCTGATACTGGGCTCGCGCCTCGTCCGGCGTGATCGCCCGGTCGAGGAACATCAGCGAGTCCATCCGGCAGTTGCACGGGTTCCGCTCGACGGTGTCCTGCGGGAACGATCCGCCGACCTTGATGCCTCGCGGCAACGTGTCGGAGGTGCCGGTGCCGTCGACCTGCCACGGGTCGCCGGCGGAGGTGTAGAACCCCTCGACGGCCTTGCCGTTGCGGTAGAGCGCCATCTTGCCCGTGGTGTAGTCGAACGTCGCCGCCAGGTGCACCCACTGACCTCGTGGCAGCAGGGTCTGCCAGTCCGCCGAGGCGGCGAAGGTCTGCGAGGCCCCCTCGTCGAGCCGGCGTCCCAGCGCGACCAGGCGCAGGGTGCCGTCGACGTTGATGAGCTCCAGCAGGGCACGTACGCCATGGCCGTCGGAGTTGCCCGAGAGCACGCCGGCCAGCCCGATCGCGTTGAATCGGTCTGTCGGATCGGCGGTCACCGAGTTGAGTGCCGGCCCGTCCATGTCGACCTTGAACCAGCCGGCGACGGTGATCTGCTCGGCTCCCGCGAACGGCGCCAGCGACGGGACCCCGTTCTGGTTGAACGTTCCCGCCTTCCAGTCGTCGTTGCCGTTGACCTCCGGGTCGACCTGCTGGGTCTGCAGGGCGTTGTTGCTGGTCCGGTAGGGCGAGTCGGTCACCTGCATCGCGTTGCCGCCGTTGACTTGGTTGAGCAGCGTCCGCGAGAAGCCCTGGTCCTCCTCGCGCGACCCCGGGGCGAAGGGATGCTCGAAGTCGTAGTAGCTGACCAGGTCCTCACGCAGCGACGGCACGACCTCGCTCGGCCACGGCCGCTGCACCGTGTTCACGACCTTCCAGATCTTCCCGTTGGCCTTGGCGAGCAGGTAGAGGTTGCGGCGGGAGTCGGTGCCGAAGCGCAGGTCGACGCGCGGGTGGTCGACGAAGTCCTGCATCGAGAGCCGCTTGCCGGAGGTGTCGAAGAGCTGCATCTGGTGCAGGGTCGCCTCACGGCTGCTCCCCCGCCGCATCTGCCGGGAGTCGGTCCAGTAGACCTCGCCGTTGACCAGGTCGCCGAAGACGTACTTGCCCTTCAGGTCGTCAAACCGGCCGCGGTAGACGACACCGCCGCTGACGGCGTGGCCGCTGTCGGAGGTGCAGGAGTAGTTGGCCGGCGGGTCGTGGTCGAAGGAGGCCACCGGAAGGGTGAAGCCGGACATGTCGTAGTCGTCGGGGACGGTGTAGAGGGCACACTCGTCGGTGTTGTCGTAGAGGAGCCGGCCCTCGATCTCGCTCCAGCCCAGGTTGTCCCCGGCCTTCACGTCGTAGACGCCCTCGATCGCGTGCTGGCCGATGTGGCCGAGCAGGAAGGTGCCCTTCTCGACGTCCCACGAGAACCGGTGCGGGTCGCGCATGCCGTACGCCCAGATCTCGCCGATGGCGCCCTCCCGATCGACGAACGGGTTGCTGTCCGGGACCCCGTACGCCCCGTTGCGGCCGTCACGGGCGAGCGGGTCGATCCGCAGGATCTTGCCGAACGGGTTGCCGAGGTTCTGCGGGTCGTCGCTCCGGACGCCGTTGCCGCCGTCGCCCGAGGCGATGTAGAGCAGCCCGTAGTCCTCGTCGCCGGGCCTGGCGGTCGGGTTGAAGTCGATCTGCTGGATGGCGTGGATCTGGCCGGCGAAGTCGATCCGCATCACCTCACGGCTGGTGCCCTCGAAGGTGTCGGCCGCGGGGTCGGTGGCGTCCCACTCGGTGACGACGCTGACCGTGCGCCCGGAGCCGGGGTTGGTCTGCGACGGGAAGGTGGGCGTCTTGGCGAAGGCGCCGAAGCGCTCGGTGTGGGTGGTGTAGAAGAGCCCGTTCGTCTCGAACTCCGGGTGGAACGTGATGAACCCGGCGCCGCTGCCGAGCCCGGCACCGGACCAGAAGTCGACGAAGTGGTCACGAAGGTTCAGGTACTCGTGCTGCTGCCCGCCCTCGAGCAGGTACATCGGCCCGTTGAGGTCGGGGACGTACATCCGGCCCGAGCCGTCAGGAACCTCGCCGATGAAGTTGATGCGGTTGTGGCGGACCAGGCGCTGGTCGGTGGGGGCGGGGTAGGGCTCGGTCTTGGGAAGCTGAGTGACCTCCTGGAGCACGAGGCCGAGGCTGCTGCGCAGGGGCTGTTCGGGGATGGGGTCGGGGACGGGCTCGCTGCCGGGGATGGCGGCGTTGGCAGAGAGCGTGGGGGTGAGTAGCGCGGCGAGCATGGCGCCCACCGCGAGACCGCCCCATAGACGTGAGGTTCCCATGGGTGTGTTCTCTCCTTACCGAGGTTCAGCGATGACGGAGCCCCGCGACGGTGACGTCGCGGATGCGCCCGAAGTTGTCGAAGGAACCGAAGCCGAACCGGCCTCCGGTGAAGGTGGTGTCGGTGGCGGTCATCCGGGGCTCGTCGGCGCCGTCGAGGTAGACCGCGATCGCGCCCGTGCGGGCGTTGTAGTCGAGACGTACGTCGTGCCACTCGGCGTCGGTGATCGACGGCGCTGCGCCGACGGTGCCGTTCCACTGGTGGTCGATGCGCAGCCGGTCGGCGTCGTTGACCACGAAGATGCCGTTGTGGGGGTAGATGGTGTTGTCGGTCGAGAGGTGGGCGTAGTAGAAGCGCGTCGGGGACTGGTAGTTCCAGACCAGGATCACGTCGCGGTTGGTGACCGTGACGGCCTCGTCGATGCGGACCTCGGCGCGGTAGGTCAGCGAGCCGAGCTCGGGACCCTTGGTCACCACGGCGTACTCGAAGGGGCGTCGTGGGCCGGGCTGTGCCGTCCCGGGCTCGGTCAGGATCACCTGGCCGTCCTCAAACGCCCATTTCTCCTCGGTCACCGGATCCCAGTCAGCGAGGCTCGCCCTAGGCTTGACCACGCTCAGACCGGGTCCTTCGGCCGACTGTGCATGTGTCTGGGCATGTGCTCCGGCGAGCGGAGCGGCCAGGGCCACTGCGAGGGCGACCACACCGGCGCGTACGCCTCGCCCGACCATTCGGTTCAGCTTCCATCTCATGGTGCTTTCCCTTCCCCTAATCGGGACCGTCGGTGGTCCCTGCTGAGGTTGTTGCGGCTCCCCCGAGATAGAGCTCGGCCATGCGCGGATCGGCGAGCAGGTCGGCAGCGGCCCCTGCGATGTGCACCTTCCCCAGGTCGAGTACGCATCCCAGGTCCGCCGACTCCAGGGCCCGCCGGGCGTTCTGCTCGACGAGCAGGACCGCCAGACCGGCGTCTCGCATGCGTACGACCTGCTCGAACACAGTGGCCGTGGTCTTCGGGTCCAGGCCCATGCTGGGCTCGTCGAGCAGCACCACCTTCGGGCTCACCATCAGCGAGCGGGCGAACTCGACCTGCTTCTGCTGACCGCCTGAGAGCGCGCCGGCGAGGGTGTTCCACCGCTCGGCGACGACCGGGAAGAGGGTCTTCACGAAGTCAGTCCGCTCCTGGATCGCGGCCGTGTCACGCACCGTGTAGGCGCCCAGGCCGACGTTCTCGGCCACGGTCATCTCCTTGAAGACGGAGTGCCCCTGGAGGACATGGGCCATGCCCGCGCGGAGCATCTGCTGCGGCCCGTTGCGGGTGACGTCGACGCCGTCGACGGTGATGGTGCCCGAGCGTGGCGTCAGCATGCCGCTGGCGACCTTGAGCACGGTGGACTTGCCGGCTCCGTTCGGGCCGACCAGACAGACGATCTGACCTGCGGGAACGGTGACGGTGAGGCCGCGCAGCACCAGCGCCGCGCGGCCGTAGCCGGCCTCGATGTCGCGCAGCTCGAGAAGAGGTTCAGACACCAAGGTAGGCCTCCAGGACTCGTGGGTCGTTCTGCACGTCAGCCGGCGCACCGGAGGCGATCGGGCGGCCGCGGTCGAAGACCACGACGTGGTCGGAGAGGCTCATCACCAGCTCCATGTTGTGCTCGACGATGACGAAGGTGCGGCCCTCGGCGTTGAGCTCGCGCACCAGCGTGGCGATCCGGCCGATCAGCGCCGGGTTCACACCGCCGGCTGGCTCGTCGAGCATGATCGTGTCGGGCTCGGCCATCAGCACTCCGGCGAGCTCGAGCAGCTTCTGCTGCCCGTAGGAGATGTCGCGGGCCTCGCTGCGCTCGAGGTGCTCGATGCCGACCCGGGCCAGCAGCTCCCGCGCCCGGGCGATGTCGTCGGGGTTGTGTGCCCCGCGCAGCCGGTGGACCAGCCCGGTGGAGCGGACCCCGGCGAGCACGTTGTCGAGCACCGTCATCCGCGGGAAGATCCGGCACAGCTGGAAGCTGCGTCCGAGCCCGGCCCGCGCGATCCGGTGAGGTGCGTGGCCGGTCACGTCGCGACCCTGATAGGTCACCGTCCCCGAGTCGGGCCGGATCATCCCGGTCACACAGTTGAAGAAGGTGGTCTTGCCCGACCCGTTCGGGCCGATCAGGGCGTTGATCTTGCCCTCCTGGAAGCTGACCGTGGCATCGTCCACGGCGCGTACGCCGCCGAACGCCTTGGTCAGTCCATCGGTCGTCAAGAACGTCATCGTTTCGCCTCCTCGAGCGCCTTGCGCTCCTCGGCCAGCTGGGCTGCGTCCACCTCGCGGATCGAGGTGCCGCCGGGGCGGAATCGGTCGAACTGCGCGGTCAGCCAGGGGATGACCCCGTCGGGCATGAAGAGCACGACCAGGGCGAGCAGGAGGCCGAGCGCGACCAGGTGCAGCTGGGTGTCGCCGTACTGGTTCTTGAAGAACTCGACCGCGTAGCCCACGATCACCGCGCCGACGACCGGACCGAGCAGGCTGCGTACGCCGCCGAGGAGCGACATCAGCACCAGATAGGAGCCGGTCAGGATGGAGAACTGGAAGATCGGGTCGAGCGAGCCGAACCAGAGGGCGTACATCCCGCCCGCCATCGCGGTCATGAACGCCGAGACGACGAAGACGACCAGCTTGTAGGCGAACGTGGGCACGCCCAGCGCCTGGGCCTTGTCCTCGTCCTCCCGGATCGCCTTGAGCCCGGTGCCGAGCCGCGACCGGTCGATCACCCACCACAGCACCAGGGCGACCAGGGTCAGCGCCACGAACAGGTAGAAGAACCGCTCGTGCTGCTCGGGCCGGAGTACGTCGGTGCCGAACGGCCGCGGCACCCGCAGCCCGTTCGACCCGCCGGTCACGTCGGACCAGCTCTGCGCGACCAAGAGCAGGATGAGCACCAGGGCGATCGAGACGATCACGAACGAGGCGCCGCGGACCCGCAGCGACGCGATCCCGATCGGCACCGCCGCCAGGCCCACGAGCACGGCCGCGACGACCATCGAGACCCATGGGTTCACCCCGGCCTCGGTGATCAGCAGCGCGGTGCCGTAGCCGCCCAGCCCGGAGTAGGCGGCGTGTCCCAGCGAGATGTAGCCGGTCAGCCCGCCGACGAAGTTCCACGCCACCGCGAGCGCGGCGTAGCTGGCGATCACCACGCCCACCGACAGGATGAACGGGTCCGGGGCGAGCGCCGGGAAGGCGAGCACGAGGCCCAGTGCGACGGCGGCCGCGACGAGCTTCGTCACCAGGACGGAGCGGCCCGAGGACGTACGGCTTTCTCGGTGTCTAGAAGCGCTGAGCAAGACGACCTCCGAAGAATCCCTGGGGGCGGAACATGAGAGTGGCGAAGAGGGCGAGGTAGAAGACCGTCTGCGCCCACGTGGTGCCCATCGGGATCTGCAGCAGGCTCTGGGTCACGCCGAGGACCATCGCCGCGACGGCGGCGCCGGGGATGCTGCCGAGGCCGCCGATCACGATGATCGCCATCAGCGGTCCGATCCAGTGCCAGTGCAGCGAGGGATAGATGGTGGCGTCGAGCGCGAGCGCGGTGCCACCGACCGCCGCGGTCGCCAGGCCGAGCCCGAAGCCGAAGCCGGCGATCCGGTCGGTGTCGATGCCGAGCAGCTGGGCGGCCTCACGGTGCTGGATCGTGGCGCGCAGCGCCTGGCCGAAGCGGGTCTTCTTGAGCAGCAGGTAGAGCGCCAGGAGCGAGACCGCGGCCAGCCCGAAGGCGACCAGCTTGACCACCGCGATCCGTGCTCCCCACAGCTCCAGGCTCGCGCTGGAGTAGCCGAGCTGGATCCGCCGCTGGGTGCCGGAGAAGAGGTAGCCGAGGCCGCCCTCGATGATCAGGGCGATCGCGAAGGTCAGCAGCACCGACATCATCGTCAGCGTCGCCGGCCGCAGCCGGGAGAGCAGCGCCCGCTGCATCCCATAACCTGCCGCGAAGAAGAGCGGCACGGTGATGATCAGCGAGAGCAGCGGGTCGAGCCCGGTCTGCGTCGTGAAGAACCAGGCCAGGTACGCAGCCAGGATCAGGAACGCGGAGTGGGCGATCATCACGACCCGCATGACGCCGAAGTAGAGCGTCAGGCCGGCGGCGAGCAGGGCATAGAGGCCTCCGAGCAGCAGCCCCAGGATCAGGCTCTGCAGAAGGAGTGGTCCCGACATCGGCTCACCACGCCGGCTTCGGGTAGATGAACTCGGCCTCGGCCTGGTCCTCGGGCAGGACGATCTTGATCTCGCCGTCCACCCACTGCTGGATCATGTGGGCGCTCTGCGGGCGGCCCTTGTCGTCCCAGCTCAGCGGCCCGACGACGGTCTCGACCTCGTTCTCGTGCAGCCAGTCGATCAGCTTGGACTGGCAGTCGGGGTCGGGCTCGGCACACTCGACCGCCTCGACCGCTGCCGCGACGACCTGGCCCGTGGTCCAGGCGTTGGCCTCGTCCTCACCGGGCGCCTCGCCGTGCTTCTCCTCGTAGAACTTCACGAACTCCTGGTTCTCGGGGTAGTCCGCCTTCGTGGTGTAGCCGGTCGGCGCGATGATGCCCTGCGTCTTGTCGCCGATCGCCTCGGCGAACTCGGTCTCGGTCGGCGCGGTCGAGAACGCGGCCAGCTTGGGCTGATAGTTGAGCTGCTGCAGCGCGACGATCAGGTTGACACCGTCCTGGTACTGGCTGCCGCCCACGACCATGTCGGCCTTGCTGTCGGCGATCTTGGCCGCGATGCTGCTGAAGTCGGTGGTGTTGGGCGGGTAGACCTCGTCCACGACGGTCTTGACGCCGCCCTCCTCCAAAGCCTCCTTGAGGCCGTAGGCGGTGCCCTGGGCGAACGGGTCGTCCATCGAGGCGTACGCCGCGGTCTTGGGCCGCTCGGCCTCCGGCATCGCCAGGATGTGCTCGGCGAGGAGCTTGTAGTGGTCGTCGGCGACGGCGGGGGCGGCGTAGAAGAGGTTCTCGAAGCCCTCCTCGAAGACCTCGGGCGCCGCGCCGGCAGGCTCGACGAAGAGGTAGCCGTAGTCCTGGGCGACCTGCGCTGCCGGGATCACCAGGCGGGTGGAGAACGGACCGACGACCAGGTCGACCTGCTCCTGGTTGATCAGCTTCTCGTAGTCGGCGGCGACACGCTCGGCGCTGGACTGGTCGTCGAGCATCTCCAGTCGTACGTCGCGGCCGAGCAGGCCGCCGTTGGCGTTGACGTATTCGGCCCAGGCCTCGTATCCGCGCTGGATGCCCTTGCCGGGCTCGCTGAAGTCGCCGGTCAGGGGCAGCGAGATGCCGATCACTATCTCGTCGTCGCCGCCTCCTTCCTCGGCGGCGCCACAGGCGGCGAGGGTGGAGGCGAGAGTCACGGCTGCCGCGGCGGCCAGGGTTGCTCTGGACCGCTTGATCGCGGTGGGGGTCTTCGTGAAGCGCATCTGCGGGTCTCCTCTACGAAAGCGCTTACGTAAGCGTTTACGATGACGTTACCGACTCTCGCTTAGTGTGGCAAGAGTCACATTCCTGACGACAAGGGGCATCGATGGTCCGAACCAACCGCTCCCCCCGCCTGATCGACGTCGCCCATGCATCCGGCGTCTCGATCGCAACCGCCTCCCGCGCGCTCTCCGGAACCCCCGGTGTCAGCGACTCGGTGGCCGAGAAGGTCCGCCAGGCGGCACGCGAGCTCGGCTATGTCGCCAATCTCCATGCCCGCTCGCTCGCCAGCGGATCGACGGCCACCATCGGGCTCGTCGTGCACGAGATCGGCGACCCCTATTTCTCCGAGATCGCCAGCGGCGTGCTCAGCCTCGCCGCCGAACACGGACGCACCGTCCAGATCTGCCACACCGGCCGCGACCCCGAGGCCGAGGTCGAGCAGGTACGCAGCCTGGTGGCCAACCGCGTCGGCGCGATCCTGATCGCGGGGTCGGGCTTCGTGGACGCCTCGGTCGAGGCGCCGATGCGGTTCGAGGTGCAGCGCTACGCAGAGGCGGGCGGCCGGGTCGCCGTCGTCGGCCGGCACCACCTCGGGGTCGACAGCGTGCTGCCCGACAACCGCCCCGGCGGTCGCGCCGTCGCCGAGCACATCCTCGGCCTGGGCCACCGGCGCATCGTGGTCGTCTCGGGCACCCTGGAGCTGACCACCGTCGCCGACCGTCTCGAGGGGGTGCGCGACGCGCTCGAGGCGGCGGGGCTCGACGCCGACGACGTACCCGTCCTCGAGGGGCCGTTCACCCGCGAGGGCGGACGCGAGTGCATCCGCCGGATGCTCGCCGACCACCCGCGTACGACCGCTGTCATCGCCCTCAACGACGACATGGCCATCGGGTGTCTCTCCCAGCTGCGCAGCTCCGGGGTCTCGGTGCCGGGCCAGGTCTCGGTCAGCGGGTTCGACGACGTCGCCGTAGCCCAGGACCTCTCCCCCGGACTCACGACCGTGCGCCTGCCGATGGCCGAGATGGGCGCTCGGGCGCTGACGCTGGCGTTGAAGGAGCCCGGCGCACGCGCCCGGCGGCAGCGGGTCCCCGCCGAGCTCGTGGTGCGCGACTCGACCGGGCCGGCCGCTCGATAGCCGCGCGGTCTAGGGTTTCTCCAGTGAAGGATCTGCGGGTACCACCGGGCCCTGGGCTGCCCGAGGGTCTCGTCATCCCCGACTCCGAGCTGGTCGAACGTTTCTCCCGCTCCCCCGGCCCCGGCGGGCAGTCGGTCAACACCACCGACTCCCGCGTCGAGCTCTCCTGGGACCCGGCCGCGTCATCCGCCCTCGACGAGCGCCAGCTCGCCCGCCTCCTCGCCCGCTCCTCGGGACCGCTCGTCGTCGTCTCGCACGAGCAGCGCTCCCAGCACCGCAACCGGGTAGCCGCCCGCGAGCGCCTCGCCGACCGCATCCGCGAGCTCCTCGCCCCGCCACCACCCACCCGACGCCCCACCAAGCCCACCCGCGGCTCCAAGGAGCGCCGCCTCGACGCCAAGCGCCAGCGCGGACAGACCAAACAGCTCCGCGGCCGCGTCCAAGACTGACCGCCGAGGCGTCACGTACGTCGGCCGAAGCGTCAGCCCCGCCGACCGAGACGTCACGTACGTCGGTCGAAGCGTCAGCCCCGTCGACCGAGGCGTCGCGTACGTCGGCCGAGGCGTCATCCCGTCGACCGAGACGTCAGCCCGGTCGGCCGAGACGTCACGTACGTCGGTCGAAGCGTCAGCCCCGTCGACCGAGAGGTCACGCACGTCGGCCGAGATGCCACCGGGAGGAAATCTCGATTCGCCGGAGTGACGCCTCGCCCGACCGGAGTGACGCCTCGCCCCTCGGGCGTCAGGTGGGGTCGGGGTCGGTGGCCAGCCGGGCGTGGGTCTCGGTGTCGTAGCGGACGCCGTCGTAGAGCAGCTTCTGGCGTTCGCGCCCCTCGACGAGGAAGCCGGCTGCGGTGGCGACACGGCACGACCCGGGGTTGTCGAGGCGGTGGCCGGTCTCGAGGCGGAAGAGGTCGAGCTCGTCGAAGCAGTGCCGAGCCAGCAGCTTCAGGCCGGTGCTGCCGACACCTCGCCCGCGGTGCTTCTCGAGGGTCCAGTAGGAGATCCAGCCGACGCTGTGGACCCGCATGTGGGTGGTGACCCGCATCTGCCCGAGGATGTCGGCGCCGTCGACGACCGCAAAGGTGTGCGCCCGGTCCGCGACCGCGTCCTCAGCCCACCCGGCGATCAGCCGCTCGGCATCCTCGACCGTGACCACGTCCGCCGGCCGCTCGGTCTCCATCCCGGCGCCTGCGTACGCGGCGAGCAAGACCTCCGCGTCCGACTCCTCCCACTCGCGGAGCCGAAATCCGGTCACAGGGTCGACTGGATGCCGGCGAGGAGCTGACGGGCCATGACGATGCGCTGGACCTGGTTGGTGCCCTCGTAGATCTGGGTGATCTTGGCGTCGCGCATCATCCGCTCGACCGGGTAGTCGCGGGTGAACCCGTAGCCACCCAGCAGCTGGACGGCGTCGGTGGTGACCTGCATCGCGACGTCGGACGCGAACGCCTTGGCCGCGGCACCGAAGAAGGTCAGGTCCTTGTCGCCCCGCTCGGAACGACCCGCGGCCGCGTAGGTGAGCTGGCGGGCGGCCTCGATCTTCATGCCCATGTCGGCGACCATGAACTCCACACCCTGGAACTCCGCGATCGCCTTGCCGAACTGCTTGCGCTCCTTGATGTAGCCCAGCGCATAGTCCAGCGCACCCTGCGCGACACCGACGGCCTGGGCCGCGATGGTGATCCGGGTGTGGTCGAGGGTCTGCATCGCATAGGTGAACCCGAGACCCTCCTCGCCGATCAGCCGGTCCGCGGGGATGCGTACGTTGTCGAAGTAGACCTCGCGCGTCGGAGAGCCCTTGATACCGAGCTTCTTCTCCGGGGCACCGAAGGAAACCCCTTCATCCGACTTCTCCACCACGAACGCGGAGATCCCCTTGGAGCGCTTCTCCGGGTCGGTCACCGCGAGCACGGTGTAGTACTCCGAGACGCCGGCGTTGGTGATCCAGCGCTTGACTCCGTTGAGCACCCAGAAGTCGCCGTCGCGTACGGCCCGGGTCTTCTGGTTGGCCGCATCCGAGCCCGCGTCGGGCTCGGAGAGACAGTAGGAGAAGTTGCCCTCACCAGCGGCGAGCTTGCCGAGGTACTTCTTCTTCAGCTCCTCCGAGCCACCGATCTGCACCGGCAGCGAGCCGAGCTTGTTCACGGCGGGAATCAGCGAGGCCGAGACGTCCGCACGAGCGATCTCCTCGATCACCAGGACCGTCGCGAGCGCGTCGGCACCCACACCGCCATAAGCCTCCGGCACATGCGGCGCGAAGAACTCGGTCTCGACCAACGCGTCGTGCGCCTCCTGCGGGTAGCGAGCCTCCTCGTCGACCGCAGCCGCGGCCGGAGCGATCTTCGCGTCACAGATCTCGCGGATGGCCTTGCGGATCTCCTGGTGCTCCTCGGAGAGGGCGAACAACGGGTACTCGGCACTCATGTCCCGGAGTCTATGCCTGTTTGCTACTCGCCAGTAAGTCGGTGGGCCACGGAATCCACCGACCCCCGTTGTTGTTGTGCGCTACATGACCGTTGCGTGGCTCGACCAGGACACCATCGACAAGCTCCTCGACGACTCCGAGACCTGGGCGGTCGTCGGCCTCTCGGGCGATCCGTGGCGTACTGCCTACTCGATCGCCCAGGAGCTCCAGCAGCACGGCAAGCGGATCATCCCGATCCACCCCGGCGCAGCCGCCGAGGGCAAGGAGGTGCTCGGCGAGAAGGTCTACGCGACCCTGGCCGACGCCGCTGCAGCCGTCGGGAAGATCGATGTCGTCGACGTCTTCCGCCGTTCCGAGGCCGCCGGCCAGTTCGCCGACGAGGCAGTGGCGATCGGCGCCGGTGGCGTGTGGTTCCAGATGGGCGTGGTCGATGAGTCCGCCTTCGAGCGCACCACCGCGGCCGGAGTGCCGATGGTCATGGACACCTGCCCCAGCAAGATCTGGTTCGAGCGCGCCCGGACCGGCGCGCGGGCGTAGGGCTACGGCTCGAACGTCATCGTCCGCAGGTGCTCGTAGATCACCGAGGTCTCCACATCGGCGATCTCGGCTCGCGAGGTGAGCCGGTCGATCACGAACGCGTAGAGCGCGTCGTTGTCGGCGACCGCGACGTGGACGATGAAGTCCATCCGGCCGGAGGTGACGAAGACGCCGACGGCCTCGGGGAGCGCGCCGACCCAGTCGCGGAAGGATTCGATGTTGGCCCGCGAGGGCGGTCGGATCCGCACGGCGACGAGCGCCTGCACGCCCCGGTCGATCTGGCGCAGGTCGAGGTCGAGGTACGCCCCGCGGATGAGCCCGCGGCGCTGCATCGCCCGCGCGCGGTCGTGCACGGTGGTCGCCGAGACGCCGACTTCTGCGGCGATGTCCCGGAGGCTCCGCCGTGCATCCATCGTCCAGGCGGCCAGAATCTGACGGTCAACTTCATCCATGCACGCCAGACTAGCCAATCTTCCTGACAATGACCGGCCCGATTGCGCTAGCTCCTGACATTCTCAAGACTTGTCCTCGAATCAGTTGGCGAATGACAAGGAGTCAGAGCGATGAGCACAGGTGTCGAGGAAGTCAGGATCGGGTTCGCACCGGACGAGATCGACCAGTCAGCCAGCACGCGGGACGTGCCCTTCAAGTGGGTGGTCGTCGTCGACCAGGCCCTTCCCGCCGGCCGCGCGGTGAACGCGGCCGTCTGCGTCGCGGGGGCGACCACGCAGCGTACGGTCGGCCTCCTCGGCGAGGACGCGATCGACGCCGACGACTCGACGCACCCGGGCCTGCCTTGGATCGGCTGTACGGTGCTGGGCGCCCCGGCCCAGCGGCTGACCGACCTGCGGCGTCAGGCGGTCGCGCAGCCAGGGGTCGCGGTGATCGACATGCCGACCCAGGCGCAGCACACGAGGGTGTACGACGACTACCTGTTCGCCGTCGGGAACAGTCGCGGTGCTGATCTGTCCTACTGCGCGGTCAGCCTCTTCGGCCCTCGCCGGATCATCGACAAGCTGGTCAAGGGGCTCTCGCTCCTGCCCTGAGCCTCAGGAGGTGGCGTTGCGGACGACCTCGCCCTTGGCAGCCGCCAGCTCGGCGAGCGACTTCTCGTACGCCACCAGCTTCTGCTGCAGCTCAGGGTCGGCGACGCCGAGGATGCGGGCAGCGAGGATGCCGGCGTTCTTGGCGTTGCCGATGGCGACCGTGGCCACCGGGATGCCACCCGGCATCTGGACGATCGACATCAGCGAGTCGAGGCCGTCGAGGTACTTCAGCGGCACCGGGACGCCGATGACGGGCAGCGGAGTGACCGAGGCGAGCATGCCCGGAAGCGCGGCCGCACCGCCGGCCCCGGCGATGATCACCGAGAGGCCGCGACCGGCCGCCTCACGGCCGTAGTCGAGCATCTCCTGCGGCATCCGGTGGGCCGACTTCACGTCGGCCTCCCACTCGATCCCGAACTCGTCCAGCAGCTCGGCCGCGGCCTTCATCGTCGGCCAGTCGGAGTCGGACCCCATCACGATCCCCACGCGCGCACTCATGGGGACAGGCTATGCGCCGACTGACCTGCCTCGTGTCACCGGGCCGACCTCTGTCCGTCATCTGCCTGTCGGTGCTGCCCGCTAGGGTCATCCGACGCCGTCCTGTACGCCCCCGCGACCCCACAAAGGCAGATGGATCCAGCTACGAGCACCGACGTCGTCGTCACCGCGCGCCCGAACCCGACCGCGGTCGAGCGGTTCACCGGGCTGACCAAGGCGGAGCGCAAGACGCTGCCGTCGCGGGTGCGGCAGGTCGCGTCCTGGTCCCGGCAGGCGGCGTCGGCGACCCGCGCTCGGGCCGAGATCGAGCAGGAGGCGGCGGAGGCGGTCGACCACTACCGGGCGAGCGCGGCCGAGCTGAAGCGCGCGGCGCAGGTGGCCTGGCGCAGCATCGCCCTGGACCGGAACGACGGGCCGCGCCTGGCCGCGATCGCGCGGCGTCACGCGCTCGAGCCGGTCGAGGAGATCACCCAAGAGCTCGTCGACTCGCTCGTCGCCGCCGCGGACGACGTGGCGAAGGCCAAGAAGGCCTCCGGGGCGCGTCGCCTGCTGGTGCGCGGGAGCCGCCGCGAGGAGGCCGAGCTGGCCGGCAGACAGGTGCTCGAGCTGCACCAGCGCGCGAGCGAGATCCACGCCCCCGAGCGGCTCGACCAGCTGACCAGGCTCCCGGCCCGGCGCCGGGTACGCATCCGCGAGGCGCTGCTGCCGAGCGTCGGTCTCCTCGAGGCGCTCTCCGACCTGGGCTCGGAGGCGGTGCTGGCTCCGCGCAAGGGCGTCCTCGTGCTGCGCAACGAGGGCGAGACGCTCAACGAGGCCAGGCGCTCCGAGGAGCCCGCGCGTCGGGCGGCGACCGACGCGGCCAACGCGGTCCGGAGCGCCGACACCGACACGGCGGTCAGGTCGCTGCCGGTCGACGAGCTCGCCGAGCTCGTACGCGTCGAGCCCCTCCTCGAGGCCGGGATCACTACCGTCCACGAGGTCATCCATCCCGCCTCTGACCTGCGACAGCTCCCCGGCGTCGGGCCGGCCACCGCGATGCGGATGCAGGAGGCGGCGCAGGCGCTGTGGCAGCGCACCTACGACGAGATGCCGCTCGCGATCGACCACGAGCGTCGCACCCCGGCGGCCACCAGGCTGCTCGCTCGGCTGGCGGAGTGGGAGGCCGGGCGGCGTACGAAGGACGCGGGGGCGGAGCTCGCCCTGGTCCAGTCGCTGCGCCCGCTGACCCGGTCGCTCGACAGTGGCGCGAGGTTCCACCTGATCCTGGCCAACGCGGCCAGTCTCGACGACTTCCAGGGCGCGCTCCGGGCGATCGCTCACCGTGCCGAGATGGCTCGCCGGGTGCGTCCGGGCAACCGGCCGGCCGATCCGTGGGAGGACTTCGAGAAGCGGCCTGCCGACTACTACGCGATGCTCTCCGAGCTCGGCTTCCTCACCGAGGACGAGGACAAGATCCACGGTGACCTGTCGGCCGAGATCATCGAGGCGGTGCGGGCCCAGGAGCTGCGCACCAACAACCTGACCGCGTCGCTGCGCGGCTACCAGCACTTCGGCGTCCGCTTCGCGCTGGTGCAGATGAAGGTGATCATCGGCGACGAGATGGGGCTCGGCAAGACGCTCCAGTCGCTGGCCGTGCTCGCTCATCTGCACGCCATGGGCGCGTCCCACACGCTGGTCGTCTGTCCGGCCGCCGTGGTCACCAACTGGGTGCGCGAGACCGACTCGAAGACGACCCTGGTCCCCCACCGTCTCCACGGCAACCGCCGCCTGAAGGCCGCCAAGATCTGGGTCGAGCAGGGCGGCGTCGCGGTGACCACCTACGAGACGCTCAACGCGATCCAGCCGTTCCTCGACCAGGTCAAGGTCGCCTGCGTCGTGGTCGACGAGGCGCACATGATCAAGTCTCCGCGCACCCAGCGCACCGAACGCGTACGCCGGGTGCTGGACGCCTGCGACCGCGCCATCCTGCTCACCGGCACGCCGATGGAGAACCGCATCGACGAGTTCCGCAACCTGGTCTCCTATCTCCGCCCCGACCTGCTGCTCTCCGCCGACGAGTTCAACCCCCACCGGTTCCGCAAGCAGGTCGCCCCGGTCTACCTGCGCCGCAACCAGGAGGACGTGCTCACCGAGCTGCCCGACCTCGTCGAGGTCGAAGACTGGCTGCCCCTCTCCGTCGCCGACGAGAGGGCGTACGCCGACTGTGTCCGCGACGGCAACTTCATGGCCATGCGCCAGGCCGCCATGCTCCAGGGCACCTCGTCGGCGAAGGTCGAGCGGCTGGTCGAGATCGTCGGCGAGGCCGAGGAGAACGGCCGCCGCGTGATCGTGTTCTCCCACTTCAGGAAGGTCCTCGACGACCTGGTCACGCTCCTGCCGGGCGAGGTCTTCGGCCCGCTGACCGGGTCCGTTCCCGCCGAGGAGCGCCAGCAGATGGTCGACGAGTTCTCGGCCGCCGGGCATGGTGCCGTGCTGGTCACCCAGATCGTCGCCGGCGGCGTCGGCCTCAACATCCAGTCGGCCAGCGTCGTCGTCATCTGCGAGCCGCAGCTCAAGCCGACCATCGAGTGGCAGGCCATAGCCCGCGCCCGCCGGATGGGCCAGCTCCAGTCCGTCCAGGTCCACCGCCTGCTCTCGGAAATCGGCGTCGACCAGCGCATCCACGACATCCTCGCCGCCAAGGCCGAGCTCTTCGACGACTTCGCCCGGGTCAGCGCCACCGCCGCCAGCAGCCCCGAGGCGTACGAGACCTCGCATCCCGACGACGCCGTCACCACCCTCGCCGCCGAAGCCTCCGACGCCGAGATCGCCCGTGACGTCGTCGCCACCGAACGCCAGCGCCTAGGCGTCTGACCCCAGCCGAATCTGTAGTTGTGGAGGCCGAGTCCTCAGTTCTGGGCGCCGAATCGTCAGTTATGGCGAGCGAGTCGGTAGTTCTGGCGTTTGCAGAACTACCGACTCGGCCTCCAGAAGTGCAGTTTCGGCGCCCAGAACTGCAGATTCGGCGGGGTGAAGGTCAGTCGGAGTCGTTGCCGAGGTCGCCCTGGAACCAGTCGGCGGCGTGGCGGGCGCGCTCGAGGCAGTCGTCGAGGTCGTCGCCGTAGACGTTGACATGGCCGACCTTGCGGCCCGTGCGCATCTCCTTGCCGTAGAGGTGGACGCGGAGGTGGGGGTCGCGGGCCATGGCGTGCGGGTAGCCGTCGTAGAGGCGGCCGACGTTCTCTCGGGTCGAGCCGAGGATGTTGACCATCACCGACCACTTCGAGCGGGGAGCGGGAGAGCCCAGAGGCAGGTCCATGACCGCGCGCAGATGATTCTCGAACTGCGAGGTGACGGCGCCGTCCTGGGTCCAGTGGCCGGTGTTGTGGGGGCGCATGGCGAGCTCGTTGACGAGCAGCCGGCCGTCGACGGTCTCGAACATCTCGACCGCCAGGATGCCGACGACGCCGAGCTCACCCGCGATGCGCAGCGCGATCTGCTCGCCCTGGACGGCGAGCTCGGGCGAGAGGTCGGGCGCCGGGGCGATGACCTCCTTGCAGACGCCGTTCTCCTGGTAGGTGTGCACGACCGGGTACGCAGCGGCCTGGCCGCTCGGCGAACGGGCGACGATCGCGGAGAGCTCACGGCGGAAGTCGACGAGCTCCTCGGCCAGGACCTGGACCCCTGCCTCCTCGGCGACGCGGAGCGGCTCGGCGACATCGGCGACGTCGCGTACGACCCAGACGCCCTTGCCGTCGTATCCGCCGCGGGTGGTCTTGAGGACGCACGGGAAACCGAACGCCTCGACCTCTGCGGTGGACGACACGATGGCGTTGCGCGGGCACGGGATGCCGAGCTCGGTCAGCCGCGCGCGCATGACGCCCTTGTCCTGGGCGTGCACGAGAGCGTCCGGGCCGGGGCGGACCGCTACCCCGGCGGCCGTGAGCGCGTGCAGGTGCTCGGTCGGGACGTGCTCGTGGTCGAACGTGACCACCTCACATCCCTCGGTGGCCTTCTTCAACGTGTCCAGGTCGCGGTAGTCGCCGACCAGCTGGTCGGGGATCACCTGAGCGGCCGACACACCCTCGCCCTCGGCGAGAAGCCGGAGCGGGAGGCCGAGCGCGATTGCGGGCTGAGCCATCATGCGGGCCAGCTGGCCGCCGCCGATGATCGCAAGTGTCGGTGCGAGGGTCACGACGACAGGGTAATGAGACTGCCCCGCCGGGGCCGATTTCGCGGATCCCCCTCACGCAATCCGCGAAACCCGACCCCCGGCAGGTGAACGAAGGTCAGGCCTTCTCGAAGCGCAGTCCCTTGCCGCGCAAGGTGGTGATCAGATGGGGCTTCCGGGGGTCGTCGCCCAGCTTGCGACGCACCCATCCCAGGTGTACGTCGATGGTCTTCGACGAGGTGTAGAAGGTCGCGTTCCACACGTCCCTCATCAACTCGTCACGGGAGACGACGTTGCCAGCCCTCTTGATCAGGGCGTGAACCAGGTCGAACTCCTTGCGAGAGAGCGTCAGCTCCTCATCGTTCCGCCATGCTCGCCGGGTCTCCGGGTCGAGCTTGATCTCCTGTACCTCGATCATGAGACCGACATTAGGGAGGTAAAGAGCCCTTGGCAAAGGATTGCACGATATTGCCACTGACATTTTCATGCCAGGCTGCAACGAATTGGGCATGGCAAACGTGCGCCCCCGAATGGCGCACTCAACCATGCCCACGAAGGGCCTGCCGGGTAAAGCAATCAGAGCCCGGCGTTGATCGACTGTTAACTACAACGGAATGTGAACAAAACCGCGAAATCGCAGGTCAGCGACACCCTCGAAGGTCACGATTCAGACACGGCGGACTGCGACGGGCTCCACGATTCCGAAGCCTCGCACCGGTCGAGCGGCCAGTCGCCGGGTCTCGAACTCGTCCTCGGGCATCGTCCCGGCAGTCGCCTCGTCGACGATGATCCGGTTGCGGCGAGCGACGGCGGTCAGCCGCGCGGCCATGTTCACAGGGGGTCCGAAGACGTCGCCGAGACGTGAGACGACGTTGCCGGAGGCGAGCCCGACACGTACGTCCGGCATCCGGGGGTCCCGGCCGATCACGTTGATGATGCCCTCGGCGGTGCCGTATGCCTGGAGCGGGTCGTCGTTGACGAAGAGCACCGAGTCACCGAGCGACTTGATGATCCGGCCGCCCCAGGTCGCCACCACGTCGGCACACCGCGACTCGAAGAGCTCGACCAGGTCGCCGATCTTCTCCTCGGTCAGCGTGTTCGACAACGCGGTGAACGAGACGATGTCGGCGAACCCGACCGTCTGCCAGACGGTGCCTAGCTGCTCCTCGGGGCCGGCGACCGACGCCTCTGCCCGGGCGAGCGCGGCGCGCGTGTGCCGACGCCAGGCGAAGATCATCATCTCCTCGAACGCGCTCTCGAACTGCTCCGAGACCGAGACCGCCGCCTTCAGCAGCTCGGCGGGCGTCCGGTTGTCCTCGTTCTGGGTCTCGACATGGTGCAGCAGGGCGGAGACCTCGTAGTCGGACAGGCGCGCCATCGACTGCCCGATGCCCCGGGTCAGGTTGACGACCAGGTCGAAGCTGACCAGCCCGTTGCCGGCGATCTCGTTGGCCTTGGCCAGGGCCTGCACGTCCGCCTCGTCGAAGAACGCCTCGTCATCCCCGATCTCCGGGAAGCCGAGCGCACGCCACAGACGCTTCGCCTGGTCCAGGCTCACGCCGACCTTCTCGGCGACCTCCGCCGAGGTCAGGTTGACGGGTTGCTTCGATTTCGCCACGAACAGATCATGCCATCCGGCTCGTCACGACCGCCGTCACGACCGCGGACGGAGCCGGGCGTGGATGACGTCGCCCGCACCGACCACCCGCGACCCGTCGTCGGTCGCGATGACGAGGCGGCCGAAGTCGTCGATCTCGGTGGCCACGCCCTCCCAGACCTCCCCGCCCGGCAACTCGGCACGTACCTGCTCACCGACGGTCACCGACAGCTCCCGATAGCGGCGGGCGAGCTCGGTGGGGTCCGAGCCCCAGATCTCGTACGCAGCGCCCAGCTCCTCCAGCAGCGCGGCAAGCATCTCGGTGCGGTCGACCGGCGCGCCGCTCTCCAGCTCCAGCGAGGTGGCGGTCTCGATCGGCAGCTCCACGCGCGTCAGCGAGGTGTTGAGCCCGAACCCGATCACGGCGGCCGCCCCCTCGGGCCCGTCGATCCGCTCGATCAGGATCCCGCAGACCTTGCGACCCTCGATGAGTACGTCGTTGGGCCACTTCAGTCCCGCTGCGTACCCCTTCTTCCGCAGCACCGATGCGACCGCGACACCGGTCATCAGCGGCAGCCACGGCCACCGCTCGACCGGGATCGAGGGCGAGGGCCGCAGCAGCGCGGAGACGGCCAGCGCCGAGCGCGCCGGGGTGGTCCAGCCCCGGTCCAGGCGTCCTCGGCCGGCGGTCTGGTGCTCGGTGGTGATCACCAGACCCGGCGCCTCGCCCGAACGCGCGCGCTCGGCCAGTACGGCATTGGTCGAGGGCGTCTCGTCGAGGACCTCGACGCGCCATCCCCCCGGCAACGCATCGAGCCGGGAACGGTCTAGTGACGGGCGTCGCATCGCGGAAGGAGGCACGGGATTAGATTGGCCCTCGCACCGCACGAAGTCCAAAGGAGCAACGTGAGCGCCGAATCGTCCAACGAGCCAGTCATCGATCTGCACACGACTGCCGGGAAGCTGGCCGAGCTGGAGCGTCGTCTTGACGAGGCTGTCCATGCTGGTTCTGCGAAGGCGGTGGAGAAGCAGCATGCGAAGGGTCGTCAGACCGCGCGGGAGCGGATCGAGATGTTGTTGGATGAGGGCTCGTTCCAGGAGGTCGATGAGCTGGCCCGGCACCGGTCGACCGCGTTCGGGCTGGAGAAGAACCGCCCGTTCGGGGATGGGGTGGTGACCGGGTACGGCACCATCGACGGCCGTCAGGTGTGTGTCTTCTCCCAGGACTTCACCGTGTTCGGTGGGTCGCTGGGTGAGGTCTATGGCGAGAAGATCACCAAGATCATGGACCTGGCGATCAAGACCGGGTCCCCGCTGATCGGGATCAACGAGGGCGCCGGCGCCCGCATCCAAGAAGGCGTCGTGTCCCTGGGGTTGTATGGGGAGATCTTCAAACGCAACGTCCACGCTTCGGGGGTGATCCCGCAGATCAGCCTGATCATGGGCAACTGTGCCGGTGGGCATGTCTACTCCCCCGCGGTCACCGACTTCACCATCATGGTCGACAAGACCTCCGGCATGTTCATCACCGGCCCCGACGTGATCAAGACCGTCACCGGTGAGGACATCACCATGGAAGAGCTCGGCGGCGCCCTGGCGCACAACTCCAAGTCCGGGGTGGCCCACTACATGGGCGCCGATGAGGCCGACGCCATCGACTACGTCAAAGCGCTGCTCTCCTACCTGCCCTCCAACAACATGGAAGAGCCCCCCGCGTTCGAGGAGGTGGCCGACCTGGAGATCACCGGGCTGGACCGGGAGCTGGACACCTTCATCCCCGATGGCGGGAACCAGCCCTACGACATGCACGAGGTCATCTCCCACATCGTCGATACCAATGAAGATGGCGAGGGGGAGTTCCTCGAGGTCCAGCCGCTGTGGGCGCCCAACATCATCATCGGCTACGCCCGGATCGAGGGCCGCCCGGTCGGGATCGTGGCCAACCAGCCGATGCAGTTCGCCGGCTGCCTCGACATCGACGCGAGTGAGAAGGCCGCCCGGTTCGTGCGTACCTGCGACGCCTTCAACGTCCCGGTGATCACCTTCGTCGACGTGCCCGGGTTCCTGCCCGGCACCGACCAGGAACACAACGGCATCATCCGCCGCGGCGCCAAGCTGATCTACGCCTACGCCGAGGCCACCGTCCCGCTGGTCACCATCATCACCCGCAAGGCCTACGGCGGTGCCTATGACGTGATGGGCTCCAAACACCTCGGCGCCGACATCAACCTGGCCTGGCCCACCGCCCAGATCGCGGTCATGGGCGCCCAAGGCGCCGCCAACATCATCCACCGCCGCACCCTGGCCGACCTGGAAGCCTCCGGCGTGGGCACCGACGAGGTCGAAGCCAAACGCGCCCAGCTCATCGACGAGTACGAGACCACCCTGGCCAACCCCTACATCGCCGCCGAACGCGGCTACATCGACGCGGTCATCCCACCCCACGAAACCCGCGCCGAAGTCACCCGCGCCCTACGCCTGCTCCGCACCAAGCGCGAGACCCTGCCCGCGAAGAAGCATGGCAATATCCCGCTCTGATGTGAGCGAAGCGAGCGAGGAGCGGGATATTGCCTGCTTCTTCGCGAGCGCGCCGAGTCGGCGCAAACGGACCGCAGCGAAGCGAAGCGAGCGAGGACCGGATTGCGCCGACTCGGCGAAAGCCCGACGTAAGGCATCTGAAAGACGAAAGGTAGTCACGGAATGACCGACAACCAGGAGCAGAAGCCCCTGCTCAAGGTCATCGACCACAACGCCACCCCCGAAGAGATCGCCGCGATCGTGGCCGTCTTCGCAGCGCTGGGATCGGCCGGAGAGGCCCCGAAGAAGAAGCCCCGCTCTCTCTGGGCAACCCCGCAGCTGCGTACCCCCATCCACCCCGGCCCCGGCGCCTGGCGCGCAAGCGGCCTGCCTCGCTGACGAGGACCGCAATGTCATGATCGCTCCGTGATCACGTTCTCTCGGCGATATCTCCTGGTCACCCTGGCATGGCTGGTGACCCGGGGATGGGTGGTGATCCTCTACGGCTTCCCGGCCGCGGCGGAGGGCTCGTTCTCCTGGTGGGGCGCCGAGTGGGGCGTGGTGGGCGACGTGAACTACTACCGCGACAGTCTCGACGCACTGGCCACAGACGGGGTCGCGGGGACGCTGGTCGAGTATCCGGTGCCGGCGCTGCTGCTGCTCTGGATCCCGTACGCCGCGATCGGCCTGCTCAACCTGGGCGGCGAGGCGTACATCATTGCCGTGCTGGCGATGGCGGCGCTGACCGACCTGCTCTTCATGGTGCTGCTCATCCGCAACCGCCGCGGGACGCACCCGAGGTTCGGGATCTCCGCCGCGGAGGCGTTGTGGCTGGTCGCCGTCCCGGCACTGGGGGCGACGGCGTACGCCCGCTTCGATCTCTTCCCCGGGATCATGGTGGGCCTGGCGGTGCTCTACGCGGCCAGGAGACCGAAGGTGGCTGCGGCGTTCGCGGCCTTCGCGACCGGCGCGAAGTACTGGCCGATCCTGGTCATCCCGGCCCTCGCCGCGAATCGCACCACCCGCCGCGGGGTCATCCTGACCGTGGCCGGCACCGGCATCGCCCTGGCCGGACTGAGTCTTGTCCTCGGTGGCTGGGACCGGCTCTGGACACCGCTGAACTACCAGAGCGAGCGGGGCCTGCAGATCGAGTCGGTCTTCGCGACCCCGGCGATGTACGAGTGGGGCCACGGCGGTCCGGAGAGCGGCTACGCCATCGACTACACCGAGTGGAAGGCGTACGACATCAGCGGGCCGCTGGTCGAGCCGCTGCTCCTCGCGGCGACCATCGCGTCGGTGGTCGCCGGGGCGCTCGTCTTCGTCTGGTGGGTGCTGGCCTGGCGGCGTCTCCCCCGCGGGGAGCGGACCGAGGAGACGATCGTGTGGCTGGTGCTCGCGACCGTGGCCGCGTTCCTGGTGACCAACAAGGTGCTCAGCCCTCAGTACATGCTCTGGCTGCTCCCCGCCGCCTCCGCCGGTCTGGTCCTGCTCCGCGGCAAGGCTCGCCGTCAGCTCGGGATCTGGTCGGTCGTGCTGGTCGTGGTGACGCTGCTGACCCACGAGATCTTCCCGCGGATGTACGGCTACATGCTCACCTTCAACGACGTCGGCTCACCGTGGATCACCGAGGTGCTGGCCTGGCGCAACGGCCTGCTGGTGCTGCTCTTCCTCTACGCCGCGTGGCGCACGACCCGGTTGCTGGCCGCCCTCCCCGAGCGGGGGCGGCCAGCAACCGAGGGTCAGGAGAGGCAGACCTTGGCCACGTCGCCCTGAGCCGAGTAGATCGTGACCGGCTCCTCGGCGAACACCGGCCGGCAGGCCGCCGGGGTGAGCTCGTGCACGGTGGTCCCGTCGTAGAACCCGTGGTCCTCGCAGTTCTCGTAGTTCACGAAGACCTCCCCGGGCTCGCCTCCGTCGCGGAAGATCCGCAGGATGACGTACGCCGTGACCGGCTGCCCCGCGGCACAGTTCTGCGGCGTGTTGGGGCCGGAACGGGCCGGCGCGCTGCGGATCGCCTCCACGAGCCCGGCGGCCTCGGCGCCGGTGATCTCTCGCGAACCGGTCAGCGATGCCGAGGACGGCTCGTACTCGCAGATCGCGATCGACTCCGGGGCATCGCCCTCCAGCGGCGAGGTCGCGGGGTCGGTCTTCGGCCGCACCGGGTCACCCTCGGCCAGCGGCGAGGCGGTCTCGCAACCGTAGGGGTCCTTCGCGACGGTCCTCAGGGACCCCTTGATCTCCTGGTTGACCCGCTCGTCACCCGGCCCGGTCAGAATCGTGGCGTACGCGTCGTCCCCGACCTGGACCCGGGTCAGCAGCCAGCCCTCGTGCTCCCAGGAACCGGTCTGGAGGCTGGCGCCCTTGCCCGGCTTCTCGATCAGGACGTACGGCTGCCACAGCGCGAACGGCACCTTGCCGAACTGCGGCGGGAAGTCGCGGTCGCTGGTCTCGTTGCAGGCGATGGCCGGCACCGGCTGGTTGGTGATGTTCGCGACGTAGGGAGTCCGCGGCACGGTGTCCCACTGGTCGCCGGGCTTCGCGATGCACTCCGGCAGCGCCGGCGCCGTGGCGTCGGCCCACTCCTGGGGCACCTGGAAGGCGATGTCGTAGCGGACCGCCCAGCGGTTACCGTCCGCGGGCGCGGGCAGGTCGTCGCGACGGCGCTCGATGTAGGTGTCCTCCGGCGCGGCGCCCTTCTGCGCGTCGAGCGCCTCGGGCGCGTCAGCGGCACCATCTTCGTCGCCAGCGGTGTCGCTCGCGGCAGTGCTCTCGCCAGCGCCGCCGGTGGGCTGAAGGTTGGCGACCACGCCACCCAGACCGACGACCGCCAGCACCGCGGCGGCTGCGGCCAGGATCCAGGTGGTCCGTCGGCGTACGGGTGCCTTCTCCTCGGTCTTCACCTGGTCCGTCTCGTCGGACACGTCAGCCGGCCCCGACGCATCAGAGGCCCCGGGGATCGCGAGCTTCCGCGGCTCGAAACCGTCGGCCGCACGGGCCAGGGCGGCCCGGAAGGCCCGCTCCTCGCGCTCGAAGTCACTCATTGTCAACCCCCTCGTTCCCTCTCCGCTCATCAGAGCCTTGCTCGTTCAACCGCTGCCTCAGCTTGGCCAGCGCCCGGTGCACATGTGAGCGGGCGGTCGCCTCGGCGCAGTCGAGCACCGTCGCTATCTGCGCGAACGACAGGTCCTCGTAGAACCGGAGGACCACCGCCGCTCGCTGGTTGGACGGGAGCGTCTGCACCAGCTCCCACGCCTCGTCCGCGTCTCGCTCCTCGGGGCCGGGCTCATGGCTGGTCGCCATCGGCTCGACGTCCTCGACCAGTACCAGCCGGCGCCGCTTGCGCCAGCCGCTGATCGACCCGTTGACGATGCTCCTCTTCACGTACGCCTCCGCCGTCCCAGACGCCGCCAGCGACTCCCACCGCGGCAGCGCACGGGCCAGGGCGTCCTGCACCAGGTCAGGAGCGTCGGAGTTGTTGCCGGTCACCAGATAGGCGAACCGCTGTAGCGCGGGCCCCCTCGAGGCCACCCAGGCCCCGAAGTCCGGATCCCTCTCCTGCTCTTCGGCATCCACGGACACCTCCTCTGGCACGTTCACACCCCTCCTACGCGAAGTCTGTCGTGTTCGTTGCGTGTAGCGGGGAATTGAGTTGCCCCAAGACTTACCGGTCCTAAGGTTGGCCGGGTGACCCGTGAAGTAGACGCCCGCACCGACCGCTATGTCGAGGAGCTCTGCGCCCTCGACCCGCTGACCGCGACGTACGTCGGTGTCGCCGGCCACGACGCGGAGCTCCCCGACCTCTCCCCCGACGGGATGCAGGCGGTGGAGGAGCTCAACCGAGCTGCCTACGCCGACGTGGCCGCGATCAAGCCGATCGACGAGCGTGAGCAGGTCGCCAAGGACGCGTTCCTGGAGCGGGTCGGGCTCGACATCGAGTTCGCCGACGCACAGCTGGACCGGAAGTTCGTCTCCGTCATCACCAGCGGCATCCACAACCTGCGCGAGGTCTTCGACCTGATGCCGACCGGCACCGAGGACGACTGGGCCGCGATCGGCGCCCGGCTGGCCGGGATGCCGGACGCGGTCGCGGGCTACACCGCGACCCTCCGGGAGGAGGCGGCGGCCGGACGGGTCTCGGCGACGGCTCAGTACGAGAAGGTCGCCGACCAGATCCTGAGCTGGACCGGGCAGAAGGGGGCCGGCGACTTCTTCACCGGTCTGGTCTCACGTGCCCCCGACGCCGTTCCTGCCTCCCTGCGCGCCGAGCTCGAGGCCTCGGCGGCGAAGGCCAACGAGGCGTTCGCCGAGTTCGGGCGCTTCATGGCCGCCGACCTGGTGCCCAACGGGCTCCCGAAGGAGGCCGTCGGGCGCGACCACTACCAGCTCTCCTCCCGGCGCTACCTCGGCGCCGAGATCGACCTCGAAGAGACGTACGCCTGGGGTTGGGAGGAGCTCAAGCGACTCTCCGACGACATGGAGGCCACCGCTGACAGGATCCTGCCTGGCGCGAGCGTCGTCGAGGCGGCGGCCCATCTCGACAAGGACCCCGCCCGGCAGCTGACCTCGACCGCCGCCCTCAAGGAGTGGATGCAGACCGCCGCCGACCGCGCCATCGCGGAGCTGGCCGACGTGCACTTCGACATCCCCGAGCCGGTCCGGCGGATCGAGTGCATGATCGCGCCGACCACCGACGGCGGGATCTACTACACCGGCCCCTCCGAGGACTTCTCGCGGCCCGGCCGGATGTGGTGGTCGGTGCCCGAGTCGGTCACCTCGTTCGGCACCTGGCGCGAGCTGACCACGGTCTACCACGAGGGCGTACCGGGCCATCACCTCCAAGTCGCCCAGACCGCCTACCGCGCCGAGCTGCTCAACCGCTGGCAGCGGCTGATGTGCTGGGTCTCGGGCCACGGCGAGGGATGGGCGCTCTACGCCGAGCGCCTCATGGACGACCTCGGCTACCTGGACGACCCCGGTGACCGTCTCGGCATGCTCGACGGGCAGTCGTTCCGGGCCGCACGGGTGATCATCGACATCGGCATGCACCTGGAGCTGACGATCCCGGAGGACAACCCGTTCGGCTTCCACCCCGGCGAGGTGTGGACGCCCGAGCTCGGCCGAGAGTTCATCGGGCAGCACTGCCTGATGGAGGACGCCTTCCTCGACTTCGAGGTCGCCCGTTACCTCGGCTGGCCGGGCCAGGCCCCGTCGTACAAGGTCGGTGAGCGGATCTGGCTCCAGGCCCGCGAGGATGCGCGCGCTCGTGCTGGCGCCGCTTTCGACATGAAGGCGTTCCACCGCGCGGCGCTCGACCTTGGCTCGCTCGGCCTCGATCCTCTTCGGGCGGCGCTTGGGCGGTTGTAGGCCTGCTGGTGTCGTCGTCTGCGGACTGTTTTACGGGGCTGGTCTTGGGCCGCCGACCCGTTCTTTGAGGGTCTTCTCGACCTGGCCCGGAGTCAAGGACGGCCTGCGGCCGCCGGCTTCGCCGGTCGCCTTCGGCGATCCTTGACACCGGACCATGTCGAGAAAAAGAGTTGGCTGGCTGTCGGGGCGGCGGCCCGGGTGTGGCCACGGCACATGCACGTACGGCAGGTGACCGCTCCACGCCTGGACCAGACATGGGGTTGGCGGGCGAAAGAAAAATTTCTTCCACCCGCCAACCCCACCCCAGGACAGGCTCCCGCTGAGGCGAACGAAAATTCGTTCGCCTCAGCGGAAGGAAAATTCCTTCCGGCGATC
>NZ_JBEORF010000040.1:0-61840 GCF_040302125.1 Nocardioides sp. NPDC127514 | reverse complement strand
GACCGTCTCGCCGTCCGGTGCGCTGGGGGAGACGGTCAGCGACCGGACGAAACTGTCGTTTCGTCCGCCACTTCTGCGATCTCGGCGAGGAGGGCTACACGTGCCCTGTCGCCGATGCTCTCCGCCGGGAGAGCGCGTCGACGCTGGCCGCGACCAGGAGAACCAGGCCGGTGACCATCCAGACGGTGCCCTGGGGCTGGTCGAGCAGGCCCATCCCGTTGTCGATGACGGCCACGACGGTGCCGCCGATGACGGCGTCGATGACCCGGCCCTTGCCGCCGAAGAGCGAGGTGCCGCCGATGACGGCGGCGCCCACGGCGTACAGCAGGGTCGTCTCGCCGCCCGTGTTCGGGTTCACCGAGTTGGTGCGGCTGGCGATCATGATGCCGGCCACCGCGGCCATGGTGGAACAGAGGACGAAGCACGACAGGCGCACCCGGAACACGTTGATCCCGGCCCTCCGTGCCGCCTCGGCGTTGCCACCGACCGCGTAGACGTGCCGGCCCCAGGCGGTGCGGGTCAGCGTGAAGGTGAGCAGGATCAGCAGGCCGACGATCACCACCAGCGAGACCGGTACCCCCTTGAGCGAGGTCAGCGCCGGGTTGCGGCTGCGCTCGACGGAGAGGTAGCCGACCACGGCGAGCACCACGACCGTCAACAGCCCGGTCTTCAGCGCCCACAGCAGGATCGGCTGCACCGTGAGGTTCTTGGCGCGGCGGCGCGCATCGGTGATGTACGTCGAGCCCGCATAGCCCACGATGCAGACGATGCCGAGCACCCAGCCGAGCCAGACCGGCAGGTTGGCGTTGTTGAGGCCGTTGATGAAGTCGTTGCGGATGGGGATCGTCCCACCCTCGCCGATCATCGTCAGCAGTACGCCCTGCAGCCCGAGGAACGCGGCCAGTGTGACTACGAACGACGGGATCCCGAGCCGAGCCACCAGCAGCCCGATGGTCAGGCCGATCACCGCTCCGGTGAGCAGAGCCGCCAGCAACGCCGGGATCAGCGGCCACTCCTGCCGGGTCAGGCACACCCCGAGCACCCCGGCGCACGTCCCGCCCGCGAACCCCGCCGACAGGTCGATCTCACCCAGCAGCAGCACGAAGACCAGGCCCATCGCGAGCACGGTCACGCCTGCCGACTGGCCGATCAGGTTGGCGAAGTTGAACGAGTTGGTGAACTGCTCGGGACGCAGCGCGGAGAAGACCACGACCAGGGCGATCAGGCCCAGCACCGCGGGCAGCGAGCCGACCTCACCACCCCTGAGCTTGGCCAGGTAGGCCCGGAAGATCCCGCCCAGCGAGTTGTCGGGCTCCGGGTCCGGTGCCGCGGCGATCGTCGGATCATCGGTGTCGATACTCATGCCGCACCTCCCTCAGGGACGACGCCGGTGGTGATCGCCTGCACGACCCGTTCGCGCGTCGTGGAGGAGGCCTCGATCTGCCCGACCATGCCGCCCAGATACAGGACCGCGATGTCGTCGGCCACCTCGAAGACGTCGTTGAGGTTGTGGCTGATCAGCAGGACGCCGAGACCCCGGTCGGCCAGGCGCCGCACCAGCCGGAGCACCTGCTCGGTCTGCGCCACGCCGAGAGCCGCGGTCGGCTCGTCGAGGATGACCAGCTTCGAGTTCCACAGCACGGCGCGGGCGATCGCCACGGTCTGCCGCTGACCACCGGAGAGGGAGGCCACCGGCGTACGCACCGATTTCAGCGTACGCACCGAGAGACCGTCCAGCGTCTCACGGGCACGCTGCTCCATGCTGTCCTCGTCGACCAGCCGGAGCCGCTTCATCTCCCGGCCGAGGAACATGTTGTGGACCACGTCGAGGTTGTCGCACAGTGCGAGGTCCTGGTAGACCACCTCGATCCCGAGCGCGGCGGCGTCCTTGGGGTTGGTCACCTTCACCGGCTCACCCTCGAAGAGGTAGTCACCGGCGTCGAAGAGATGGATCCCGGCCATCCCCTTGACCAGCGTGCTCTTGCCGGCACCGTTGTCACCGACGAGCGCGGTGACCCGGCCCGCCTGCACCGTGAGGTCCACTCCGCGCAGGACCTGCACGGCGCCGAAGGACTTCTCGACGCCGTGCAGCTCCAGCAGCGAACTCACTGAGGCACGCCGTTCTCGGTGCACAGGTCGGCGATCGCGCCGGCGCACACCTCGGCGGCGTCGGCCTGGCCGTCCTCGATGACCGTCTTGACGCTCTCCTTGGTGACCCAGACGGGCTCGGCGAGCACCGAGGGCACGTCCGTGCCGGCCTCGGTGTCCTCGACGCTGCCCGTGGCCAGCGCCTCGGCAGCCTCCTCGTCGCCCTCGATCAGTGCGATCGCCAGGTCCGCGGCGGCCTTGGCCTCGAGCGCGGTGTTCTTGTAGACGGTGCCGCACTGGAAGCCCTGCAGGATGTTCTGCAGGCCCTCGACCGAGGCATCCTGGCCGGTCACCGGGATCTTGCCCTGGGCGTTGTTGGCCTTCAGCCGGGCGATGATGCCGCCGGCCATGGTGTCGTTGGCCGAGACCACGCCGTCGATCTTTCCGCCGTTGGCGGTGTACATCTGGTCGAAGACCTTGCCGGCCTTGGTGGCGTCCCACTCCCCCGACTGGTCGCCGACCAGCTTGTAGGTGCCGTCGGCGATCTTCGGCTCGAGCGCCTTCTCGTAGCCCGACTTGAACAGGGCCGCGTTGTTGTCGGTGGCCGCGCCGTTGACGTAGACGATGTTGCCGCCCTTCTTGCCCGCGGCGGTGATGCACTCGTCGAGGCCCGTGCCCATCAGCTCGCCGACCTTCACGTTGTCGAAGGAGACGTAGTAGGAGGCACCGCCGTTGAGCGTCAGCCGGTCGTAGTCGATGCTCGTCACGCCCGCGTCGGCGGCCTTCTTCAGGCAGGCCGCGCCCGACTCGGAGTCGAGGTTGGTGATGATGATGACCTTGACGTTCTCGTTGATCATGCTGTCGCACAGCTGACCGAACTTGGCGGTGTCGCCCTGGGCGTTCTGGATCGTGGCCTCGAGGCCGGCGTCGGCGAACGCCTTCTCGAGGTTGGGCCGGTCCTGGGACTCCCATCGGGGAGACGTGGTCGCGTCGGGGAGGATCACTCCGACGTCGGTGCCGCCCGAGTCTCCCGAGTCGCCACCGTCATCCGAGCCTCCACATGCCACGAGCGATGCGGTCGACAGGGTCGCCACCGCTGCGACCGCCATCAGGCGGCCGATCTTGTGCGTGTTCATCGTCGAACTCCTCAGTCCTGGGTGTGATCTATGTCACGTCGGGGTGCAACCTATCTCCTTCAGCGGCGATATGAAGCGGTTCTGAGGAGATCTCGACGGCGGTTTGATAACGGCCGTATGCCTTCACGTCATCACTGCTCGTTACGGTGCGACGGCTCCCACCCGCCCACGCCGACTAGAACAGCGATCACGTGACCGCCATCTCGGATTTCCGCACGCCCATGAACAGCCGGGCCGACAGCGATCCCAACAGCCCCAAATCTGGGCACACCGTCGAGCACACCTCTGGACATGTCAGCGAGATCCACGGGCTGCGCGGCATCGCCCTGGCGCTCGTGGTCGCCTTCCATCTCTTCGGCAACGGCCGGGTCTCGGGCGGGATCGACGTCTTCCTGGTGATCTCCGGCTTCCTCGCCACCCGGTCACTGGTCGGCAGGGCCGAGCGCGGCCGGGTGCGACTGGGCGAGCACTACGGACGTACGTTCGCGCGGCTTGCCGCGCCGGCGCTGATCGTGCTGGCGGCCACGGCCGCGCTGATGGTGGTCTTCATCCCGCAGACGCTGTGGACGCAGACGACCCGCGAACTGGTCGCGGCGGCGACCTACACGCTCAACTGGGAGCTGATCGCCAGCCAACTCTCCTATGGCGCGGCGGGACCGTCCTCGACGCCGGTGCAGCACTTCTGGTCGCTCGCGGTGCAGGGGCAGTTCTTCCTGCTGTGGCCGCTGGTGGTCGTCGGGCTGGCGCTGGTGCTGCGCGTCGTCGCGCGCGGCCGGCTGGGGCGGCTCAGCCTCGCCCGGGTGCTGTTCGTGCTGACCGCGGCCGCGTTCGCCCTCTCCTTCGCCTACGCGATCAAGGTCTCCGGAGCCGACCAGGCGGCTGCGTACTTCAACTCCATCACGCGCTTCTGGGAGATCGCCGCCGGTGCCCTGACCGCGCTCGCGCTGCGCCGCCTGAGCCTGCCCGAGAAGATCAAGCCGTACGCCGCGTGGACCGGCCTCGCCCTGGTCGTGACCTGCGGTTTCGTGATGGACGGCGCGGACCACTTCCCGGGACCGCCGGCCCTGTGGCCGGTCGCCGGGGCGCTGCTGGTGATGGTCGGCTCCACCCCGTCACCACGTGGGCCGCGGCGCCTGCTGGAGACCCGCCCGCTGCGGTTCGTCGCCGACATCTCCTACGAGCTCTACCTGTGGCACTGGCCGCTGCTGATCGCGTGGCTCTACTACACCGGCGGGGAGCGGCTCACCGTCGCCTCGGCCGCGGGTGTGCTGGTCGTCTCGACGCTGCTCGCCTGGGCGACCAACCGCCTCGTCACCCGCCAGGTCCAGACGTACGCCATCAGGCCGGGCGGTCCGCGAGCCCTGGTCGCCACCCTGGCTGCTCTCGTGGTCGCCGTCGGCGCCGGGTGGAGCGGCCTGGTCGCGATCGAGCACTCCGAGGACAGGGCGATCGCGGCGGCGGCCCGGCTCGCCACCGCCGACCCGTTCACGACCGAGTGCCTCGGTGCGTCCGCGCTGGCGGCGAGCTCCACGGAGGGCTCGTGCCGCAACCCCGACCTTCGAGGCGAGCTGATCCCGGCGGTGGCCGCGATCGGCGCGGACGACGAGAACCGGGGCGAGTGCTGGTCCTTCGAGGAGCGTCCGGTGCGCTTCAGCGCCTGCCCCAACGGGGCGGTCGAGGGCTACCGCAAGCGGCTGCTGATGGTCGGCGACTCGCACGCCGTCGCCCCGGTCGGCGCCCTCGACCTGATCGGCGACCAGCGCAGCTGGCGCATCGACGTCGCCGCCCGTGCCGCCTGCCACTGGAACACCCGGCCGCTCGGCCGGAGCATCGCCGACAACCGCCCCGCCTGCGCGGAGTGGAACCGGCAGCTCGAGGCCTACCTGCGCGCTCCCGAGCAGCAGGACCTCGACGCGATCATCGTCACGCACTCGGCCCGCAAGACGACGCAGCCGCTGGGCGGCGAGACGCCGTACGAGTCGACGGTCAACGGTCTGGTCGAGGCCTGGAGCCACCGGCCCTCGAAGAAGGTCCCGGTGATCGCGCTCGTCGACAACCCGATGTTCGAGCCCGACAACGCCGCCTATCTCCGCACCACGCTGGGCTGCATCCAGCGACACTCCCCCGAGACCGCCGGCGAGGCGTGCGGGCGACCGCGCACCGACGTACTCGTCCAGGACCCGCACCGCGACGCGGTCGCCCGCGACCCCAACGCGCACCTGGTCGACCTGACCCACCTGTTCTGCGGGGAGGAGGTCTGCCCGGCGGTGATCGGCAACGTCATCGTCTACCGCGACGGCAACCACATCACCTCGCGCTACGCCCGCACCCTGGCGCCCTACCTCAGCCGGGAGCTCGCCCGGGTCGTCGACTAACGGGCGACGGCGAGCGCGTCGATCTCGACGAGCATCTCCTCGCGCGGCAGGCCGGTCATCACGGTCGTGCGGCACGGAAGGATGCCGCCCTCGGCGACGCGTGAGCCGATGAACTCCCCGTAGGCGTCGTTCATCGCGGCGAAGTCGTCCCGGGTGGTGAGGTAGACCCGGAGCATCAGCACGTCCTCGAAGCCCGCGCCGGCGGCGGCCAGGATCGCCTCCACGTTCTGCAGGGTGCGTACGGTCTGGGCCTTCACGTCGCCGGGGAACAGGTACTCGTTCGTGGCGGGGTCGACAGGGCCCTGACCGGAGACCTGGATCAGGCCGCCGCGGACCACGCCCTGGGAGAAGGTGTGCGCGGGGGCCGGGGCCTGGTCGGTGGAGATGCGGACGTCGGACATGGGATGGGTTTCCTCTCGGGGTGTTCTCATGAGCTCCGGCCGGCCCAGTCGGCGGAGATCGCTTCGGTGGCCGCGAGGAGCTGCGGCACCAGGGCTCGCACTCCGTCGCGGGGCAGGATGACGTCGGGCACGGAGACGGAGACCGCGGCGACGACGCGCCCGGCCTCGTCGCGTACGGGCGCCCCGACGCAGTTGATGAAGTCCTCGTGCTCGGCGGCGTCCTCGGCCCAGCCCTGCTCGCGGGTCCGGGCGAGCACCTCGCGGTAGCTGGCCGCGTCGGGGATGGTGCGGCTGGTGAAGGGCCGGAAGTCGATGCCGGCGACCACCGCCTCCTGCTCCCCCGGAGGCAGCCCTGCGACCAGCACCTTGCCGACGGCAGTCGCGTGCAGCGCCGCGGGCAGACCCACCCGGGAGTACATCCGCACCGAGTGGGTGCTCTCCACCTTGGCGAGGTAGATGGCCGTGCCGTTCTCATAGGCAGCCAGGTGGACGGCCTGGCCGCCCGTCTCGGCCGCGAGGCGGGTCAGGTGGGGCTGGGCCACGTCGCGGATCGCGTGCTGGGAGAGCGCCGCGGTGCCGAGGGCGAACAGCCGGGAGCCGAGGTGGTAGCGCTGGCGGTCGTCGCGGCGTACGAAGCGGTCCGCCTCCAAGGTGTGCAGCAGCCGCATCGCGGTGGTCTTGTGCACGCCGAGACTGGCGGCCACCTGGTCGAGGGAGCGCTCGCCCTCACCGAGCTCGATGAGGATCTGCAGCGCGCGGGAGAGACTCTGGCTCATCGGGCCGCCTCACGGATCGCCGGGGAGTCGATGCCGGCGGCGCTCACCCGGGTCGCGGCCCAGTCGTCCTCGGAGCAGTCGAGCAGCCTGGCACGTACATCGGCGGCCGGAGGCCGCGCGTGGTCGCCGGTCGCGGCCAGCACCCCCGCCGCGACCAGGTGGCCCTGACGCAGCCGGCCGACCGGGCCGGTCCCGTCGACGAGCGCGGCGAGATAGCCCGCCGCGAACCCGTCGCCCGCGCCGACCGGCTCCACGACGTCGACCCGGAGCGCCGGGACCTGGGTGGCGCTTCCGTCGGCGTCGTACTCCCCGGCCGCGTGGGAGTCGGCCTTGACCACCAGCCGAGGAAGCTCGCCCAGAAGGTCGCGGAGGTCCTGCGGACCATGCGCGCCGAGCGCTGCGCGTGCCTCGTCGGCCCCGAGCAGGACGATGTCGGCCGCGCGCAGCAGGTCGATCAGCGGCGCGGTGCTGCGCCCGGCCCACAGGGCCGGTCGCCAGTTGAGGTCGACACTGAGCCGGAAGCCGAGCTCGTCGCGCAGCGCCAGCAGGCGGGTGACCAGCGTCGATCCCTCCTCGAGGATGCCGAGGGTGATCCCGGAGGTGTGCACCACCTCGGCCGAGGCCAGCGCCTCCATGACGCCGGGCCGGTCCAGCAGGGCGGCGTCCATCGCGGCCGCCGCGGATCCGGCTCGGTAGTAGTGCATGCGGCTGCCGCCGGGGGCGGGGTCCTTGACGTAGAGCCCGGTCGGGCGCTCAGCATCGCGATCGGCCTCGACGATCACGCCGCGGCCGGTCAGGTCGTCGGTCACGACGTCGCCGAACGGGTCCTGACCGAGCCGGGACACCCAGGCGGTCCGCACCCCGAGGGCGGCCAGGGCGCCGGCCACGTTGGCCTCGGCACCACCGACCGAACGGCGCAGGGTCGTCGCTCCGGCGAGCGGCTGGTCGCCCTCCGGACGCAGGACGACCATCGCCTCCCCGAGACAGACCACTCGCACGTCTCCGCTACTGCCCACGGATGGAGCTCCTCCCCTGTTGGTTCATGGCCGAGCCGTTGACGCCCGGTGTGCCCGATGCTACAACTAACGAATCGAATTACGCAATCACCGTTGCATAATGTGCAACAAAGGAAGGACGGGCCATGGATCACCCGGCAGCCCACATCGACACAGCGGCCGTCGCGGCGCTGCGCGAGGAGCGGGTCGACTGGCGCCACAAGGCGATCCCGCCCGCGCTGTGGGGACGTACGGTCGCCGAGGTGCTCGAGGCGGCGCCCCGGCTCTCGCAGCTGCCCACGCCCGTGCTCTCCCTCTCCCGCGTCGCGATGACCCACAACCGTGACGTGCTGGCCGCCTGGTGCACGGAGCGCCGCATCGCCCTGGCTCCGCACGGCAAGACCACGATGGCTCCGCAGCTGTGGGCCGAGCAGCTCGCCGCCGGCGCCTGGGCGATCACCGTGGCGAACCTCCCCCAGCTCGCCGTCGCCCGCGCCTTCGGCGTCTCCCGGGTGATCGTGGCCAACGCGATCGTCTCCCCGCTCACCCTGCGCTGGATCTCCGACCAGATCACCGAGGACGCGGAGCTGGAGGTGCTGGTGTGGGCCGACTCGCCACGGACGGTCGCCCTGATGCACGAGGCGCTCGCCGCCCATGCCGCCGAGGCCGGGCCACGCCGACCGCTCGGCGTCCTCGTCGAGCGCGGCGCCACGGGCGGTCGCACCGGTGCCCGTGACGAGGAGACCGCGGTCGCCGTGGCCGAGGCCGTCGCGGCCTCACCCCACCTGGAGCTCGCCGGGGTCACCGGCTACGAGGGCGCGCTGGCGCACACCACCGACGAGGCCGCGCTCGGCGTCGTCCATGCGTACGTCGACAGCCTGGTCTCCCTGCACCGGCGGATCTCCGGCCTGTTGCCCGCCGGTCGGACGCCGGTGGTGAGCGCCGGCGGCAGCGCCTACTTCGAGCAGGTCGCCGACGCGCTCGCGCCGCTGGTAGCCGGCGAGGAGGCCCGCGTGGTGCTCCGCAGCGGCGCCTACATCACCCATGACGACGGCTTCTACCGCGGCATCTCCCCGCTGGGGAGCGCGCCCCGCACGACCGGTCCCGGCCTGCGCAGCGCTCTCCACGGCTGGGTGCGGATCTCCTCCCAGCCGGAGCCGGGGCTCGCGCTCTTCGACGCGGGCAAGCGCGACCTGCCCTTCGACGAAGGTCTGCCCGAGGCGCAGCTGCTGCGGGCACGGACGCCCGGCTCCCCCGCGACCCCGCTCTCGGGGGTCGCCGTGACCGCGCTCAACGACCAGCACGGCTTCCTCCGCTGGGACCCCGCCACCGAGGCGCCCGTCCTGATCGGCGACGAGCTCCGTCTCGGGCTCTCGCACCCGTGCACCGCCTTCGACAAGTGGGGCCTGATCCCGGTCCTCGACGACGCCGACGCCGACGACCCGGTCGTCGTCGACCTCGTGCGCACCTGGTTCTGAGAGGACCCGCCATGACCGACCTGCTCATCCGCGACGCGACCGTCATCGACGGCAGCGGCGCTCCGGCCTTCCACGCCCACGTCAGCATCGACGCGGGGCGGATCACCGGCATCCACACCGATACTCCGGCACCGGTCGCGCGGCGCACCATCGACGCCGCCGGGCGGGCGCTGACCCCGGGGTTCATCGACATGCACGCCCACTCGGACCTGCAGATCCTGGTGAACCCCGACCACACCGCGAAGGTAAGCCAGGGCGTCACCCTCGAGGTCGTCGGGCAGGACGGCCTCTCGTTCGCGCCGGCCGACACGGCGACGCGCGCCCACCTGCGCCGCCAGATCGCGGGCTGGAACGGCGAGCCCGACGACTTCGACTTCGACTGGGACACCGTCGCCGGCTACCTGGACCGGCTCGACCGCGGGATCGCGTGCAACGCGGCGTACCTCGTCCCGCAGGGGACCCTGCGGCTGATGGTCGTCGGTCCGGACAACCGGCCGGCGACCGCCGCCGAGATCACCGAGATGGCCCGGCTGCTCCGGGTCGGTCTCGACGAGGGCGCGGTGGGGATGAGCAGCGGCCTGACCTACCCGCCCAGCATGTTCGCCGACGACGAGGAGCTGGCCACGCTGTGCCGGGTCGTCGCCGAGGCGGGCGGCTACTACAGCCCGCACCACCGGTCCTACGGGGCCGGTGCGCTGGAGGCGTACGCGGAGATGATCGAGGTCGCCCGGGCCTCCGGGTGCGCGCTGCACCTGACCCACGCGACCATGAACTTCGAGCCCAACCGCGGGCGCGCCGGGGACCTGATCGACATCATCGACGCGGGGCTGGCCGACGGGGTCGACATCACCCTCGACACCTACCCCTACCTCCCCGGTGCCACGACGCTCAGCGCCGTGCTGCCCAGCTGGTCGACCTCCGGCGGCCCCGACGCCCTGCTCGCGCGGATCGCGGACCCCGACGACCGTGCCCGGATCGCGCACGAGCTCGACCATGTCGGCACCGACGGCTGCCACGGCTGCGTGACCGACTGGCGCACGATCCAGATCAGCGGCGTACGCAACCCGGAGCTGTCGCGTCACGTCGGCCGGACCGTCGCCGAGATCGCCGCGGAGTCCGGCCAGGTGGCCACGGACGTCTTCTTCGACCTGCTCGTCCGCGACCGGCTGGCCACGACGATCCTCCAGCACGTCGGTCACGAGGAGAACGTGCAGACGATCATGCGGCACCGCACCCACTGCGGCGGCAGCGACGCCATCCTCGTCGGCGAGCGCCCGCATCCGCGCGCGTGGGGCACCTTCCCCCGCTACCTCGCCCGCTACGTGCGCGAGCTCGGCGTGCTCGACCTGGTCGACTGCGTCCACCACCTCACCGGCCGTCCCGCGGCCAGGCTCAAGCTGCATGAGCGCGGCCTGGTCCGGGAGGGGTACGCCGCCGACCTGGTGCTCCTCGACCCCGACACGGTCCAGGACACCGCCACCTTCGAGCAGCCACGGCAGCAGGCACGCGGCATCGACTGGGTGCTGGTCAACGGCACCGCCGTCATCGAGGACGGCCACCGCACCGACGCGCTTCCCGGACGGGCGCTGCGCCGCACCGACGAAGGGACCCGACCCCGATGAGCAACCACGTGATCGAGACGCTGCGGGCCGACCAGGCGCTGGTCGTCGTACGCGCCTCCCGGATCGACGACCCGGTCGCGCTCGGCCACGCACTGGCCGCCGGGGGCATTCGGACCGTCGAGCTGACCTACACGACCCCGGGCCTCACCGACCTCCTCGCCCAGGTCAGCGGCCGGGTCGACGCCGACGCCATCGTGGTCGGCGCCGGAACGGTGCTGAGCGCCGATCAGGCTCGCGCCGCGCTCGCGGCCGGCGCCCGGTTCCTGGTGACGCCGGGCCTGCCGCCGGAGGCGGCGGAGATCGTCGCCGAAGGTCACGCCGCGGGTGCGGCCGTCGTCCTCGGTGCCCTCACCCCGACCGAGGTCCTCACCGCGACCGCGCTCGGCGCCGACGCGGTCAAGATCTTCCCGGCGCGGGCCGTCGGCCCGCGCTACTTCTCCGACCTGCGGGGGCCGTACCCCGAGGTCGCCCTGATCCCTTCCGGCGGAGTCGACGAAGACAACGCCGCGGAGTTCCTGCGGGCCGGCGCCATCGCCGTGACCGCTGGGACGTCGGTGGTCCAGCCCGCCGACGTCGACGAGGCCCGGTGGGAGCAGATCACCACCAACGCCGCCCGGTTCCGTGCAGCTCTGCGCTGAGTCCATCCCCCACCCCTGACCCGAGGGAGAACCAACCATGCATTGGCTCCAGACAAGCACCACCGGCCTGCTGCTGCTCTGCGCAGCGGCGATCGCCGTGCTCCTCTTCCTGATCATCAAGGTGAAGCTCGAACCCTTCATCGCCCTCTTCATCAGCGGCATCGGCCTCGCCGTCGCGGCCGGCCTGTCCGTCGAGCAGATGGTGGGCACCGCCCTCTCCTCGAAGGAGTCGCTCATCGAGACCGGCTTCGGCGGGGTGCTGGGCCACATCGCGCTCATCATCGGTCTCGGCACCGTCCTCGGGTCGCTGCTCGAGCGGTCCGGCGGCGCCGACGTCCTCGCCGCGAGGCTGATCGGCATCTTCGGCGAACGCGGCACGCCGGTCGCGATGGGCCTGGTCGGCCTGATCTTCGGCATCCCGGTCTTCTTCGACATCGGCATCTTCGTGCTCGCGCCGCTGGTCTACGTCGCGGCTCACCGAGGCGGCAAGTCGCTCGTCCTCTACGCCCTCCCGGTTCTCGCGGGTCTGTCGATGACGCATGCCTTCCTGCCTCCACACCCCGGCCCCACTGCGCTGGGCGGCCTCCTCGGCGTCGACCTCGGCTGGCTGATCATCATGGGCCTGCTGTGCGGCCTGCCCGCGTTCGCCGCGGCCGGGATCCTCTTCCCCATGTGGGTCGCCCCACGCGTCCAGGTCTCGGTGCCCGAGGAGTTCCTGGTCGCGGAGACCGAGGCGGAGCAGGACAAGACGCCCACCACCCCGGTCGCGCTGCCGCTCGTCCTCGGGGTCATCGCGGTGCCGCTGATCCTGATCCTCGGCGCGACCTTCGGCACGATGCTGCTCGAGCCGGGCCGGCTGCTCAACGTACTCACCTTCCTCGGCAACCCGGCGGTCGCGCTCACCATCGCCGTGCTCCTCGCCTTCTGGCTGCTCGGCATCCGGCGCGGGATGAGCATCGAGGAGATCTCGGAGTTCACCGGCGCCTCGCTGCGGCCGGTCGGCATGATCCTGCTCGTCGTCGGCGCCGGCGCCTTCTTCGGCGCGGTGATCTCCGCGACCGGCGTGGGCGCCGCGCTCGCCGAGGTGCTCTCCGACGCGGGGCTGCCGATCCTGCTGCTGGCCTACGTCATCTCCTGCGCGCTCCGGATCGCCCAGGGCTCCGCGACCGTGGCGATCGTGACCACCGGCGGCATCATCGCGCCGACCCTCGGCACCGGCTACTCGCAGCCCGAGCTCGCGGTGATCGCGGTCGCGATCGCTGCCGGGTCGATCATCCTCAGCCACGTCAACGACGGTGGCTTCTGGATCGTCTCGCGCTACTTCAACCTCACCGTGAAGCAGACCCTGGCGACCTGGACGGTGCTGGAGACGGTGCTCTCGATCGTCGGGTTCGCGGCCGCCGCCGTGGCCTGGGCGATCGTCTGACCCCCAGGCCGAGCTGCTAGGCCGACGCCCACGCCTGCGAGAGCAGGTCGCGGGTGTCGGTCAGCAGCTGCGGCAGGGTCTTGGTGCGGCCGATGATCGGCATGAAGTTCTGGTCGCCGACCCAGCGGGGCACGATGTGCTGGTGCAGGTGCGCGGCGATGCCGGCGCCGCCCGCGGTGCCCTGGTTCATCCCGATGTTGAAGCCCTCGGCCCGCGAGACGCCGGCGAGGGTGCGTACGGCCTGCTTGGTCAGCACCGCCATCTCGGCGGCCTCCTCGTCGCTGGTCTCGACGTAGCCGGCGATGTGACGGTAGGGGCACACCATCATGTGGCCCGGGGCGTACGGATAGAGGTTGAGCACCACGAAGCAGGTCTCGCCGCGGTGGACGACCAGGCCCTCGGCGTCCTCGAGCGTCGGCACCCGGCAGAACGGGCACTCCGTCTCCGAGGGGTCGGTGGGCTTGTTCTCGCCGCGGATGTAGGCCATCCGGTAGGGCGTCCACAGCCGCTCCAGACCGTCGCCCTCGCCGATGCCGTCCTGGGTGAGTACGCCGTCCATCTCTGTCACGCGGCAAACACTACTTAACCCCTCACAGGCCCCTTCAGGACAGGCTCAGTCGGGCCCTTCCCCGCCCCGCAGCGCGTACGCCCCGGCGACGGCGGCGGCGAGCAGCACGACCAGGCAGGCCGCCGTGATCCCGGACAGCGCCTGCCACGGGAAGGTCAGCGGCGCCTCGGGCACGTCGCGTACGACCGCCTGCCGCATCAGCCAACCGGTGAACCCGGTGACCGCGCCGCCGACCAGCAGAGCGCCGGCGCCGGTGAACACCGTCTCCCAGAGCGCGGTTCGGCGCACCTGGGCAGGGGTGGCGCCGACGAGCCGGGCGGTGGCGGTCTGGCGGCGGCGCTGGCTCGCCCCGATCAGGACCGCGTTGACGGCCGCGATCGCGGCGTAGACGCCGGCCGGGCCGAGCATCACCCACAGCACGACCGTGTTCATCTCGCGCGCCTCGGCCGAGACCGTGCCGACCCACTCCTCGCCGGTGCTCACCTCGGCCCCGGTCTCCCGGATCGACCGTGCGGTCCCGGTGACGTCCGCGCCGGCGTCGGTGCGCACGAACACCGTGCCGGTGTCGCGGGCGACCCTGTCGATGCGTGGCAGGTCGTCGGGCACGATGATGTCGCTCCACAGGTTCGGGGCGTCGGGGACGACGGCGACCAGGCGCACCTTGACGACCCGGCCGTCGATACGCATCCGGCGGACCTGGCCGACCCGGCCGCCGAGGTCGGTGACGTAGGAGGCAGTGACCGCCATCGTCCGGCCGCGCAGGTCGTCGAGGCTCCCCTGGGTCGCCTGCAGGCTCCGGGTGGCAGCTGCGCTGGCGACGTCGACGACCTCGACGTCCTCGGGGGCGCCGCCGAACCCGACCCGCGCCGTGCGGCGTACGTCGCTCACCCCCACCCCGGGCACGTCCCGGATCCGCTCGGGGCGCTCTGCCTGCTCGACGACCAGCTCCGACCTGAGCGCGGCCCGGTCGGCGCCCTCGCTCCAGTCCGCGGTCGCCCCGACCGCGAGCACCATCGAGCCGGCCACTGCCATGATGGCGACCACCGGCGCCGCCACCGCGGCGGTCATCCGGCTGCTGGTGCGGGCGAGGTCACGGGCCAGGTGTGCCGCCGGGTCCCGGTGCGCCACCGTGGCACCGGCGTACGCCGCGAGCTCCGTGTAGAGCAGGCCGCCCACCGCGTTGGCCCCGATCACGGCGACGATCGGCAGGAACATGCCCACGAGCAGGGCGAACAGCAGCGGCATCTCGGGAGCGAGCACGGCGGTCGCGACCAGCGCGCCGGCCGCAGTGAGCGCGACCAGCGCCTGGACCACCGTGGGCCGTCGTCGCTCGAGGACCGCGTCGCGGAGCGCCTCGACAGGCTGCGTACGTCCCGCGCGGGCGCCCGCGCGCCAGGCCCCGACCAGCGCGACCCCGACACCGCAGGAGGCGGCGATCACCCATCCGGTGCCCTGGCTCGGCATCGCGAGCAGGACCGGGGTGACCTCGGCCTGGTGCAGGATGCGCAGCACCGGCACCGTCACCGCGGTGCCGAGCAGGCAGCCCGCGACCGTGCCGACGACCGCGACCGCGAGCGCCTCCCCGAGCAGCAGGGTCCGCACCTGGCGCGGGGTGGCGCCGAGCAGACGGAGCAGGCCGAGCTCGCGGCGCCGGGTGGCCACCACGAACCCGAAGGTCGAGGAGACCACGAAAAGCGCCAGGAAGAGGGAGATCCCGGCCATGATGCCGAACAGCGACCCGAGGTCGTCGATCTGCGTCCGGGTCTGCGGGTCCAGCCCGTCGGTGGCGGTGCCGAGCGCTCCCAGCATGTTGGTGGCGAGGGTGATCAGGGCGATGCCACCGGCGAGGGCGACGGCGGCCCCGGCGTACGGAGGCCAGGACTGGCGCAGGCTCTTCAGGCTGTGCGCGGCCAGCGAGACGACGCTCATCGCACGGGCTCCAGCTCGGCCATGCGGGCCGCGATCCGGGCGGCGTCACTGCGCTCCATCTGCCCGACGATCTGGCCGTCGGCGAGGAACAGCACGCTGTCGGCGTACGAGGCGGCGAGCGGGTCGTGGGTGACCATCACGACCGTCTGCGCCGGCCCGTGGGTCACAGGCGCGTCGACGAGGTCGCGCAGCAGCTCGAGCACCTCGCGTCCGGCGTGACGGTCCAACGCACCGGTGGGCTCGTCGGCGAAGAGCACCGCCGGCCGGGCGTGCAGCGCACGCGCGATCGCGACGCGCTGCTGCTGGCCGCCGGAGAGCTCCGGCGGCCGCCGCCTGGCGAGCCCGTGCAGACCGACCTGCTCGAGCGCCCCGATCACCTGAGCGCGATCCGGACGCCGCCCGGCGAGGCGGGCGGGCAGGGCGACGTTGTCGTACGCGGTGAGAGCGTCGAGCAGGTTGTACTGCTGGAACACGAAGCCCATCATCTGTCGGCGCAGCTTCGTTAGCGTCGTCCGGTTCAGGCCGGCCAGGGCGGTGCCTGCGACCCGGACGCTGCCCCGGGTGGGCCGGTCGAGGCCGGCGGCGATCTGCATGAGCGTGGACTTGCCCGATCCCGACGGCCCCATGATCGCGGTGAAGGTCCCGGCGGCGAAGGCATGGCTCACGCCCCGCAGTGCGTCGACCTTGCCGGAGCGGGAGCGATAGGTGCGGGTGACGTCGTCGAGCACGACGGCGGGCGGGCCGGGCGGCCGGGGAGCGTGGACGGCGTCCGGGATGGTGGCGGTCATGATCTCCAGCAAACGCCTCCTACGCGCCGCGCACACGGGCGCAGACGCCACGGCGAGGTAGCGCGTGCGCTACCCCGCCGCGGGGTCGTGAGTGCCTAGGCTCGAGGGTCATGAGACCTCCACCCGACGTCTGGGCCGCGCTGCGCTCCTCGCCCTGGCGGCTGCTCGCCTCCAGCTGGCCCTGGCGCGCCCTGGCCTACCTGGCCTCCGGTGCTCTGGTCGGTCTCGTCGTCGCCGTCCTGCTGTTCGTGCTGGTCGGCGTCGGACTGCTCACCCTGATCATCGTGGTCGGGGTGCTGGTGCTCGCCGGGATTCCGCTGCTGGCGGCGCTCGTCGCCGACGTGGAGCGGGTACGCCTCCGGCTGGTCCTGCCCGAGGCACGTCCGGGATCGGCCGAGCCTGCGCCGATCGCGTGGAGCGACCGGCTCCGGGCACTGCGCCGGCTGCGGATCTCCGGACCCGAGGTCGGCTACACGGTGCTCTTCGCCACGGTCATGTGGCTGGTCGACGCCGTCGCGCTCAACCTGATCATCACCATCCCGGGCGTGCTCGTGCTCGCCCCGGCCCTGGTCCGGATCGACGGTCCCGTGGCCTTCGGACCCTGGCAGCTCACCACGCCCACCGAGGCCTGGATCGCGGTGGCCCCGGGCCTGGTGCTGCTGATCGCCGGCCTGTACGCCGCCACCCTCCTCGCCGCCGCCCAGGCCAGCCTGGCGCGGCTCCTGCTCGAACCGGCCCAGGCCCGGCTGACCGCGGCCGTCGCCGGCCTGCGCCGGTCCCGGGTCGACCTCGTCGACGCCTTCGAGACCGAGCGCAGCCGGATCGAGCGCGACCTGCACGACGGCGCCCAGCAGCGGCTGGTCGCGCTGACCATGACGCTCGGCCTGGCCGAGCTGGAGGTGCCCGAGGGTGCCGGACTCGACCTCGTCCGGCAGGCCCACGCCCAGGCCGAGACGGCGCTCGCCGAGCTCCGTGCCACCGTCCGCGGGATCCATCCGCGGGTGCTGGTCGACCACGGGCTCACCGCTGCCGTCCGCGAGCTCGCCGACGCCGCCGGGCTGCCGGTCTCGGTCGACCTGCGGGTCGACGGCCGGCTGCCCGCGCCGGTCGAGGCCGCGGCGTACTTCGTCGTCGCCGAGGCGCTCACCAACGCGGTCCGCCATGCCCGTGCCCGCGCCGCGCGCGTGCAGGGGCAGGTCACCGGTGACCGGCTGCAGGTCTGCGTACGCGATGATGGGGCCGGCGGCGCCACCGTGCGTCCCGGGGGCGGGCTCGCCGGCCTGGCCACCCGGCTGGCCGCCCTGGACGGCACCCTGGAGGTCACCAGCCCACCGGGCGGACCGACGGAAGTGAGGATGACGTGCCCGACCATGCTCCCCTGAGGATCGTCCTGGCCGAGGACGCCGCGCTGCTGCGCGAGGGGCTCCTCGCCATCCTCGAGCGCGCCGGCCACGAGGTCATCGCCGCGGTCGGCGACGCCGACGCCCTGCTCGCCTTCACCGACCACACCCGACCCGACGTGGTGATCACCGACATCCGGATGCCGCCGACCCACACCGACGAGGGCCTGCGTGCCGCCGCGGAGCTCCGCCGGCGGCACCCCGACCTGGCGGTCCTGGTGCTCTCGGCCTATGTCGCCGACGCCTACCTCGCCGAACTCCTCGACACCACCGGTGGCGGCGGCATCGGCTACCTGCTCAAGGACCGGGTCGGCCACGTCCGCGACTTCCTCGACAGCCTGGACCGGGTGGCCGGCGGCGAGACCGTCGTCGACCCGCAGGTCGTACGCGGCCTCCTCAACCGGCACCAGCCGGACGGTCCGCTCGAGGTGCTCTCGGAGCGCGAGCGAGAGGTCCTGGGCCTGATGGCCGAGGGGCGTACCAACGGCAGCATCGCCACCGCGCTCTTCGTCTCCGAGGCCGCCGTACGCAAGCACGTCGGCAACATCTTCGCCAAGCTCCGCCTCGACCCCACCACCGACCGACGCGTCTCGGCCGTCCTCGCCTACCTGCGCGAGGCCTAGACCGACCAACCCCGGCACTCGCTTGGGTGGCGGTCATAGAGTGGGAACACCCCACGACGTCGCGCGCAAGCGGCTCCATCGCCCTTGATCCAGCCTCACCCAGCGTGCCGAAGTGACCACTCCCGTCAGCGACCGCACCTCTGCGTCGGCGCCCGCGAGGCCCGGCGGCAGCGCCGCACGCTTCGCAGGCAGCGGCTGGACAGACACCGCGATCGTGCTCGTCGCTGCTCTGCTGGCGACAGCCGCGTGGCTGCCCTTCCTCGACCGGCCGCTGACCTCGGACGAGAGTGGATTCCTGATGCTCGCCGAGCAGTGGAGGCCGGGCCGTTCGCTGTACGGGGACTACTGGGTCGACCGGCCACCTCTGCTGCTGTGGCTGTTCACCATCGCAGGCCACTTCGGGCCTGCGGACGTGACGACCTCCGGGCTCGTCGCCCCCGGGCTCAAGCTGCTCGGCGCCGTGGCCAGCGGGATGTCGGTGGTCCTGGCCGGCGTCCTGGCGAGCCAGGTGTCCCCTGGCCATCGCTCAGCGCGGCTCACGGCAGTCGTGCTGGCGGCCGCACTGCTGTCGAGCCCGCTGCGCGGGATGTCAGCGGTCAACGGTGAGCTGCTCGCGGTGCCGTTCGTCCTGCTCGGTCTGGTGTGGGCGGTGACGGCGATGCGCAGGTCATGGGGTTGGCGTACGGCCGTGCTCGCCGCCGGGGCGGGGGCAGCCGGCATGGCGGCCGCGCTGGTGAAGCAGAACTTCATCGACGTCTTCGTGTTCACAGCCGTTCTCGTCGCGGTGTCCCACGGGCGGGTTCCCCGGTTGTGGGAACGGGCCGCCACGTTCGCGGGCGGCGCCGCGGTGCTGCTCGGCGCGGCCGTCCTCGGAGCCTGGGCCCGGGGGACGTCCGTGCCTGAGCTGTGGAGCGCGGTCGTGGTCTTCCGTATCGAGGCCGTGGCGACGATCGACGGCTCGGCATCGTCAGAGACCGTTGCCCGGGGCATGCTGCTCGCGGCGGCGTCGCTGGGCAGCGGTGCCGCCGTGGTGCTCGTCATCGCGGTCGCCGCGGTCCTCACCCGCGGGGCGCCGCTGGCCAGGCCCGTGCTCGCCATGACCGCGTGGGAGCTGTTCGCGATCGCCGCGGGCGGGAGCTACTGGCTGCACTACCTGACCGGCATCGTTCCCGGCCTCGTGCTGTTGGTCGCCATCGCCCGGCCCGGTCCGCGGTCCGGTCCGGCACTGAGCTGCGCAGTGGCCTACTCGGCCGCGGCCGCCGTCGCGGTCTGGACGTCATGGGTTATCGCGCCACCGCAGGTCACACCGGAGAGCCGAGTCTCCTCCTACCTGCGCGAGCACGCGCGCCCCACCGACGGTGTCGTCGTCGGCTTCGGGCACCCCGAGATCATCGCTGCGAGCGGACTGGACAGCCCGTACGAGAATCTGTGGAGCCTCCCGGCGCGTGTCCGCGACCCACACCTGGCCCAGCTGCACGGCGTGATGGCCGGGCCCTCGGCGCCGCAGTGGGTCGTCGTCCACGGCGACAGTCTCGACACCTGGGGGCTCGACGGCGACCACGCGCAGCAGTATCTCCAGCGGCACTACGCCAAACGTGCCAGCTACGGCGACTGGCACGTCTGGCGGCGCCGCTGATGATCAGAAGGTGATCCCCCGGGCGGCGAACCGGTCGCGGACCAGGTCGGCGGCGGCCTGGCCGTCGCGAGCAGCCGCTGCGGCGTACGTCTCGGCTGCGGCGGCCTGGAAGCTGGTGTCCGGGGCGTAGGAGAACTGGGAGTAGATCAGCGTAGTGTCCCAGTCGCGGGTGGAGAGGCCGAGTGCCTCGTAGCCCTCGCGGATCTCCCACAGCGCCTGGCTCCAGATCTGGCCGTCGTAGTGGACCTGGTTGCGGCGGTCCTCGAGGGTCAGGTCGAGGTGGAAGCTGCGGATGCAGTGCGGGGCGTCGGTGTAGGAGGTCGCGTCCCAGTCCATCGGGCAGGAGGGGTCGGCGGCGACCGGCCAGCCGAACTCCGAGGCGGCGTCGAGCCCGACGGTCACGGCGAGGTAGTCGCCGAACGACTCCCCGATCGCGCCGGCGTCCAGGCTGCTGCCGTAGCCGGGAACCTGGCTGGCGTGGACGGCGTGGCCGTACTCGTGGACGATCACCTCGGCGTCCTCGGCGTCGTCGACGCCGCCCTTGCCCAGCCGGATCCGGTAGGGCTTGTCGGTCTGATAGGAGTTGTCGCCGCCGTACTGGTTGATCTTGACCGAGAACGGCTGGTTCAGGACGCCCGGGAGCGTCTCGCCGAAGCCGAGGGTGTGCAGGTAGGTCTGCGCCCGGGTGACCCAGAAGTAGCCCATGACCTGCTCGAACTGGTCCTGGTGGCGGTCGTAGGAGTAGCTGTTGGTCGTGGAGTACGCAGGCGTGCCGGTGCTCGACTCGACGACGGCGTAGTCGCCGCGGAGGTAGCCCGAGCCGTCCAGGTGGGTGAGCGGCACCTCGGCGTAGGCGCTGTCCGGGACCGCGCTCGCGGCGTCCTTCTGGTCGGTCAGGTTCTGGTCGTTGCTCGACTGCACCGGGTTCACCATGAACACGCGGGCGGTGCCCTCGGAGGAGCCGCTGCCCGGGGCCGCGGTCACCGGGCTCAGCGGGACGGCGAACCCGGCGGTGGCCGCCAGTCCGGCGGTGACGGCGATCGAGAGTCTGCGCATGTGGGGCATGGTCTTCTCCTGGAATGAACGGCCGTGCGGCCGGGTGATACCGGGAGGCTATACCGCGAGGATGTCCTTGGACAGGAGTTCTTCCAGAGGAAGGTCGGGATCGAGCTCGATCCCGAAGCCGCGGGCATGGCCGTCGATGACGAACCAGATGGACCGAGCAGTGAGCCGCTCCAGCGTCTCGGCGGGCAGCCGGTCGCCGGTGCGGGTCAGCCAGCGGCGTACGGCCCCGAAGACCGCGCCGACCAGACCGTAGATCAGCGGGTCGAGGGCCTCGGCCTCCTCCTCGGTGGGCGTGCCCCCGAGGGCGAGGACGGCGGTGCCGACGATCGCCGAGATCCGTCCGGCGAGCTGCTCCATGCCCTGCTGGAACGGGCCCTCGTCGTCGCCGCCTTCGATGTCGTGGTCGGCAGCGAGGTGGAGGGCGGGATGCGCCCGCGCCCAGTGGATGTAGGTGCCGATGATCCGCTCGATGATCTGCGGGACCGTGCCGTCGAGGGTGATCCCTGGCAGCAGATCGGACCAGAGCCCGTCGAGGATCGCCTGCTGGACAGCCCGGTCGAGGTCGGCGCGGTCCTCGAAGTGGCGGTAGATGACCGTGCGGGACAGCCCGGCGCGCACCGCGATCTGCTGCACCTGCACGTCGGCGCCGGGCTCACCGGCCTCGATCACCGCGATCGCGGCGTCGATGATCTGCTGGCGGCGCTGCTCGTTGTGCTTGCTCCACCGGTCCTGCCGACCATCGCGCTTCTCCCCGGCCACCCGCTTCTCCCCCTGATCCCGTGACGTTTGTCGAGAGCGTTCTCAGCGCTCCTTGCGACGCCCAAGAGAGTATCGGGGTTTCCGCGACTTCGCGGCGATGCCCCGCATCTCCTCGACATCGGTGATCTTCACCCGCGGCCGGCCGGACTCGGCGCCACGTCGCTTCTCCTCGCGGTCGATCGCCTGCCAGCCGGCCAGGTCGACCATGCCGGGCTGGCGGCTGCGTACGACCGCGGTGATCTCGCCGGCGTCACCGACCGGAGCCGGGATGCGGTCCGTGTCGAGGTCGTCGAGCAGCTGCTCGACCGTCTCCTCGGCGTCGGACTTGTTGGTGCCGATGAAGCCGTTGGGACCACGCTTGACCCAGCCCGCGACATAGACGCCCGGCAGAACCCGGCCGCGCTCGTTGGGGACGGTGCCGGTCGCGGCGTCGTAGGGGAGGTCGGCCACGGGCAGCCCCTTGTAGCCGACCGCGCGCAGCAGCATCCCGGTCTCGAGGACCTCGGTCTCGCCGGTCGCAACCGCCCGGACGACGCCGTTCTCGTCGCGCTCGAGGCGGTTGCGGCCGACCTCGACCCCGGTGACCCGGCCCTCACCCAGCACGCGCACCGGCGAGCTGAGGAAGCGAAGGATGATCGTACGCAGCTCCGGACGGACCTCGCGGCCGGCGAGCTCACGCAGCAGCCGGGTGGTGGTGTCGCCGCCGGCGAGCGCCTCCTCGATCGGCAGGTCCCCGGTATCGACGATGACGTTGATCCCGGTGTGGCCCATCAACCCGACCAGCTCGGGCACGGTGAAGGCCGCCTCCCCGGGCCCCCTGCGCCCGAGGACGACGACCTCCCTCACCGCGCTGTCGCGCAGCACCGCCAGCGGTCCCTCGGCGACGTCGGTCCGGGCCAGCCGCTCGGGGTCCTCGGCGAGGATCCGGGCGCAGTCGAGCGCCACGTTGCCGTTGCCGACCAGGACGACCCGTCGCGACGGGAGGGACTCCACATCGAGGTGGACGGGCAGGTCCTGCTTGTCCGGGTGGCCGTTGTACCAACCGACGAAGTCGGTCGCACTCAGCGAGCCGGGCAGGTCGTCGCCCTCGATCCCGAGAGCGCGGTCGCTCGCCGCGCCCACGGTGTAGACGACCGCGTGGTAGCGAGCGGTCAGCTCGGCGTGGGAGACGTCCTTGCCGACCTCGACGCCCAGGAAGTAGCGGAACCCGGGCTGCGACTCGATCTGCGCGAAGAGCTTCTCGACCTGCTTGGTGTTCTGGTGGTCGGGCGCGACACCGGCCCGGACCAGGCCGTACGGCGTCGGCAGCCGGTCGAAGACGTCGACGGAGATCTCCGGGTGCTTGAGCAGCTCGTCGGCGGCGTACATCCCCGCCGGCCCGGCGCCGACCACCGCGACCCGGAACGGTCCGGTGCGGGTCAGCCGACGCTGGGGGTGGACCAGGGCGAGCGGGGTGCGGTCCTTGTGCGGGAAGACCTCGAAGTACTCCGCGTTGATCGCCAGGAACGGCGTCTGCGCGGCCGTCAGGGTCGTGTGCGGGACGATCGCGTCGGCCGGGCAGGCCGTGACGCAGGCTCCGCAGTCGACGCAGCTCTTGGCGTCGACGTAGAGCATCTCGGCCTCGCCGAAGCCGGGCTCGCCCGGGGCGGGGTGGATGCAGTTGACCGGGCAGGCGACCACGCACGAGGCGTCCGCACAGCACGACTGAGTGACGACATGAGGCACTTTGGGACTACCGTTCTAGGGCGTCGGGCTCAGGGGATCAGTAGGACGCCGCGCGCGGCTCGGCGCGGAAGCGCGAGGCGCGGCCGTCGATGCCGGTCATCCTCCACAGCAGCTTGGCCGGGCCCTTGCGGATGCCGAGGTTGTCGGCCAGGAGGCGTACGTCACCGAAGAGGTCACGCAGCAGCTTCTCGGACTCCTCGGAGTCCCACCAGATCTCGCGGGCGACCTCGTCCGGGATGCCCATGTCGTGGCGGGCCTGCTTGCTCGGGACCATGATCACGTCGCAGAGCAGGCGCATGATGATCGGGAACAGGTAGGCCAGCAGGGTCTTCTTCACCCGGCCGAGCTCGGGCACGTGCTGCTCGAGGTACTGGTGGGCGAAGCCGATGTGGCGCGCCTCCTCGGCGATGTGGATCTGCATCACGCGGTTGGCCACGGGGTGGCTGCCGCCGGCGCGCATCGCGCCCTTCTGCAGGTGGTCGATCGGCTCCTCACCGGCGAGGATGCCGGTGAAGAACGCCTCCGGGAACCAGGCACCCGCCGAGGCGAGGAGCGGCACCAGGACCTTGTAGTAGGTCGGCGCACCCGCCACGTCCGGGTTCACCCGGTTGACGAGCTCCTGGAACATCTGGGTGTGGTGGGTCTCCTCGGTCACCTCGTGAGTCGCGTAGCGGAACTCCGGGTTGTTGTTCTTCGACCAGACCAGGTGGTTCATGACGCCGCCGATGAGCAGCTGCTCGAACTGCAGGCCGACCTTGGCGACCTGGGCCCAGCGGTACATCCCGATCTCGATCTGGCGCTCCTTGGAGAGCGCCTTGTACCACGGGTGGGCACCGATCTCGTCGGCGTCGTTGAGGATCCAGCGCTCGTCGCCCGGCAGCACCGCGAGCTCGTCGGAGTCCCAGTCGATGTCCTTGAACGGGTCGAAGTGCACCTCCACCGAGGCCTCGGACAGCGTACGAAGCGTGTCGAGGTAGGCCTGCTTGCCCTGGCGGACGTATCCAGTGGACTTCTCATCCTGAACGGCGGTCATGACGATCGCTCCTTCACCGTTGAGTTCTACGTTGAGCTGCTAACGACGTGACCCACGTTACCCGGACACGCGTCCCGATAACAAGAGTACGCGCGACTTCGTGTCACGTTTATCTTTCGGCCGCTCAGCGGCCCGCCGGAAATGCCGCGAGGGCGGCGCGTGACATGTCACGCACCGCCCTCGAGAGGTCTCGGGTCAGACCTGCTCGTGCGACTCCACAGCGGCGACGATCCGCTCGATCGCCTCGTCGACCGGGATGCCGTTCTCCTGGTGACCGTCGCGGTAGCGGAAGCTGACCGCGCCCTTCTCGACGTCCTCGCCACCGGCGATCAGCATGAACGGGATCTTCTGGAGCTGGGCGTTGCGGATCTTCTTCTGGAAGCGGTCGTCGGACTCGTCGACCTCGACCCGGATGCCCTTGGCCTTCAGCTTGGCGGCGACCTCGTAGAGGTAGTCGTCGAACGCGTCGGCGACCGGGATCCCGACGACCTGGACCGGGGCGAGCCACGGCGGCATGGCGCCGGCGTAGTGCTCGACCAGCACACCCAGGAACCGCTCGATCGAACCGAACTTGGCCGAGTGGATCATCACCGGCTGCTGGCGGGTGCCGTCGGCGGCCTGGTACTCCAGGTTGAACCGGTCCGCGGCGGGCTGGTTGAAGTCGTACTGCACCGTGCCCATCTGCCAGGTCCGGCCGATCGCGTCCTTGGCCTGGACGGAGATCTTCGGCCCGTAGAACGCCGCGCCGCCCGGGTCGGGCACGAGGTCGAGACCGGTCTCGGACGCCACGTCCTCGAGGATCTTGGTGGCCTCGGCCCAGTCCTCGTCGCTGCCGACGAACTTGTCCTTGTTGGAGTCGTCGCGGGTCGACATCTCCAGGTAGAAGTCGTCGAGACCGAAGTCCTTGAGCACCGTCAGCATGAAGTCGAGCAGGTGCTTGACCTCAGCCGGCGCCTGCTCCTTGGTGCAGTAGGAGTGCGAGTCGTCCTGGGCGAAGCCACGCACGCGGGTCAGCCCGTGGATGACGCCCGACTTCTCGTTGCGGTAGACCGACCCGAACTCGAACAGCCGCAGCGGCAGCTCGCGGTAGGAGCGCCCGCGCGAACGGAAGATCAGGTTGTGCATCGGGCAGTTCATCGCCTTGAGGCGGTAGTCCTGGCCGTCCACGTCCAGCGCCGGGAACATGCCGTCGCCGTAGTAGGGCAGATGGCCCGAGGTGTGGAAGAGCTGCTCACGGGCGATGTGCGGGGTGCCGACGTACTCGAAGCCGTGCTCGATGTGCTTGGCGCGTACGTAGTCCTCCATCTCCCGCTTGATGATCCCGCCCTTGGGGTGGAAGACCGGGAGGCCGGAGCCGATCTCGTCGGGGAAGGAGAACAGGTCGAGCTCACGGCCGAGCTTGCGGTGGTCGCGGCGCTCGGCCTCCTCGATCCGGGCCAGGTGGGCGTCGAGCGCCTCTTTGGACTCCCAGGCGGTGCCGTAGATGCGCTGGAGCTGCTTGTTCTTCTCGTCGCCGCGCCAGTACGCCGCGGCGCTTCGCATCAGCTTGAAGGCCGGGATCCGCTTGGTGGTCGGCAGGTGCGGACCGCGGCACAGGTCCTTCCACGCGATCTCGCCGTTGCGGTCGAGGTTGTCGTAGATGGTCAGCTCGCCGCCGCCGACCTCCGCGCTGGCACCTTCGGCGGCGTCGGCAGCCGAGCCCTTGAGGCCGATCAGCTCGAGCTTGTAGGGCTCGTCGGCCAGCTCGACGCGGGCGTCGTCGTCGGTGGTGACCCGGCGGGAGAACTTCTGGTTGGCCTTGATGATCTTCTTCATCCGGGACTCGATCTTGACCAGGTCCTCGGGCACGAACGGGGTCTCGACGTCGAAGTCGTAGTAGAACCCGTCGGTGACCGGCGGTCCGATGCCGAGCTTGGCCTCCGGGAAGAGCTCCTGCACCGCCTGCGCCATCACGTGCGCGGTCGAGTGGCGCAGGATGTCGTGGCCGTCCTTGGAGTCGATCAGGACGCCCTCGACGGCGTCGCCGTCGACCAGCTCGTAGGAGAGGTCCTTCAGGTCCTGCCCGACCCTGGCCGCGATCACGTCGGGGTTGTCCGCGAAGAGCTCCCACGCCTTCGTGCCCGTAGTGACCGCCCGTTCCTCGCGCCCGTCGGGGGTGAGTACGGCGATCTTGATCTCGGACACGGATGCTCCTGTGGGTTCCAGTGGTGTGTGGACCGCGATGCTCGCGCGGCGTTCCGATCGTATCCGCCGCCGGCGGCGGACTGCGAATGGGTGAACCCGTGTCAGATACGGTCGTGGGACAGGCGCGCAGCGGCCCGGACGGTGCCGAGTCCTCGACCCGGTCGACGAGAACCCGTGGGGGCATGCGGCTAGAATTCCGAGCCTCGATCGACGTCCATCCCAGTCCTTGATGTGAAAGGCCTCGTGCTCCCCACCACCGGCCCCAAGTCCCGTCTCATCGACCCTTCTCGCCGGGTGCGCCGGTTACAGCGGCTCACGTCGGCGGCGACCGTCCTGATCACCCTGGGCCTCGGCGCCCTGGCGATGCTGCTCCCAGCCACCGTCGTGGCGCAGCACGCGGCCGACCGGTGGAACAGCGGGCAGTGGGCGGAGGTGAGCGTGGTGGAGCGGTGCGAGTTCGACGGCGGCACCGGCGAGATCACCTCCTGCCGCGGCCAGTGGCGCGTCGACGGCGAGCGGGTCACCGGAAGCATCCACGGCACCCTGCGCGACATCGGGCGCGACCCCGACCCGTCGAAGGCGACCTTCCGGATGTGGGTGGTCGACTCCGACGCCTACGGAGAGCATGCGATCAACCCGTGGCCGGCCCGCATCCTCGGGATGGGCCGAGAGCCGGTGCTCTGGGGCGGGATCGCGCTCACGGTGCTCGGACTGGTGGTGCTGCCGAGGCGGCGGGCGTGGCTGCGTACGCCTGGCGAGGAGACGCTCACCGAGGACCTCGGCATCCGGCTCAGCACCCACCCCGCGCACGGACGGGCGTGGCTGGCACCGGTCGGGCTGGTCCTCGGCCCGGCGCTCATCGCGTTCGGGGCCTGGGTCGCCACTCGGCCGAATCTGCCGATGGTGCTCGTGCTGGCCGGGGGCCTGGTTGCGCTCGCCGGGCTGATCCTCGGGTTCCGGCTGGCCTGGCTCGGGCTGCAGCGCCCGGTCGCGGTCGACCTCGGGCTCTATGAAGGCGGCCTGGTCCTGGAGTACGCCCGCCACACCGACGTCATCCTCTGGGAGGACGTGACCAGCATCGACACCGGTGTCGTCGACGAGCGCAAGGCCAACCCGCGCATCGACGTCACGCTGCACCTGGTCACCGGCGCCGCGCTTCGACTGCCGCGCGTCGACCACCAGCACTCGTTCACCGCTCACCTGCACCGGATCTCGTCCACCGGATCGCTGCCGACTGGTTGAGACCGGGTGGGGACGGGGTGAGGTAGCGTCGGCGCCGATGAACCAGATGCGCGCAACCGTGGTCCACAAGGGTGAGCTCTCCGTGCGGTCGGTCCCGCGTCCCGAGCCCGGGCCGGGACAGCTGCTGATCAAGGTGCTGCGCGCCGGGATCTGCGGCTCCGACCTGCACGTCCGAGAGCACGCCGACGAGCTCAACGAGGTGGTCACCGAGATCGGCTACACCACCGCGATGACGCCGGATCAGGAGATCGTGCTGGGCCATGAGCTTCTCGGCGAGGTGGTGGCCTACGGTCCGGAGACCCGCGGTCGCTGGGAGCCGGGCACCTCGGTGACGGCGCTGCCGGTGCTGCGTACGGACGGGGCGGTCCACATGGTCGGCTTCGACGTCGACTCCCCCGGTGGTTTCGCGGAGTACTGCGTCGTCCAGGAGGCCTTCACCTTCCCGGTGCCCGACGGCGTCTCGCCCGACCAGGCCGTGTTCACCGAGCCGCTGGCGGTCGCCTTCCACGCCGTACGCCGCGGCGCGATCTCGGCACGGCGCCCGGCCGTCGTCATCGGCTGCGGTCCGATCGGGCTGGCCGTCATCCTCATGCTCAAGGCGCAGGGGGTGAAGACGGTGGTCGCCTCCGACCTCTCACCCGCGCGGCGCGCGCTCGCGGTGAAGTGCGGTGCCGACGTGGTCGTCGACCCGCGCGAGTCCTCGCCGTGGGACGCCTACAAGCAGCGCGGGCCGGTCAGCTCGCTGACCGACTACCTGGGCTTCGGGATCGACGCGATGCAGGTCGTACGCCGCATCCCGCTGCTCCCCTGGGAGACGGTGCTACTCAACGCCGACCGCCTCGGCCAGTCACCGACCGGTCCGGTCGTCTTCGAGTGCGTCGGGGTGCCGGGGATGCTCGAGCAGATCATGACCGCGGCGCCCCTGCACACGCGCGTCGTGGTCGTCGGGGTGTGCATGGAGCCGGACACGATCCGGCCTGCGATCGCGATCCACAAGGAGATCGACCTGCGGTTCGTGTTCGGCTACGACCCCGCGGAGTTCGCGCGCACGCTGGAGCTCATCGCCGGCGGTAAGGTCGACCCCTCGCCGCTGCACACCGGCACCGTCGGCCTCGACGGCGTCGCCCAGGCCTTCTCGGACCTGGCCGACCCGGAGACGCACGCGAAGATCCTCGTCGATCCGTGGACGTGACCCGAGACACGGCACCGACGATTCTGGTGGACGGATCACCTACCGGTAGTATCTGATCCATCAGCGGCCCGTTCCGGTCTTGCCCCCGGCCGCTCTCGGTATCAACTCATTATGGCGAGACACATCGCTTGAAAAGTTGACTCCTTGTCTCAGCAGTCCTTCAGCGCGCTCGGCGTGCCCGCAGACCTCACCGCCGTCCTCGATCACCACGGCATCACCACCCCCACCCCGATCCAGGCCGCGACCCTGCCGGACTCCCTCGCCGGGCGCGACGTGCTCGGTCGTGGGCGGACCGGGTCGGGCAAGACGTACGCCTTCCTGCTTCCGCTCGTCGCCCGCCTCGCGGGTGGTGCCAGGGCGAAGTCCGGCAAGCCGCGGGCGCTCGTGCTCGCCCCGACCCGCGAGCTGGTCCGCCAGATCGAGGAGTCGCTGCGGCCGCTCGCCGCGGAGGCCGGCCTGAGCGTGCAGACCGTCTTCGGTGGTGTCGGGCAGAACCCGCAGGTCATCGGCCTGCGCAAGGGCGCCGACGTCGTCCTCGCCTGCCCCGGCCGGCTCGAGGACCTGATCGCACAGCGTCACGCCGACCTGTCCTCGATCGAGGTCACCGTCCTGGACGAGGCCGACCACATGGCCGACCTCGGCTTCCTGCCCGCCGTGCGGCGCCTGCTGACCATGACGCCGAAGGGCAGCCAGCGACTCTTGTTCAGCGCCACGCTCGACAAGGGCGTCAACGTGCTGGTCAAGCAGTTCCTCCAGCAGCCGGTCGTGCACGAGGCCGACTCGGCGCAGTCGCCGGTCGCCGAGATGGAGCACCACGTGCTCCACCTCTCCGCCCGCGAGCACCGCATCCCGGTGCTCGCCGACCTGGCCGCCGCCCCGGGCCGCACCGTCGTCTTCACCCGCACCAAGCACGGCGCCAAGGGCGTCGCCCGCCAGCTCGGCCGCGCCGGCATCCCGGCCGTCGAGCTCCACGGCGACCTCTCCCAGAACGCCCGGGTGCGCAACCTGGAGGCCTTCCACTCCGGCCGGGCGACCACCCTGGTGGCCACCGACATCGCTGCCCGCGGCATCCACGTCGACGACGTCACCCTCGTCGTCCACGCCGACCCGCCCGCCGAGCACAAGGCCTACCTGCACCGCTCCGGCCGTACGGCCCGCGCCGGCGCCTCCGGCACCGTGGTCACCCTGATGCTGCCCGACCAGGTCAAGGACGTCCGTACGCTCACCCGCGCCGCCGGGATCAAGCCGACCACCACCCGTCTCGACGGGCCCTCACACCCGATCCTGGTCGAGCTGGCTCCCGGCGAGCGCACCCGGCCCGGCCCGTTCGTGCCGGTCGTCGCCCAGCCCCCGCGCCGCCCCGCCGGCGAGGGCACCGGCAACCGGAAGAGCCGCCCCGGCTCGCGTGCCCGCAAGCGTCAGCGGGCTGCTGGCTCGCGCTGAAAACGGGTAGTCCGGTAGCGAACTGCCTATTACCGGCCAGTATTTGGGCAGTTCGCTCCCGGACTACCCCGCCAGCCACCTGCCGGACTCCGACTCGAGACTGAGGACCCCGCCCGTCTGCCGAACTAGGGTGGCCGGGTGACTGTGCACGACGACGGCTCCTCCGGCCAGCTGGCGACCTTCTTCGCGACCGACGACGACTGGGAGCGGGAAGGCTCGATCACGCTCGGCGACTGGCTGGTCGGTGCGGTCGTGCTGGTCGCGAGCCTGGTCACCCTGGAGCTGATCCGAGGAGTCGGGACGCTGGACTCCAGCGACGCACCGACCTGGGTCGAGTGGACGGCGGTGGTGATCGGCGCGGCGCTGCTCGTCTTCAGGCGGCGCTTCCCGCTCACGATCGCGCTCCTGGCCGGGCTGCACATGTTCGTCACCGGGGTGTGGCTCCCGACCGTGATGGGGCTGCTGCCCATGCAGATCATCTACTTCGTCGCCTTCTTCGCCGGAGCAGCCTGGGCACGGCGCCGACGGGACATGGTGATCGTGATGGGGCTGATCACCCTGTTCATGTTCGCCTGGCTCTCCTGGCAGTTCGCGGTCGGCAGCGGCATCGACGAGATCCGCGAGTCGACCGCCGACGCGGAGGGCTCCTCGCTCATCGGGCCGGTGACCGCCTACGTGCTGCTCACCACCTTGATGAACCTGCTCTACTTCGCCGGTGCGATCGTCGGCGGCCAGGTCGCCTGGCGGGGCGCACGGCAGAAGGCCGAGCTCGCCGAGCAGGCCGCGACCATCGCCGCCCAGTCCGGGCAGCTCCAGCGCCGCGCCGTGATCGACGAGCGGCTGCGGATCGCCCGTGAGCTGCACGACGTCGTCGCCCACCACGTCGCGGTCGTGGGCGTCCAGGCCGCCGCCGGGCGCAAGCTGCTCGAACGCGGCCGTCCCGATGACATCGAGGGCGCCGCCGAGGCGCTCGGCAACGTCGAGGCATCCGCGCGCGAGGGAGTCACCCAGATGCGTTCGCTGCTCGGCACCCTGCGCGACCCGGCCGGCGACGAGGAGACCGAGGGCCCGGAAGTACGCCGTCCCGAGCCGCGCCTCGAGGACCTGCCGGCGCTCCTGGACGAGGTGCGCGAGAGCGGGCTGCAGGTCGACTACGAGGCCGTCGGTCCGGTCGAGGACCTCTCGGTTCCGCTGGCGCACTCGGTCTACCGGATCGTCCAGGAGGCGCTGGCCAACGTACGCCGCCACTCCACCGCCGACCGCGCCCAGGTCGTGCTCCGCGTCGACCGTGCGGCGGCCGCGCCGTACGCCGAGGTCGAGATCACCGACAACGGCCGGCCCCGGCACGGCACCTCCGGCAGCGGCCTGGGTCTGCTGGGCGTACGCGAACGCGCGGCCGTCCGGAAGGCGGAGGTCGACATCGGGCCCAGGGCCGTCCAGGGTTTCCGGGTGCGGGTGCGGTTCCCGCTCGACTCCCTCGTCACGTCGGCGGGAGCGGCGCGATGATCCGGGTGCTGCTCGCCGACGACCAGCAGCTGGTGCGCTCGGGGTTCCGTCTCATCCTCTCGATGGAGGACGACATCTCGGTGGTCGGTGAGGCCTCTGACGGCGCCGACGCGATCGCGAAGGCGCGCGAGCTGCGGCCCGACGTGGTGCTGATGGACGTACAGATGCCTGGCACCGACGGCATCGAGGCGACGCGCACGGTGGTCGCCGAGGGGCATGCCAAGGTGATCATCCTGACCACGTTCGACCGCGACGACTACCTCTTCGACGCGCTGGCCGCCGGCGCGAGCGGCTTCCTGCTCAAGAACGCCGACCCCGACTCCCTGGCCGAGGCGGTGCGGGCCGCCGCCGAAGGGCATGCGCTGCTCGCCCCGGAGGTCACGATGCGGGTGATCGGCCGGGTGACCAGCGACAACGCCCCGTCGGCGCCGAGACCGAAGCCGCCCCGGGAGCTCGACCTGCTCACCGCTCGCGAGCGGGAGGTGCTGCTGCTCATCGGCGAGGGACTGAGCAACAACGAGATCGCCCGCCGGCTGTTCCTCACCGAGGCGACCGTGAAGACCCACGTGTCGGCCTGCCTGGCCAAGCTGCAGCTGCGCGACCGGGTGCAGACCGTGGTCTTCATCCACCGTCACGGCCTGCTCCCCGCCGGCCCGCCCAACGGGTGAGGTCGAGCTCATCCTCGCGACGGATCCGCCCGGCGCGGCGCTGAAATAGCGTGGGTCCCGTTCGTTTCCAACGCAGAGGAGATTCGATGCTCGAGGTCAGCGGGCTGACCCGCCGCTTCGGCGAGATGGTCGCCGTCGACGACGTGTCCTTCCCGGTCCCGTCCGGTGGGCTCACCGGGTTCGTGGGCGGCAACGGTGCCGGGAAGACCACCACCATGCGGATGATCATGGGGGTGCTGGCCGCGCACGCCGGGACGGTCTCCTGGCAGGGGCACGAGGTCACCCGCGAGGACCGGCGGCGGTTCGGCTACATGCCCGAGGAGCGCGGCCTCTACCCGAAGCAGCCGATCCTGGACCAGCTGGTCTACCTGGCGCGGCTGCGCGGCATGTCCACCGCCGGCGCGCGTCGGGAGATCACCGTGCTGCTGGAGCGGTTCGGGCTCGGCGGTCGCACCAAGGATCCGCTGGAGAAGCTGTCGCTGGGCAACCAGCAACGGGTCCAGATCATCGCCGCGCTCGTCCCCGCGCCGATGGCGCTGATCCTCGACGAGCCCTTCTCCGGGCTCGATCCCGACGCCATCGAAGCGATGGCGGACCTGCTGCGCGAGCATGCTCGCGACGGCGTACCCGTCGTCTTCTCCTCCCACCAGCTCGACCTCGTCGACCGGCTGTGCGACCGGCTGGTGGTGATGGCCCGCGGCCGGGTGGTCATCCAGGGGACGGGTGAGGAGCTGCGCGCCGACGCGGCGCTCCGCTACCGGCTCGTGCTCGACGGTGACGCCGGCTGGGTACGCGACCTGCCGGGGCTCCACGTCCGCGACGTCTCGGGCCCCGAGGCCGAGATCGAGGTCGTCTCCACCGGTGCCGAGCAGAAGCTGCTCACCGAGGCCACCAGCCGCGGGAACGTGCTCGACTTCCACCGCGTCGTACCTCGCCTGTCCGAGATCTACCGGGAGGTCACCGCATGACCACGTCCACCCCCCGGAGCCAGCCCGTGTGGCAGATCGTCGCGCGCCGCGAGATCGCGGTCCGCGCCACCGACAAGTCGACCCTGATCGGCACCGCCGTGATGCTCGCGGTGATCGTGGGCGTGCTCGGCTTCACCGCGTGGAGCGAGAGCCGCGAGAAGACCTACGACCTCGCCTACTCCACCACGGCCTCGCAGGCGATGGTCGAGGGCATCGCCGAGCGCGCCTCCGACATCGACGAGAAGGTACGCATCGTGCCGGTCGCCGTCGACGACGCGGACGCCGCCCGACAAGCGCTCGAGGAGGAGCAGGCCGACGCCTATCTGCGTCCGGCCGCCGACGGCTGGACGCTGGTCACGCTCGAGGATGCCGACTCCGAGCTGCGCGACGTGGTCAGCCAGTCGGTCGAGGCGATCGTCCTGGCCGGCAACGCCGACGCGGCCGGCACGACCGCGGCCGAGCTGACCGAGGGCTCGGCGGTCGGAGTCGAGCAGCTCGAGGGCGACAGCGAGCTGTCCGCGATCCGCTACGTCGTCGGATACGCGCTCGCGATCGTCTTCTACTTCGCCTCGATCATGTTCGGGATGACGCTGGCCAACAGCGTCGTGGAGGAGAAGCAGTCGCGGATCGTGGAGATGATCGCCGCCGCCGTACCGCTGCGGCAGCTCCTCGCCGGCAAGATCATCGGCAACGCCGTCATCGCCGTCGGGCAGATGCTCATCTATGTGGCCGTCGGACTCGTCGGGCTGAGCCTGACCGACTTCAGCTTCGCCCTGCCGGCCCTGTCGGGTGCGATCGGCTGGTTCGTGGTCTTCTTCCTGATCGGCTTCGTGGTGCTCTCGACCCTGTGGGCGGTCGCGGGCGCGCTCGCCTCCCGCACCGAGGACCTGCAGTCCTCCTCCACCCCGATCACGATGCTGCTCATGGTGATGTTCTTCGGCGCCCTCTACCTCGACGGCGTCGGCGAGCAGATCGGCTCGTACGTCCCGCCGCTCTCGGCCGTGCTCATGCCGATGCGCCTGGTCGAGGGCACCGCGGCCTGGTGGGAGCCGATCATCGCCGTCGTCCTGCTCCTCGCCTTCGGCGTCGCCCTGGTACGCCTCGCCGAGCGCCTCTACAGCCGCGCCCTGCTCCAGACCGGCGGCCAGCTCTCCCTCAAGGCGGCCTGGCGGCTGGAGGAGTAGCCGAGCCGTCACCCCCGTCGGCCGAGATGTGTCACCGCGTGCCATCTCGATTCGCGTGAGTGACTTCTCGCCCGGCGTACCTGACTTCTCGGCATGATGGGGGCAGTCGACGACGACCCGAGGAGCATGGACATGGCCCGAGAGATCACCACCGTTGTGGAGGACATGCACTATCTGGAGTGCCCGCGGTGGCACCAGGACCGGATCTGGTTCGTGGACTTCTACTCCCACAAGGTCTACTCGGCCCAGGAGGACGGGTCCGATCTCCGGGTCGAGGCGGACGTGCCCGGGCAGCCGTCGGGGCTGGGCTGGCTCCCCGACGGGCACCTCCTGGTCGTCTCGATGCGCGACCGCCGGATCCTCCGCCGTGAGTCGGACGGTTCGCTGGTGACCCACGCCGACCTCAGCGATCATGTCAGCCACCACCTCAACGACATGGTGGTGGACGAGCAGGGCAGGGCGTACGTCGGGAACTTCGGCTTCGACATCATGGCCGGCGCCGACGTGGCGCCGACGGTGCTGCTGCGGGTCGACCCGGACGGGACGGTGGCCGAGGTCGCCGACGACATGTGGTTCCCCAACGGCAGCGTGATCACCGACGACGGCACGCTGATCGTCGACGAGACCTGCGGCAACCGGATCAGCGCGTTCGACATCGCGGAGGACGGGTCGCTGAGCAACCGGCGGACCTGGGCGAAGTTCGGTGAGCTCAGCACGCACACCGCGTTCGCGGAGGCGATGGGCGATGCCGTGCTCGCGCCCGACGGCTGCTGCCTGGACGCCGAGGGCGCCGTGTGGACCGCCGACGCGGTCTTCGGCCGGGTGGTCAGGGTCGCCGAGGGCGGCGAGATCCTCGAGCAGATCGAGCCGGGTGGCGGCGTCTTCGCCTGCATGCTGGGCGGCAGCGACGGCAGGACCCTGTACGTCTGTGCCGCGCCCGACTTCTTCGAGGAGCCGCGCAAGGCCAACACCGAGGCACGGCTGCTGGCCATCCGGGTCGACGTGCCCCGGGCGGGACGCCCCTAGTCCCGATCGTCCTCAGCTCTGGACGTCCGGCGGCGGGCCGTCGAGGCGGCCGGCGCGGCTGCGGATCGGTACGGCGACGTGGAGCGCGTTGCTCTCGAGGGTGAAGTCGGTCGGCGTCTCGGTGACGATCTCGCCGTCGAGGTTGACCGGCATCGCCGTGTCGGTGGTGATCCGCACGGCCGAGGTGGTCACGTGGTGCACCTGGTCGTGCTCGATGAAGTGGCCGCTCTTCAGCAGCCGAGCGATGGAGACGTGGTCGCGCATGCGGCCGCGGACGATGGCGTAGACGTCGAGGAGGTCGTCGTCCACCGAGGCCGTGGGCGAGACGGTGTTGCCGCCGCCGTAGTGTCGGCCGTTGCCGACCGCGACCTGGAGCAGGTCGTCGAGCTCCACCGTGTCGTGGTCGCCCTCGGGGAACTCCAGCCGCGCGGTGAACGGCCTGTGGTGGCGGTAGGCCTGGAGCGTCGCCACGGGGTAGGCCGCCGGCCCGATCAGCTTCTTCAGGCGCGGGTTCAGGGCCTGGGTCACCGCCACGGAGAGACCGAAGGAGGCGACGTTGAGGTAGGCGTGGCCGTTGGCCCGTCCGATGTCGACGTTGATGACCTTCCCCTCGAGCATCTGCTCGACCGCGGTCTGCGGGTCCTGGTCGAGCTCGAGGGTGCGCGCGAAGTCGTTGGCGGTGCCGAGCGGCAGCACCGCCAGCACGACGTCGCTACCGGCGATCCGGGCCGCGGCGGCACCCACTGAGCCGTCGCCGCCGCCGATGACGAGCAGGTCGGGCTTGTCGGCGGCCACCGTGTCGAGCGTGGCCTCCAGCTCCTCCCCCGAGTGGACTGCGTAGGAGTGCACGTCCTCGATCCCCGCGGACCGCAGCATCTCCTCCGACGACGCCAGCGCGTCCTGTCCCCGGCGCGAGCCGGCGTTGACGACGAGGGCGACCTTCACGGAGTCGCGCGACAACAGCGATTGCATATCCACATCAGGAGCGTACGCACTCCACCTGAGTCCGCGCTGGCCCGTTCCTGTGCGTGGCCTGTGCGGCCGGCTACGGGCCCACGGCGCCGGGCATGACCACCTCGGCGAAGACCCCGAACGCCGGCTCGCCGGCCCGGTTGAGCGGGCGGTGGGAGGCGAGCGTCTTCAGCAGACGTACGTCCCTCTCCCCCGTCTCCGGATGGCTGTCGATCACGGCGCAGCGTGGGATGGGTACGCCGATCCGGAGCGTCGCCCCGCCGACCCGGATCTCCCGGCCGAGCCAGGTCTCCTCGGCGTAGGGCTCGTCGGTCTCGACCACGAGGTTGGGCCGGAAGCGCGCCGCTTCCAAATCGTTTGCGCCCGCCTGGCGGGCGAGGTCGCGCAGGGACGCCGTGGTCACCACCGACACAGAACCGGCGAAGACCACGTCGCCGCGGCGCGCACGGGCCAGCCGCACCGGCCGGTCGAGCCACCTCGAGAACAGCGCCGCGTGCGGGCCGCCGAGCAGCTCCAGCTCGACCTCCCGGCCCCAGTAGTCGCAGGTGAGCCGCTCGCCGGTCGCGGCCGGCTCCGCCGTGGCGGTCTCGCCGTCGGGCAGCTCGACCTCGAGCCGGTCGCCGGCCAGGTCCGCCCGGACCGCGACCAGCGAGGGGTGCTGCACGGTCCGCAGTACCCGCCCGTGGGCCGGGTCGGTCTCGTCGACCGACACCAGCGCGAAGCCGCGGTCTCCCACGACCCCCTGGGCGTCGAGCTCCACTCGGTCGTGGGGCAGGTGCTTGGTCCCCTTGATCGGCGCGAACCCCGCTCGTACGACCTTCAGCTCATCGATCACGGGGCCAGTCAACCAGCACTGCGAAACGCCTTGGCACCCTCGGCCGCCAGCTCGGAGTAGCCGGTCGTGCCGGCGCCGAGCAGCTCCTCCGCGGCCCGCTTGACCGCTCCGAGGGCGGCGAACGCGAACGCGCCACCGACCGAGATGCGCGCCGCGCCGGCCTCGGCCAGCTCGGGGACCGACGGGCCGCCCGGCAGCAGCAGGACGTTGACCGGGCGGTCGACGGCGTCGACCAGGCGGCGTACGTCCTCGACGGCGATGACGCCGGGCGCGAAGAGCACATCGGCGCCGGCCTCCTGATAGGCCTGGAGGCGGGCGATCGTGTCGTCCAGATCGTCGCGGCCACGGATGTGGTTCTCGGCCCGGGCGGTGAGGACGAACTGGTCACCAGCGGCCCCGGCCGCGGCGGCGACCCGCTCGGCGGCCTCCTCGATGGAGTAGATCGTGTCCTTCTCGTTCCCGGCGTAGTCCTCGATGGACCCGCCCGCCAGGCCGGCGGCCACGGCGAGCCGGAACGTCTCCTCGACCTCGGCCGTGGTGCCTGCGAAGCCCGCCTCCAGGTCGGCCGAGACGGGCACCTCGACCGCCTCGACCAGCGCGGTGGCGTGCGCGATCACCTCGTCGCGGGTGACCTGGCCGTCGAGACGGCCCAGGGTCGCTGCGTACCCGCTGCTGGTGGTGGCCAGCGCCGGAAAGCCCAGCGAGGCCAGGACCTTCGCCGAGCCGGCGTCCCAGGCGTTGGGCATCAGCAGCGGGCTTCCGGGGACGTGCAGCGACAAGAACTCATCGGCCTTCGACATGGCTGCACCATCCCACGACCGCCTGCTGAGCGCACGCGAGAATCCGACCTAGACTCATCGAACATGGGGCACGATCACGAGCACATCTCACCCGCGGCGGACCGGCGCTACCTGATCGCCGCGATGTCGCTGCTGGGTGTGTTCCTGATCGGCGAGGTGACGGTCGCGATCCTCGCCGACTCGCTCGCGCTGCTGGCCGACGCCGGCCACATGCTGACCGACGTCGGCGCGATCGCGGCGGCGCTGTGGGCGATGCGGCTGGCGGCGCGGCCGGCGCACGGCCAGTGGACCTACGGCTGGAAGCGCGCCGAGATCCTCTCCGCGGCGCTCAACGGCATCACCCTGCTGGTCTTCGCCGCGGTCGTCGGCGTGGAGGCGATCCGGCGCCTGATCGACCCGCCCGACGCCGAAGGCTGGCCGATGCTCGTGGTCGCGCTCGTCGGCTGCGGCGTCAATATCCTCGCGGCCGCCCTGATGGCGCGCGCCAACCGCACCTCGCTCAACGTCGAGGGCGCCTACCAGCACGTCCTCTCCGACCTCTACGGCTTCATCGGCACCCTCGTCGCCGCGGTCATCATCCTGCTCACCGGCTGGACGCGCGCGGACCCGGTCGCCTCGCTCGTGGTCGTCGCCCTGATGACGTACGCCGGTGTCTGTCTGCTCCGCGACAGCGGCCGGATCCTGCTCGAGGGTGCGCCGGCCGAGGTCGACGTCGAGGATCTGCGCCGGCACCTGCTCCAGGTCGACCATGTCGTCGAGGTGCACGACCTGCACGCCTGGACGGTCACCTCGGGTCTGCCCGCGGTCTCCGCCCACCTGACCCTGCTGCCCGAGTGCTTCCTCGACGGCAGTGCGCCGCAGGTCCTCGACCGGGTCCAGGCCTGCCTGGCCGGTCACTTCGACGTCGAGCACTCCACCTTCCAGCTCGAGCCCGAGACGCACCTGGCCCACGAGCCCGGGATGCACTGAGGCTCGCTGAGGTCAGGCCCGCGCGAGCGCGGTGAGAGCCGCCTCCCGCGCCTGCTCGATCGCGTCCTCGGCGACCCCGCACAGGCGCAGGCAGGCCGAGGCGATCGTGGCGACGGTCGTGCTGCCGACGCGGTCCTCGCGGCGGAGGCTGACCACGCTCTCGACCATCTGCACGAGGAGCTCGCCGAGCCCGGGCTCGCCACTGCTCGCCGAGACCCGCTCCCCCGCGGCGCGCTCCGCGACCCGGCTGTAGCCGGCGACGAGGTCACCGCGGAGATGGCCGTAGCGGTCGTAGACGGGTGAGGCGATGACGTCGGGCAGGCGGTAGAGCATGCCGATGTTGTAGGGCATGGCGACCAGTGCGCTCATGTCGCTGACGGCGAGGGCGTAGAGGCCGACGTCGGGCGTGACCGACCCCATCCCGGCCTCGATCTTCCCGGCCTGCTCGACCCGGTCCTGGACCGAGCGCTCGAGCAGCACCGCGAGGATCTCCTCCTTGCTGCCGAAGTGGTAGTAGATGGAGGCCTGTCTCAGCCCGGCACCGTCCGCGATCTCGCGGGTGGTGGTGCCGGCATAGCCGCGGCTCACGAAGAGCTCGGCAGCGGCAGCGAGGATCTGATCTCGGGGGTTCGCCGCGATCTTTCCGGGGAGCAGCCGTGGACGGCCGCGACCCGGGCGCGGCGAGATCTGTGACACCGTGGCATCGCCTTTTTCTGTCGTGCGATAGATAACGTTGGAGAGGGTAAGTTTCGCACTCATATCGAAAGAGTCAAGCGCCCGAGCACGTGTCCTCCGTGGAACCGGTCAGTGCGTGAGCTTGAGCCCGACGACGCAGCCGACGAGCGCGACGATCAGCACGACGCGTACGGGGCTGATCGCCTCATCTCCCGCCACCATCGAGTAGCCGACGGTGAGCGCGGCGCCGATCCCGACCCAGACCGCGTAGGCGGTGCCGATCGGCAGGGTGCGCATCGCCATCGCGAGGCCCACCAGGCTGCCGATCAGGGCGACGCCGAAGACGATCGACGGGACCAGCCGCGAGAACCCCTCGGTCCGGCCCAGGGCGAGCGCCCACACGGCCTCGAGGACGCCGGATACCACAAGAAAAAGCCAGGACATGACCACTCCAGACGGCCGTCTTGTCGCGCTTCCGGGTACGGCTCCCTCGTCCGGCAGCCGGTCTCGGCTGACGTCTTCGACCTTAGCAAACCTGTCACACGATAGAAACTTGGCGGCAACATGGAACGCCGCGTTCTTCAGCACGGGACTCAGCACCGATCGATGAGAGGATGCGCAGGTGACCTTCACCGTCGGCTTCGTCACCGGAGCCACCCCCGACAAGTGGGCCCGGATCTGGCGAGATCGCAGCCGTGAGCGGCTCGAGCTGGTCCCGGTCACCGAGGAGGACCAGGAGCGGCTGCTGCGCGAGGGCGAGCTCGACATGTGCCTCGTACGCCTTCCCGTGGACCGCGACGGCCTCCACTGCATCCCGCTCTACGAGGAGCAGCCGGTCGCGGTGATGGGCCATGAGCACCTGCTCTCGCTGCTCGAGGAGGTCACCCTCGACGACCTCGCCGAGGAGCAGCTGGTCCTCCCGGAGCGCGGGGGCTGGACGCCGTCCGCGGAGCAGATGACGTGGCCTGCGATGAGCGAGAAGGATGCCGTCGAGACGGTCGCCGCCGGCACCGGGATCGCGATCCTGCCCATGTCGATCGCCCGCCTCTACCACCGCAAGGACGCCGTCTCCCGCCCGGTGACCGGCATCGAGCCGACGACCGTCGGCCTGGCCTGGCTGATCGACAACGACGACGAGCGGGTGCAGACCTTCATCGGCATCGTCCGCGGCCGCTCGCGGAACTCCTCTCGCCACTGAGGCCCCCGGCAAATGCCGGGTGAACGCCTGGCGACATCTGCTTCGCCCGGATCCCATTCCACCCAGCGGTGCCGCGGCTCGTCCCTAGACTCTGCCCGATCCAGACAGAAGGCAGGCGTTTTCAGGTGAACCGCACGGGGTGGACGACCGTCGTCGCAAGAAGTCTGGGCCTGGTCCTGCTCGCCTGGTTCCTGGTCGCCAACGCGCTCCCCGGCGGTTCCGGGCCGGACCGGCTGGCCGACCCGGTGACCCTGAAGGTCGCGGCCGGCTCGGAGCTCGACGACGTCCTGTGCGCCGGTGGCACCAGCAAGGCCGAGGAGTCGACCGGCACGCCGGTGCGCTGTGAGCCCAGCAAGCTCGTAAAGCGGCTGAAGGAGGAGACCAACGTCGAGCTCCGGCCGGAGTTCATCGGCACCCTCGAGGCCGCCGACGCGATCGTGGCCGACCCGGACCGCTACGACGCGGCCTGGTTCGCCTCCGACGACTACCTGCGCCTCGCCCTGGCCGCCAAGGGCACCGATGACCTGACCTCCTCCGACCCGATCATGCGCTCACCGGTGGTGCTCGGCGTGCACCACGACGTCGCCACCCGGCTCGGCTGGACCGGCGACGCCGATGTCTCCTGGGAGGAGATCGCCCGCCGCGCCGGCGACGGCGAGCTCGGCTTCCTGATGACCAGCCCCGCCTCCTCCAACTCCGGCCTGTCGACGCTCGCCGGTGTGGCCACCGCCTTCGACGCCGAGCCACCGTTGCAGAGCGAGGACGTCGGCCTGGTCCAGGACGACGTACGCCAGCTCTTCAGCGGCCAGCTCGGCCGCGCGGCCAGCTCCGGATGGCTCTCGGACACGTTCCGGGAGAACCCGGCGGCCTACGACGCGATCTTCAACTACGAGTCCGAGCTACTGACGCTCGCGGAGCAGGTCGAGGACCTGGACATCGTCTATCCCAGCGACGGCACCACCGAGGCCACCTACCCGCTCACGCTCGTCGACGCCGAGAAGCAGAAGGCGTACGAGACGGCGGTCGCGTGGCTGCGCACGGCCGAGGTCCAGGAGGAGCTGAGCGAGAAGAGCGGGCGGAGGCCGGGTCGCACGAGCGTGACGCCCTCCCCCGGCGTACCCGACAACGACGTCAAGACGCTCCCGCTGCCGGACGATCTCGGCACCATCGACGAGCTGATCTTCACCTACTTCGACGAGTTCGCACCGAAGACGCGGACGACCTATCTGCTCGACACGTCCGCCTCGATGGACGAGATCAAGATGAACCAGCTGCGGCGGGCCTTCGAGGGGCTGGCCGGCGACGACACCTCGATCAGCGGGCAGTTCAAGCGCTTCCGGAAGGGCGAGCGGCTCTCGGTCTACACCTACGCCGACGAGACGAGGTCCCTCGGGTCTCTCGTCGTCGAGGACCAGCCGGAGCGGGACCAGGCGCTCACCCGCCTCATCGACCGCGTCGGCGAGCTGACCGGCCACGGCGGCACCGCCTACTACGACGCCATCGACACCGCGTACGCCGACATCTTGGCCTCACCCGAGGAGGGCGCCACCACCTCGATCGTGCTGATGACCGACGGCGAGCAGAACGGCGGGCAGTCCCATGCCCAGCTCAGCAAGAAGTACGAGGCGGCCTACCGCGACCTCGGGGTGCCGCTCTACGTGGTGCTCGTCGGCGATGCCGCCACCTCGGCCGACGCGAGCATCGAGCAGCTGGTCGGCTTCGCCGAGCACACCGGCGGCCGCGAGGTCGTCGCCAAGGACGCCGCCGACCTCCGCACGATCTTCCAGGAGATCCGTGACTACCAGTAGGTCGGAGTCGTCGCTCGCCACCATGGTCAACTCCGGCTTCACCGCCGCCGGAGCGGTTCTCGCCGTGCCGCTGGCCGGTGCCGCCGTCGCGACGAGCGCGTGGGGCTGGGCCGTCGGTGCGGTCGGCGCGGTCGCGATCGGCGCCGCCTCCGCCGCCGTCCGCGCGTACCGCCGCGAGCGGCCGGGGTCCGTGCCGCCGCCACCGCGCGGGATCGAGGGGCGACCGATCCACACCTACTACTTCCTCTCCGAGACCCGCATCGCGATGCTGCACGCCCAGCTCTTCCGCGGTGAGGTCGGAACCGTTCTTCGCGAGGTCGTCAGGAGCTCCTCCGGCAGCGCGGAGGCAGGGCTCGACGTTCCGCCGGTCAAGGCGGTGACCAAGTACGTCCGCGACGTCGCCAGGAAGTACGCCCAGGAGGCTCGCCCCACCCGGGAGACCCTGGTCGGCGACGTGCTGGCCGAGCTGCAGCAGCGCGGGCTGCTGCACGAGCCCGACGGCGAGCTCGACCGGGTCGCCGGCCTGGTCGCGCAGACCGCCTCGGACGACCAGTTCCTGCAGTTCACCGTCGCCGGACCGGACGTGCGCCAGGCGATCCTCGCGGTCCCGGCGCCGGCCACGGACGGGCGCGACAACACCGGGACGCTGGAGCAGAAGAGCCATGGGCTGACCATCACCATGCACGTGGGCAGTCGCGGGAAGCAGGAGGACTTCGACGAGCTCGAGCACCGCGACAACGTGGTCGTGGTCGGCGTGCTCCGCAACCTCAGCACGGCCGACCGGACCGCGACCGTCCGGGTGATCGCGGTCTACTGAGCGACCCGGGTCCGCGCGGGCCGCGCACACGCGGCAGACTTTCCCCCATGCTCGAACCGACCGACCTCTCCGCGCGCGCGATCGAGGCGCTGCGTACCACCTTCGGCGCCGAGGCAACAGTGGTCGGGAGGGCGCCGGGACGGGTCAACCTGATCGGCGAGCACACCGACTACAACGCCGGCCTGGTGCTGCCGGTCGCACTCCCCCACGCCACCTACGCGGCGGCCGCGCCACGCACCGATGGCGTCATCCGGATCGCCACGGGCCAGGAGCCCGAGCTGTTCACCGGCCACATCGACGAGCTCGGTCCGGAGATCGAGGGCTGGCCCGCGTACGTCGCGGGAGTGCTCTGGACGCTGCGCGAGGCCGGTCTCGTCACCGGTGGCCTGGACATGCACCTGGAGTCGTCGGTCCCGCTCGGCGCGGGCCTGTCCTCGTCGGCGTCTGTCGAGTGCGCCACCGCCGTGGCGGCGCTCGGCATCGCCGGCCGGAGCCTCGACGAGGACCTGCAGCGGGCGGTCGTCGCGGCCGGGATCCGGGCCGAGACCGAGGTCGCCAAGGCGCCGACCGGCGGGATGGACCAGTCGGTCGCGGTCTTCGCCGAGGCCGGCGGTGCCCTGCTGATCGACTTCGACTCCGGCGCGCACCGCAGCGTCCCGCTCGCCCTCGGCGAGCGCACGATCCTGGTCACCGACACCCGGGTCAAGCACCAGCTGACCGACGGCGGCTACGCCTCCCGGCGTGCCCAGTGCGAGAAGGCCGCCGCCGACCTCGGGCTGCGCTCGTTGCGCGAGGCCACCCTGGACCAGGTCGAGTCCCTCGACGACGAGGTCGTACGCCGCCGGGCGCGCCACATCGTCACGGAGATCGCCCGCGTCGAGCCGACCGTGACCGCGCTCGGCGGCGGCGACTGGGCCGCGATCGGTGAGCTCTTCGCCGCCTCGCACGCCTCGATGCGCGACGACTTCGAGATCTCCGTCCCCGAGCTCGACCTGGCCGTCGCGACCGCGGTCGACGCCGGCGCCGACGGCGCCCGGATGACCGGTGGCGGCTTCGGCGGATCGATCGTCTCGATCCTGCCCCGCGATGCGGTCGAGGCGGTCAGTGCCGCCGTCGACAAGGCCTTCGCCGGGGCCGGCTACGGCGCCCCGGGCCACCTCATCGCCGAGCCGTCGGCGGGCGCGATGTTCACCGGGTTGCCTCGGTGAGCATCCCGGCCCGCCCGCCGACTCAGACCAGCCCCGCCTCGGCCAGCATCCGGGTCGCCGTGCCGGTCGCAGCCTGACGGGCCGCGCGAAGCAGATCGACGTCGGTCTCGGTACGACCCGGGATCGGGTCGCCCGCATCGGGCGCGAAGGTGAGCGTGTGTACGCCCGCACAGTTCCCGGCCCTCATCTCGGCGACCGTGCTGCGGTAGCGCTCCGGGCGGGTCCGGTAGAGCTCGCCGAGCTCCGGGTTCACCCGGCGCAGGTAGCGCTCGATGACCCGGTCGGCCGGACCGTAGCTGGGCGCCGTCCCGAACGGGCGGGTCACCAGCACGATCGCGTGCGTCGCCCCGAGCGCGGCCGCCGAGGCGACCGGCACCGCTTCGATCAGCCCTCCGTCGAGCCAGCGGCGGCCGCGTACGGTCACCGGAAGCCCTCCGGCCAGGGGCAGCTGGCTCGAGGCGATCACCGAGTCGGCGAGGTCGGTGGGATCACTGAAGTCCGTGAGCGGGACCGCCTTCGCGGTCACCACGTCGGTGGCCACCGCGGCCAGCCGCGGTGCCCCGTCGCGCAGCGCCAGCGACCACTCGAACAACTCCGCCGAACGTGCGGTGATCCCGCGGGTGTCCACCATCGACTTGCGCCGCAGCATCCGCCCGGCGCCGATGTACTCGGGCGAGGCGAACACCGAGGCGTACGACTCGCTGAAGGCGCCGATCGTCCCGGCCGCGACCGCGGTCGCGTTGGCCGCGCCGGCGGAGGTGCCGACCACCAGATCGACCGCGTCCACCAGGCCCTGGTCGGCGAGCACAGCGGCCATCGTCGCCGACAGCATCCCGCGCATCCCGCCACCCTCGATCACGAGGGCCAGGGTCGCCCCGTCATCCTTGTTCCGACTGTCCCCGCCACGACGGGACCGGAGCAGCTCGACCACTCCCGATTGCAATGCGTCCACCCCTGGATTGTGATGCTACTGGGGAGTAGGACGTGGCATCGGGTCGCTCCGACACGCCCGGACAGGGGCGCACGTCACACGTTGGCGGCGAGCCAGGCTCCCAGGTCGCGGGCCGAGCGGTCGACGACGTTGGCCCAGTCGAGGGCGGACTCGTCGGCGTTGTCGGAGACGTGCTTGACGACGCGTGCCGGGACGCCGGCCTCCCGGGAGGCCCAGGCGACGGCGAAGGCCTCCATGTCGACCAGGTGAGCGCGCTGGGCGAGCTCGGCGCGTACGACCGTGTCGGTCACGAAGAGGTCGCCGGTGGCGCAGACGATGTCCGACTCGCCGACCTCCAGCACGTCTTCGACCGGGTGACCCAGCGCCCGGATGGCGGCGGACGAGAAGTCGTGGTTGAGCACGGTCCCAACCTCGTAGGTGCCGGTGTGGCCGTCGCGCAGCGCCCCGCAGGAGCCGATGTTGACGACCTCCCGGATGGTCTTGTCGGACGCCAGCACACGCGAGACGGCCGAGGCGGCCGCCACCTTCCCCATCCCGGTGATCACCACCTTGAGTCCGGAAGGAACATGCGTCGCCTCGGCCTTGGTCGCCGACACCACAAGTACGCTCACGGCGGCTGACCTTACCGTCGCCCCGAGAACCAGACGCCGAGTCGGCGCGTTCCAACGCGCCGACTCGGCATGAATTCCGGTCAGGATGAGCCGACTCGGCCCGGGTTCTACTTGAGCTCCGCCGACGAGAGCCCGAGGACCCGTCGTGCCACGATCAGCTGCTGGATCTGCTGGGTGCCCTCGAAGATGTCGAGGATCTTCGAGTCGCGGGCCCACTTCTCCAGCAGCTCACCCTCGGAGTAGCCGATGGTGCCGGCGAGCTCGACGCAGGACAGGGTCACGTCCGAGCCCATCCGGCCGGCCTTGGCCTTCGCCATCGAGGCTTCCTTGGAGTTGGGCTGGCGGTTGTCGGCCATCCAGGCGGCCTGGAGCATGAGGAGGTAGGCGCCCTCGTAGTCCGACTCGAGCTGGATGAACTTCGCCGCGGCCGCCGACTGCAGGTGAGCGGGCCGGTCGTAGTCGATCTCGACGCCGGCCTTCTCGAGCAGGTCGCGGGTGTAGTCGAGCGCCGCACGGGCGCAGCCGACCGCCATCGAGGCGACCAGCGGACGGGTGTTGTCGAAGGTGGCCATCGCACCGGCGAAGCCCTCCTTGACGTTGATCTCGGGGCTGCCGAGGAGATTCTCCGCAGGCACCCGGCAGTCGGTGAAGGTGATCGTGGCGGTGTCGGAGGCCTTGATCCCGAGCTTGTGCTCGAGACGCTCCACCTTCATCCCCGGCGTGCCCTTCTCGACCACGAACGACTTGATCGCAGCCTTGCCGAGCTCCTTGTCGAGCGTCGCCCACACCACGACCGCGTCGGAGCGGTCACCGGACGTGACGAAGATCTTCTCGCCGTTGAGCACGTAGTGGTCGCCGTCGAGGGTGGCAGTGGTCTTGATGTTTGCCGAGTCGGAGCCGGTGCCGGGCTCGGTGATCGCCATCGAGGCCCAGATGCCGTCGAAGCGCTCGTGCTGCTCGTCGTTGGCGACCGACGCGATGGCCGAGTTGCCCAGGCCCTGGCGCGGCATCGCCAGCGTGAGCCCGACGTCGCCCCAGCACATCTCCGAGACGGAGAGGACCGAGGACATGTTGGCGCCGTTCTTTACCTTGCCGTCGTCGGGCTTGGAGTCGCGGCGTACGCCGGTGGCGCCCGCGCCCTCACCCTGCCCGGACTCGGCCAGGCCGTCCGCCATGGCGGCGAGCATGTCGAGCTCGGTGGGGTACTCGTGCTCGGCCTTGTCGTACTTGCGCGAGATCGGTCGCAGCATGTTCATCGCGACCTGGTGCACCTGCTCGCGCAGCGGCTTGAGCTTCTTGGGGTCTTCCAGATTGATGGCCATCAGACCAGCACCGTGCCTTCCATGATCCCGATCGCACGCAGGTCGCGGTACCACCGCTCCACCGGGTGCTCCTTGACGAAGCCGTGGCCACCGAGCAGCTGGACGCCGTCGAGGCCGATCTGCATGCCCTTGTCGGCACACAGCTTGCGAGCCAGCGCGATCTCGCGGGTCGCGTCGATACCCTGCGCCACCCGGCTGGCGGCCTTGTAGGTCACCAGCCGCATCGCCTGCAGCTCGATCGCGATGTTGGCGACCATGAACGCCACCGACTGGCGGTGGGCGATCGGCTCGCCGAAGGCCTCGCGCTCCTTGACGTAGGGCGTCACGTAGTCGAGGACGGCCTGGCCGACGCCGATGGACAGCGCGCACCAGGCGAGGCGGGAGAGCCGCACGGCCTCGGTGTAGGTCGAGCCGTCGGTCTCGCCGAGGACCGCCGCGGCGGGCACCTTCACGTCGGTCAGCGTCAGCTTGGTCAGCGAGGCGGCGCGTACGCCCATCGCCGGCTCCGACTCGATGATCAGGCCGTCGGTCGAGGACTCGATGAGGAACAGCACCGGCTTGCCGTCGAGGGCGGCGCCGACCACGAAGAGCTCGGCCTCGGCACCGCGGGCGACCAGCGACTTGGCGCCGTTGATGACGTAGCCGTCGGCGGTCCGGGTCGCCGTGGTCGACGGAGAGAGCACGTCGAAGAGGACCTTGTCCTCGTTGAGGGCGAACGCGGCCGCGGGCACGTTGCCCTCGGTGAACGACGGCAGGTACGTCTGCTGCTGCTCGTCGGTGCCCCACAGTCCCAGCGCGGTCGCGACCGAACCAGGTGCCAAGGCGGCGACGGCCAGACCGAGGTCGCCCTTGGCGAGCGCCTCGGCTACCAGCGTGCCGGCGACCGCGGAGCGGGTCTCGGAGATGCCGCCGAGCTCCTCGGGGACACCCAGGATCGGCAGCCCGATCTCCAGGCTCGACTTGAGCAGCTCGTCCGGCGCGGCGCAGGCCTCGTCGGCCTCGGCAGCGGCGGGACGTACGACCTCGGCGGCGAACTCGGCGACCACGTCGACGAGCATCTGCTCGTCCTCGCTCGGGGTCAGGTCGAAGACGCCCTGGGGGATGGCGTTGGGCACGCGCACGCCCGGGGCGCCCCGCTTGCCCTTCTTCTTGAACGCCCGGCTGGTCGCCGCGATCGTCTTGAACCCGCCGCGGGTCACCGTGAAGACGACCTGCTCGGTCTGCTTGCGGACACCGAGCCGGTCGAGCGCGGGGCTCTGCGAGAGCTTGCGCAGACCGGCCACGGCGAACCCGATCGGATCGCGCGACTCGCCGGACGGGACGCCGTGCGCGATCCCGCCACGTAGGCCTTGGAGGATACTCATGGGTAGAACTGTAACTGGGAGTTACAACGCGGTCTACACCTCTGGGTGGTGATGGCGGTAACAAACGACGTACGTCTTCTTTATAGGGTTTGCACATGGCCGACTCCTCCCTCGAATCCGCTCCGCCCCTCGCGCCTCACGGCGCCCTGCCCGAAGGCGGGACGGTGCGGCCGATGACCCGTTGGGGCACGCCCGTGATGCATCGGCCGAAGAAGCAGGTCGAGGTCTTCGACGCCGCGCTCACCGAGCTGGCCGCCGACATGGTCGCGACGATGTACGCCGCCGAGGGCGTGGGCCTGGCCGCCGACCAGATCGGCGAGGACGTCGCGATCTTCGTCTTCGACTGCCCCGACGCCACCGGGCAGCGCACCGTCGGCGTCGTCTGCAACCCGGTCCTGACCCTGCCCGAGGGCGAGGACCGCCACCTCGACGTCGACTTGGAGGGCTGCCTCTCCTTCCCGGGCGCGTTCGTGGACTGCGCCCGTCCCGACTGGGCCGCGGTCGACGGTCTCGGCCTCGACGGGGAGCCGGTCCACTTCGAGGGCAACGGCCTGCTGGCCCGGTGCCTGCAGCACGAGACCGACCACACCAACGGCACCGTCTTCGGTGACCGCATCTCCGCCAAGGCGCGCAAGAAGCTCACCAAGGAGCACGACCGCCTGGCCAAGGACTACCCGGCCGAGTGGCCCGCGGGAGACACCGTCGACTAGGACATCCGGTCGACGACGTACTCGGCGATGGCGAGGCTGGAGGTCGCGGCCGGGCTCGGCGCGTTGCGCACCGATGTGATGCCGTCGGCCTGGTGGATGACGAAGTCGTCGACCAGCGAGCCGTCCCGCTCGACGGCCTGGGCGCGCAGCCCCAGCCCCGCGCGGGTGACGTCCTCCGCGCCGATCTCCGGCACGTAGCGCTGGGCCTCGCGCATGTAGGCCTGTTTCGACAGTACGCCGCGAAGCTCGGTGAATCCGGTGCGCCAGTGCTCCGCGGCGAACCGCCAGAACCCCGGCCACGCCAGCGTGTCGACGAGGTCGCGGGGAGTCAGCGACGTCCGACCGTAGCGTCGGCGGCTGAGCGCCAGGAACGCGTTGGGACCGACCTCGAGACCACCGCTCACCCGACGGGTGAAGTGCACCCCGAGGAACGGGTAGCGCGGGTCGGGGACCGGATAGACCATGCCCCGCACGAGATCCTGTTTCGCGGCACTGACCTGCATGTACTCACCCCGGAACGGGACGATCCGGGGCGCCTTGGGACCGCCGGTCAGCTCGCCGAGGCGGTCGGACTCCAAGCCGCCGCAGACGACCAGGTGGTCGACCCAGGTCCGGCCGGCGGGCGTCTCGACCTCGATCCCGCCCGTGACGCGGCGGATGCCGGTGACCTCCTCGCCGAGGCGTACCTCTCCCCCGCTGCCGGTGATGGAGCGGCCCAGCGCCTCGGCGACGGCGACATAGTCGATGATCGCGGTCCTCGGCGAGTGCAGGGCGGCCAGCCCCGCCGCGTACGGCTCGATCTCCTCGATCTCCTCGGGGCCGACTCGCCTGAGGCCGGGCACGCCGTTCTCGGTGGCCGTCTTCTCCAGCGCGTCGAAGCGCCCCATCTCGGACTCGTCCACCGCGACGACGAGCTTCCCGCACGCCTCGTAGGGGATCTCGTGCTCGGCGACGAACTCCTCGAGCAGATCACGCCCGCGGGTGCAGAGCCGGGCCTTGAGGCTGCCGGGCTTGTAGTAGATGCCGGCATGGACGACCCCGGAGTTGTGGCCGGTCTGGTGGGTGCCGAGGGCGGCCTCCTTCTCGAAGACGATCACCGTCTCGGCCGGGCGGCGGCGCAGGATCTCCCGCGCCACCGCCAGCCCGACGATCCCACCGCCGACGACTCCGGTCGTGGTCACTGCGCCTCAGCCCCCGGGAGCATCTCGCGGACCTGCATGGTGGCGCGGCACGCCGAGGCACACTTCCCCGCCCACATCAGTGCCTCCTCGAGGGTGTCGACGTCGACGACGATGAAACCACCGAGGTGCTCCTTGCTCTCCGGATAGGGACCGTCGGTGACCACGCCGGCCTCGTCGACCGTCCAGGCGTCCTCGTGACCACCCTTGATCCCGCCGCCGAAGACGAACGCGCCGGCGGCGATGGCCTCACGGGTCATCTCGGAGGCGGCCGCGGCGATGTCGGCCACCTCCTCCTCGCGGTAGTCCATCGCCTCGTCGCGGAACGAGATCAGATACCTGCTCATCAGCCACCTCCTGGTTTCGGGCAGCGCTGATCGCCACCCCTCACTCGCTCCACGAACGGGTCCGGCCGACTTCGACAGGTCCTCGGGAAGAACGTACGCCGCGGCTGCCCTCATCGCCTCCAGAACTCGGCGATCTTCTCGGCAGCACGAAGGCCCTGGCGATGACCCGCCCGAGCCGCGGGCGGTCGGGTCGCCGGGTTCATCATGTTGTCGCCGAATGCCTCCAGCGAGTCCGCGTCGGGAAGAACCGTCGCGACGGTGCTCCCGCCTCCGCGCAGCTCCTCGACCTGGGCGGCGAGGTCACTGCACCATCGGGCCGGGTGACGCGTCCGGCCGCCCAGCGGCGAGAGCACGAGCACTCGCTCGTACCCCGCCGCCAGGTCGGCGTTCTCACTCGAGCGCCGGTAGCCGCCATCGATGTAGCGACGCCCGCCGATCGCATACGCCGGGCCACCTGCGCAGCTGGCCGCGACCGCGTCGACCAGGTCGACGCCGCTGTCGCGGTCGAGCTCGACGGGCTCACCTGTGTCGGCGTCGACCACGGTGAGGAGGATGTTGCTCTCCGGCCAGTGCGGGCGCGGCAGTCGAGCCGCGACGGTCTCGCGCCAGCGCTCCCGCCCGGCCGCACCCGCGGTCGCGGCGAGCTCGATCGCGTCCGCGCCGATCCGGCGCCGCATGTCGGGCAGGTCGGCCGATGCCGCGATGATGGCGTCGGTCCGGTCGAGGTGCGCCCAGGAGATGGGGCCGCGCGGTCCTGATGGGGCCTGGGGTACCGGTGTCGAGAGGACGCCGGCGAGCAGGTCGGCCGGGCTCGCGGCGCTGATCTGGGCCGCGGCGGTCGCGCCGGCGGAGGTGCCGATGACCAGATCGGCCTCGGTCACGTCCAGCCCGCCCTCGAGCAGGCCGGCGATGACGCCGATCAGCCAGGCGTTGCCCGCCGATCCACCACCGCCGAGGACCAGTGCACGCTCGTCGGTGGGCCGGGGTCGTGTCGGCGTGTTCGTTGTCGCGTTCATGGGAGTCGCCTTTCGGGAGTTCTTCAGGCGCTCCCGGCGACTCCGCCCGGAACTGGGCTCAGTCGCGCGATCGTGGACGGCGGGGAGCACCCGCGGTGGATGTTGCGTACACGGGACTCACCTCCTGCTGTCGGATCACGATCGCGACGACGCTAGCACGGGACACGGCTCCGCTCATCGCCGAATGGCGCCGCGAACGGGCGTCCGTGGCTTTACGGTGAGCGGGTGACGAAGACCTGGTCGATCCTGCGCCTGGTGATGGCGGCGCTCATTCTCGCGGCCGTCCTGGCCGAGTTCCGCAACGCAATCAGCACCGATCCGGCGGAAGGCTCCAGCACCGCGACGATCCTGGTGAACTTCTTCAGCTACTTCACGATCGAGTCGAACCTCTTCGCGTTGGCCGCCCTGGTCGCCGGCGCGGTGTGGGCGCTGACCCGCAAGACTCGCGAGCCGGAATGGATCGCGGTGCTCTTCGCGGCGGCCACCACGTTCATGGCCATCACCGGGATCGTATACAACCTGCTGCTGCGCGGGCTGGCGCTCGCCACGACACCCTGGGCCAACGAGGTGCTCCACCTGATCGGCCCGGTGTTCCTGGTCGTCGACCTGCTCTTCGCTCCCCCGCGCCGACGGCTGCCCTGGCGGGCCGTCGCGGCGATCATCGCGTTCCCGATCGTGTGGGTGGTCTACACCCTGATCCGCGGTGAGTACGTCGTGTCCCCGCTCACCGGGGACGACTGGTGGTATCCGTACCCGTTCCTCAACCCGCACCTGCAGGACGGCTACCTGGTGATCTCCTTCTACGTCGTCGGCATCGCGGCGGCGTTCACCCTCGTCGCCTGGGGCGTCGTCGCCATCGGGCGTCGGCGCGACGTACCGGAGCCGGTGGCGGTCGGCTAGACGTTCCGGCAGCAGGGTGCCCCGAATAGGGGATTCACATCACCGCTCGCGGGGCGCATCGTGAAGGCGAGGTCTTCCTGCGATCGGAGCTCAACCATGCGTCTCCCCACCAGACTGCTGTCAGTAGCAGTCGTCCCGCTTCTCGTCATGCTCCTCGTCGCGCCCGCCGTGGCCGCGCCGCGTCCGTCCTCGATCCCCCTTCCCGACGACTTCCAGCCCGAGGGCATCGCGATCGGCGAGGGCAACACCTTCTACGTCGGCTCGCTGCTGGACGGCGACATCTACCGCGGCGACCTTCGTAGCGGTGAGGGCTCGACCTTCATCGACCTCGAACCCGAGGACGGCCGGGTGGCGGTCGGCATGCGGGTCGACAAGGCACGCCACTGGCTCGTCGTGGCCGGCGGTGCGACCGGCCGTGCATGGGTCTACGACACCCGGGACGGGTCGACCGTCGCCGAGCTCGAGCTCGGCCCGGCCGCGACCACCTTCAGCAACGACGTCGCGATCACGAGGGACGCGCTGTACTTCACCGACACGTTCGCTGCCCGAATCTACCGGGTCCCGATCCTTCCGGACGGATCGTTCGGCGCGACGGAACCGATCGAGGTGACCGGCGTTGCCGCTCAGACCGGCGGCTTCGGGCTCAACGGCATCGACTCGACCCACCGAGGGTGGTTGATCGTCAACCACAGCGCGCTCGGCATCCTCGCGCTGGTCGACCCGGAGACCGGCGTGAGCCAGGAGATCCCGCTGACCGGCCCCGCTCTGGTGCCGGGCACCCTCGACGGGCTGCAGCTCGAGGGCCGCACCGCCTGGGTGGTGCAGAACTTCGCCAACTCCGTGGCCCGCGTGAAGCTCTCGCCGGACCTCACCAGCGGCGAGGTCGTCGAGGTGATCGAGTCCGACCTGTTCCGGGTGCCGACCACGGTCGACCTACACGGCAGCACGCTCGCCGTGGTCAACGGCCGGTTCGACCTCGGCTTCCCGCCGCCGTTCGGTCCTGGAGCACCTCCCGGCACCGAGTTCGACGTGGTGCAGATCCGCCCGTGACATCCGTGCCTCGACCGTGTCGCACAGGTCGGCCAGCCGCTCGGAGTCGGTTCTGAGGTGCCCTCGGGACCACAGTCGACTGCACAGTGTCGCGGGGTGAGCGGGACCCCCGACCGGGCTCAGCCCTCCCGGATCATCCAGCGCTCGGGCGCGGGCAGCGGCTCCCAGCCGTACTTCGCGTAGAGCTCGTGGGCGTCCTCGGTGGCGAGCAGGGTCCGGCGGATGCGGTACGGCTCGAGGTCGGCGACCACGCCCTCGATCAGCAGCTTGCCGATCCCCTGGCCGCGGGCACCCGGGTCGACGATGACGTCGCACAGCCAGGCGAAGGCGGCGAAGTCGCTGACCACGCGGGCGAAGGCGACCTGGTTCCCGGCCGCGTCGTAGACGCCGTAGCAGCGCGACCCCTTGTTGGCCGCGTCCTGCACCTCGCGCGTCCGGTCGCTGGCCCAGTAGGACTGCGCGAGCATCCGATGCACCCAGTCGGGGTCGATCCGGCTCTGGTCGGCAGAGAAGGAGTACGCCGCGGGCTTCTCGCTCGTCGCCGGCTCCGCGCTCAGCAGCCCGAGCAGGTCGTCCGGCTCGGGCTCGGGTCGCACGACCTGGGGCGCGACGGCGGGCGCCTCGACGGCCCCCGCGAAACCCGGCCCGGGGTCCGGCGTACGACCCGCCTGGTAGGCCAGCGCGGCACCGTTCGCGAGCCTGTCGGCGGCCTCGTTGAGCGGGTGTCCGGAGTGGCCCTTGATCCACTCGAACCGGACGTCGCGGCCCTGCATCGCCGCGTCGAGATCCTTCATGATCTCGACGTTGAGGACGGGCTTGCCGTCGGCCTTCTTCCAGCCCTTGCGCTTCCAGCCGGCCATCCACTTGGTGACCGAGTTGATGACGTACTTGGAGTCGCAGTAGATCAGCAGCGGCTCGCCGGTGTGCGCCGTCTGCCGCAGCAGGTCGAGGACCGCGGTCAGCTCGCCCTGGTTGTTGGTCCCGTGCGGCCAGCCGCCACAGGCCCAGGTGGACCCGTCCACATACCAACCCCACCCCGCGGGCCCCGGGTTCCCGAGCGCCGAACCGTCAGCAGCAGCCACAATCGTCACGCGCCCATCCTGCCAGCCGCGTGCCGACCCGCTCCGGGCGGTCAGGGGTTGACGCGGGGACCGGAAGCCGTGGAGCCGCGGACGACCAGCTCGGGGTGGAAGACGAACTCCGAGTGCGGGGTGCCGGTGCCGGCGATCTCGTCGAGGATGGCGCGGACCGCGGCCTGACCCATCGCGTGGACGGGCTTGCGGACGGTGGTCAGCGGCGGGTCGGTGAAGGCGATCAGCTGGGAGTCGTCGTAGCCGACCACGGAAACGTCCTCCGGGACCCGCAGACCACGCGAGCGGGCGGCACGGATGGCGCCCAGCGCCATCATGTCGCTCGCGCACACGATCGCGGTGAAGCCCTCGTCGAGGAGCGCGGAGGCCGCGGCCTGGCCGCCCTCGAGGGTGAAGAAGGAGTCGCGGATGTGGCCCTTCTCGATCTCCTCGGCACTCAGCCCGAAGCGGTCGGCCATGGTGGTCACGAAGCCCTCGATCTTGCGCTGGACCGGGACGAAGCGGCGGGGACCGACAGCCAGGCCGATCTTGGAGTGGCCGAGCGTGGCGAGGTGGGTGACCGCCAGCTGCATCGCCTCGCGATCGTCGGGCGAGATGAACGGCGCCTTGATGTCGGGGGTGAACCCGTCGAGGAGGACATAGGGAACGCCCTGGGCGCGCAGCTTCTCGTAGCGCGTCATGTCGGCGGTGGTGTCCGCGTGCAGGCCGGAGACGAAGATGATCCCGGTGACACCGCGGTCGACGAGCATCTCGGTGAGCTCGTCCTCGGTCGAGCCGCCGGGCGTCTGCGTGGCGAGCACCGGGGTGTAGCCCTGCCGGGTCAGGCCCTGCGCGATGACCTGCGCGAGCGCGGGGAAGATCGGGTTGTCGAGCTCGGGCGTGATCAGGCCGACCAGCCCCTCGCTGCGCTGGCGCAGCTTCACCGGGCGCTCGTAGCCGTGGACGTCGATCGCCGCCAGCACCGCCTCCCGCGTGGCCGCGGCGACCCCGGGCTTGCCGTTGAGGACGCGACTGACCGTCGCCTCACTCACGCCCGCATGGGCCGCGATGTCAGCAAGTCGGGCAGAGGCTGGTGTTATGGGCACGATCACATCATGCCCTCTCCCTACACGGCCTGCAAGAACTTTCAGCAAGTTTGCAACTTTTGCTGAAAGACTCTTACATTCTCCTCGACGCGGGGTTACCTTCGTCACACCACCGGGCGGATTCCTCGCCCGGCCCCATATCGAAGGAGAACTCATGCGACGTGGCATCGTGGCCACCGCAGTGGCGGCATCGCTCGCCCTGGCGGCAACGGCATGTGGCGGTGGCAGCGGCGACAGCAGCGACGGCCCGGTCACCATCACCTGGTGGGACACCTCGAACGCAACCAACGAGGCGCCGACGTACCAGGCCCTCGTCAAGGACTTCGAGAAGGCCAATCCGGACATCAAGGTCAAGTACGTCAACGTGCCTTTCGACCAGGCCCAGAACAAGTTCGACACCGCGGCCGGCGCCAGCGGCGCTCCCGACGTACTTCGCGCCGAGGTCGGCTGGACGCCTGCGTTCGCGCAGAAGGGCTTCCTCGCTCCCCTCGACGACACCGAGGCGCTCGAGGAGAAGGACGCCTTCCAGCCCAACCTGATCAAGCAGGCCGAGTTCGACGGCAAGACGTACGGCGTCCCGTTCGTCACCGACACCCTCGCGCTGGTCTACAACAAGGCGCTCTTCGAGAAGGCCGGCATCACCGAGGCGCCCACGACCTGGGACGAGCTCAAGGCCGACGCCGCCACGATCAAGTCCAAGACCGGTGTCGACGGCTACTGGGGCTCGACCTCCGCCTACTACGCGCAGCCGTTCCTCTACGGCGAGGGCACCGACACCGTCGACGCCGAGGCCAAGAAGATCACCATCTCCTCGCCTGAGGCCAAGAAGGGCCTGAGCACCTGGCAGGGTCTCTTCGACGGCGAGGGCCTGCACAAGGCGGACACCACCGCCGACGCGTACGCCCACATCCAGGACGCCTTCGTCAACGGCAAGGTCGCCGCGATCATCCAGGGTCCCTGGGAGATCACGAACTTCTACAAGGGCTCGGCGTTCCAGGACAAGAACAACCTGGGCATCGCCACCGTCCCGGCCGGCTCGACCGGCGAGGCCGGCGCCCCGACCGGCGGTCACAACCTGTCGATCTACGCCGGTTCGGACGAGGCGCACCAGGAGGCCTCCGCGGCGTTCGTGAAGTTCATGACCTCGGCCGAGACCCAGGCCCAGATCGCGCTCAAGAACTCCACGCTGCCGACCCGCGACGACGCCTACACCGACGAGGTCAAGGCCGACCCGGGCATCGCCGGCTTCCAGACGGTGCTCCCGGCCGCCCAGCCGCGACCCGAGCTGCCCGAGTACTCCTCGCTGTGGGGTCCGATGGACCAGGAGCTGCCGAAGATCGCCTCCGGCGCCGAGACCCTCGACGAGGGTCTGGCCACGCTGGAGACGGCCTTCGCCGACCTGCTGCCCGAATTCTCCAAGTGAGCTGGGAAGAGCCCGTCATCTCATGACCCTGACAGCACCAGCGCCCGCCGCCGAGACCCCGCGGTCTCGGCGGCGGGCGCCCCGCCCCGTCCAGCGCGTGCGTGACTCCTACCGCCGCTACTGGTACGCCTACGCGATGGTCGCGCCCGTCGTGATCGTGCTCGGCGTGCTCGTCGGCTACCCGCTCCTGCGCGGCTTCTACCTGACTCTGACCGACGCCAACAGCCTCAACTCGGCACGCACCATCGGCGTCAACACGATCGACGCGACGTACAAGTTCATCGGTCTGGACAACTACGCCGAGATCCTGTGGGGCCCGGCGGCGTACGACCGCTTCTGGTCCCACTTCGTGTGGACCATCGTCTGGACCGTCACCTGCGTCGTCCTGCACTACGCAATCGGCCTCGGGCTGGCGATGCTGCTCAACCAGCGGCTGCGCGGACGCGTGGCGTACCGCCTGCTGCTGATCCTGCCCTGGGCGGTGCCAACGTTCGTCACCGTCTTCGCCTGGCGGATCATGCTGGCCGACGCCGGCGTCATCAACTCGATGCTCGACACGATCGGGCTCGCCTCGCCGAGCTGGCTCGAGGACCCGACCTGGCAGCGTACGGCCGCGATCATGGTCAACACCTGGTGCGGCGTGCCGTTCATGATGCTCTCCCTGCTCGGCGGGCTGCAGTCGATCGACGAGAACCTCTACGAGGCGGCCGAGATCGACGGCGCCAACGCCTGGCAGCGGTTCCGCCACGTCACCCTGCCGGGGCTGTCGTCGGTGAGCTCGACCGTCGTGCTGCTCGGCGTGATCTGGACCTTCAACCAGTTCGCGATCATCTTCCTGCTCTTCGGCAACACCGCGCCGGACGCGCAGATCCTGGTCACCTGGGCCTATCGACTCGGATTCGGGCAGCAGCCTCGCGACTTCGCCATGTCGGCGGCGTACGGCGTGCTCCTGCTCGCGATCCTGATCGTCTTCACGTCCTTCTACTACCGGTGGTTGAAACGCAATGACCAGCTCGCCTAGCCTCAACGCGCCCAGGACGACCCAGCGCCGCCGCGGAGAACTCGGCCCGGTCGCGCGGGTGGGCACGCACCTGACGCTCACCGTGGCGTCGCTGATCGCGGTCTTCCCGATCGTCTGGCTCGTCTACCTGTCCCTGGGACCCGACAAGGACGACTACCTCCACCCCGGCGGGATCTTCGCGAAGGCGACGCTGGACAACTACTCGTTCGTGCTGACCAACACCGCCTTCTTCAACTGGCTGTGGTCGACGCTGGTGGTCGCCGGGGGCACGACCCTGTTCGGCGTGATGTCGGCGGCGACGACCGGCTATGCGGTCTCCCGGATGCGGTTCCCGGGCCACCGGCCGCTGATGTGGGTCCTGCTGCTGACGCAGGCGTTCCCGATCGCGGTGCTGATCGTGCCGATGTACGAGATCTTCTCCCAGCTCCGCCTGGTCGACTCCCACCTCGGCCTGATCCTGGTCAACTGCACCACGATCGTCCCATACTGCTCCTGGCTGCTGAAGGGCTACTTCGACACCATCCCGGTCGAGCTCGACGAGGCCGGCATGATCGACGGGCTCACCCCGTTCGGTACGTTCTGGCGGCTGATCCTGCCGCTGGCTCGCCCGGGTCTCGCGGTGGCCGCGTTCTACGCCTTCATCACCGCCTTCGCGGAGGTCGCGTTCGCCTCGACGTTCCTGCTCGACGACTCGAAGTACACCTTCGCGGTCGGACTGCAGAGCTTCGTCAGCGAGCACGACGCGCAGTGGAACCTGATGGCCGCCACCGCTGTCCTCATCGCCATCCCCGTGACCATCTTCTTCTACCTCGTCCAACGACACGTCGTCACCGGTCTGACCGCCGGCGGCGTCAAGGGCTGAAAGGGCAACTTTCTCCATGAGCAGCACCGAATGGTGGCGTGACGCCGTCATCTACCAGGTCTACCCCCGCAGCTTCGCCGACAGCGACGGCGACGGCACCGGTGACCTTCCCGGGATTCGGTCCCGACTCCCCTACCTCCGTGACCTGGGCGTGGATGCGATCTGGCTGAGCCCGTTCTACGCCTCACCGCAGGCCGACGGGGGCTACGACGTGTCCGACTACCGGGCGGTCGACCCTCGCTACGGGACGTTGGACGACGCTCGCGCGCTGATCTCTGCTGCCCACGAGCTGGGTCTGAAGGTCATCGCCGACATCGTCCCCAACCACTCCTCCTCGGAGCACGTGTGGTTCCAGCAGGCGCTCGCCGAAGGGCCGGGGTCGTCGATGCGGTCGCGCTACCACTTCCTGCCCGGACGGGGTGAGAACGGTGAGGAGCCGCCGAACGACTGGGACTCGATCTTCGGCGGTCCGGCGTGGACGCGGGTTCCGGACGGCGAGTGGTACCTCCACCTCTTCGCCCCCGAGCAGCCCGACTTCAACTGGAACTCCCCCGAGGTGCACGCGGAGTTCCTGGACATCCTCCGCTTCTGGCTCGACCTCGGCATCGACGGCTTCCGCATCGACGTCGCCCACGGCCTGGTCAAGGCCGAGGGCCTGCCGTCCATCGGCCACGCGGAGCAGCTCCACCTGCTCGGCAACGACGAGATGCCGTTCTTCGACCAGGACGGCGTCCACGAGATCTACCGTTCGTGGCGCCGGGTCCTGGCCGACTACCCGGGCCGGATCTTCGTCGCCGAGGCGTGGACGCCGACGGTGGCACGGTCGGCGAACTACGTACGCCCCGACGAGCTGCACCAGGCCTTCAACTTCGAGTACCTCGACACCGCCTGGGACGCCGCGGCGCTGCGTAAGGTCATCGACAGCTCCCTGGACGCGATGCGCCCGGTCGGCGCTCCGGCGACGTGGGTGCTGTCCAACCACGACGTCACCCGACACGCCACCCGGTTCGCGAACCCGCCGGGGTCGGGGACCCAGATCCGGACGGCCGGTGATCGTGAGCTCGGGCTCCGGCGCGCACGCGCGGCGACGCTGCTGATGCTCGCGCTGCCGGGATCGGCGTACGTCTACCAGGGCGAGGAGCTCGGCCTCCCCGACGTCACCGACCTGCCCGACGAGGTCCGCCAGGACCCGTCCTTCCACCGCGCCAACGGCCAGGACGGCTTCCGCGACGGCTGCCGGGTGCCGCTGCCGTGGACCCGCTCCGGCTCGTCCTACGGCTTCGGCGACGGTGGCTCCTGGCTGCCGCAGCCGGCGGAGTGGGGTCAGCTGAGCGTCGAGGCCCAGACGGGCGTCGAGGGTTCGACCCTCGAGCTCTACCGCTCCGCCATCCGCACCCGCCGCGAGGTCCCCGGCCTCGGCGCCGGCGACGCGGTGACCTGGCACGACGAGGCCCCCGCCGGTGTCCTCTGGTTCGAGCGTGACGGCTTCGCCTGCACGGTCAACACCACCAAGGAACCCGTACGCATCGCCGCCCCCGGCCGCGTACTCCTCTCCTCCTCGGGCGCCGTATCCGTCACCGACGCCACCGCCGACCTCCCCGGCGACACGACCGTCTGGTGGCAGATCTAGCCGAGAAGTCACCCCCCGTCGGCCGAGTCGGCACAGGACGGCCCGGTCCCGGTCCCGCTGGTGAAGGCGGTCGTCGAGGTCCTGGGCGACTGGCGTCCTCGGGTCGGCGGCATCGTCTACGT
>NZ_JBEORF010000039.1:0-65993 GCF_040302125.1 Nocardioides sp. NPDC127514 | reverse complement strand
CCGCAGACCCGACGCTACGCCGCACCACCCTCCACCCCGAAGAGCCCGGCGGCCGGACCCCTCGCGAGCACTGGTTGACAACAGAGGGGAGCCGAAGTGACGCGTGGGCATGCACGCATGGTCAGAAGATCCGCAGGGACACGGGCTCGATCGCTCGGGCTCCTGTGAACAACGCCGGCGCGAGAGCGTCGAGTGTCCAACGCTGCCTCGCGTGCCAAGGTCAGAGCGAGATTGCGCTGCCGCGTGACCGGCGCTGATTTATTGCGGCATGGAAGTCGGCTCGGGTCATTGCGGTGATACTTGGCGCGGCCGTGCGTACTGGATTGGTGCGGAGGTAGCGTCGCGCGATGGTGATGAGTGGAGTATGGCCCTTGCATTGGAGCGGGTCGAAGAGCTCGCGAGCTTGGTGGGTGAGGTGGCCGTCGGTCGGATCGATGCGCGGCAGGGCGCGGCGTACGAAGTAGAGGCGGGCGCTAAAGCCTTCTTCGATCGCTGCGCAGAGGGCGTTGTCAACCTGGCGAAAGAGCGTGTCGAGTTCGTGCAGGGAACCGAGGGGGATGGGAGAGACCGCCGAGATGCTTACCAGGCGGTCGACGGCGTCGGCGCTGTGACGGGTGGCTTCCGCACCGGTCCCGAGAAGGCCGGCGGCTGTCCGAGAAGCGCGGAGGAGGGATCCGTACGCGTGTTCGCGACGGTGAAACCGGTTGGCCAGTTCGCGATCGTGGTCACCCGTTCGGAGCGCGGCGAGGTGGGAGACCTCGCGTTGGGACGTCATGAGATGGCGCAGGTTGGCCATGGACGGGACCGAGCCGAGCGAGTTCAGAAGGCGGCGTTCAGCGGCGATCACGTGGACGATGGGTTCGGCGTTGGGTGAGACCTCCGGGTCCAGCGGCTGCCAGCCGCGCCAGTCGAGGTTGGAGTCGAGCTTGCCGGAGCGCTCGCAGACATGGACGACGCAATCGTCGAGGTAACCGTCGAGCAAGCGGAGTCCCCGGAGGGTCTCCCATTCGGAGACATGCCGGTAGCGCTTGTCGAGGATGAGCAGCGCCCTGGTGATGTCGGCGACGTCCCCGACAAGGGTGAGCCACTCGCGGTGGCTGAGACGGCCGTCGCCGGTCCCATGGGCGAGGTCGTGCTCGGCGATGGCGGTTGTCTTGGCGGCTTGTCGCCACGACTCGAGTACAGCGACAGGTTGGTGTGTGGTCAGTTGCTCCAGCCTCGGCAGCGGCGCGGGGTTCTTGGCTACAACTCGGCCGAGCGACTGCCGGAGTCGATCGGGCGGTTCGAGGAGGTTGGCGCTGTGTTCAGCCTTGGGATTGGGGTCGCCATGGACCATGGCCTGGTAACACCACGTGAGCACACTGTGCCGAAAGCTGCGGATCAGCGCGACGACCTCTCCTCGGGTATCCACCACGCCTGGACCGGAGTACGCGCGCGCGAGGTCGCGGTCGATCCGGTGGCTGACGTGATACTGACCAAGAAGATGTGCGAGCTCGATGCGCAGTACGCCGATGCTCTCTCCGTACATCACTGCCGCCCAAGGTGACCGTTCATTCGGGTATCTGTGTCGCGGGCGTCGAGCAGAGCGGCGAGGACGAGTTCGACCTGGAGGGCATCGACACCGTGGCGTACGAGGTCCTGAATGGCTTTGGCGGCGAGTCGGTAGAGCAGATCAGCGGTGAGGGAGTGGGGGAGTTCCTCGTACGCGGGGGCTTGGTCGCCGTGGACGAGGTCGAGCTGGAGGAGTACATGTTCGAAGGCGATGGACCCTTCGACCGTCCGCGCGGTGTCGGCGAGCGCCGCGAGATAGGAACGGGCCTCGGCGAGTGTGATGGCGTGCGCGAGCTGCATTGCAGTCTCCTTCTGAGTGCGGAGGTGTGCTCTTCAGGTGCACGGTCACGACCTCGGAGCGTGGTGGTCGAGCGGAAACCGGTGATCTGTGGAGAGCGTGCGTTTGAGCACGCATGGTCTGCCGTGGCAGTGCGCTACTGACTCCCGAGGCGCCACTGGGATCGTTCGACGGGTTCCCCCAGGCGGTCGACGAGGTTCTGAGCCAGCTCGTCGGCGACGCTGCGCGCTTCCTTCTCAAGCTGCTGGCGCCTCGCCAGGTCCTCGTGCATGAACCGCTCGAAGTCGGCTTCACGGTCGTGGATGGGCTGCTCGACCGGTGTCGCTAAGACGCCTTCCCCAGGCCAGGCGGCTTGCCTGGTGGGCCGGTCGCGGTCGGCCCGAGTGCCGCAGGTGGCCACCCAGTCACGTAGCCGGTGTCGGGCTTCTGCGAACTCGCGATGCCAGGCGAGCGGCGCGCCAGGGGGTGCGTCGGGGTCGTACGCGTTGAGCCAGGCCGTGTGGAGTGCAGAGAGTTCCCAGACGAGCTCGTCGTGCCGATGCCACAGGGGCGGGACGATGGCGGGTTGGAGGCCGTAGGCGTACCTGAGCCAGTCGACCCAGGCGTTCAGATCAAGCCACTCGCTCTCGGCCTCCTCGGCGGTGAGGAGGTTCCAGTTGATCGGTCTGAGGATCTCGCTGGTGGCGCCGCCTTCGTACGTCGGGGCCATCGTCGGCCTCAGAAGCCGACCGCGCGGTCGATCGCCTCGGACGCTGCGGCTGGTGTCGGGTCAGGTACAACAGCCGCGCGGCGTTGGACTTCGTAGCGGGTGCGGGCGAGGTCATGGCCGATTCGGCGAGCCACGAACTCCTGCCGTGGGACCTTCTGGCCCTCGCGGTCGACCTCGTAGTCGTTGATGTAGCCGGCGGCGACGAATGAGTCTCCGACCCTGAACCGTTCGAATGCGCGCTCGGCGGTGGTGTCGTAGGCGACAAGGTCGCAGTGGACGGGATCGAGCTTGGTGAAGGATCCGTCGAGCTCTTTGCGAAATTGCTCGACGCCGATGCGGGCGTGGAATCGCGGGCTGCCGTCACGAGTCTTGGACAGCTCCGGCGTAGTCGCGATGTAGCCGTGCAGGCTGAGCTGAGTGGGGATCGACATGACGTACCTTCCGATCGCACGACACCGCTTGCTCGGCGTCGTTCTCGGAAGTCAGGTGCGCGATGGATTCCTCACCGCGGGGGCGGCGATCAGGTAGAGCCCGGTCATGAAGGTGTGTCAGAAGTGGCGGTCGCTTGCTGGCTTTCACTGGCCAGTCGAGCTTGCCCTGTTTCAGAGCGGATGTGATGGCGCTGGACGCGAGCAAGAACCTTCGAACTCAGACGGTCGTGCACCCGGATCCGGTTGTCTGGTTGGAGACGAAGATGACACCGTTACTGTGCGAGTGCGGGCCGTACCCCGACGAGAACGCGACAGCGAGAGTGGAGCCAGCCTCGACCCTGTCCCGCCAGAACCAAGCGTCGCGGCCTGGTGACTGCCATGGAGGGTGATCACCGCCTTTGTTCCGGTCCGTGCGACCTGATACACGTCGACGATGTGGATGATGGTCAGTCCATCGTTCGGCGAACCGCATCCATCTGGCTGCGGCCCGAGCATTCCGGCGTCCGAACATGTGTTCGCCGTATGCCTGCTCACATGGTCAAGCGTGTCTTGCGACCGTCGTCCGCCCGCTGCGACGGGAGGGCTTTATCCTGAATCTGGATCGCTCAAGTGTTCGATATACCATCTGATTGAGGGTCGATTCTCGTTAGCTGATGGAGGTCGACTTGCGGCGTACGCCACCGTTTCTGGTCTGGGTGGATTCATCGAGTCGGTTCGGGATCCACAGCCAGCCGGGGCTGCTGTTGGCATGGAGGCGCACGCCCGAGTCTCAGCTGGGCACCCGGAGGGAGTCGAAGTGGCAATGTCTGGTGATCTCGGCAAGTGAGCCGCCGCCGACGAACCCGGAGGACTGGTGGGTCTACCAGCATTGGATGAACCCAGCCCATGTACGGCCGGTTGACGCTGAGAAGCCGCCGTTCCGGTGGGGGCGGAGTCGCGGCTCGAAAACTGCGCGGTCATGACGGTGTCAAAGGGTGTCCCAACAGCAGCTCGGTTTCGGCACGGAGCCGGGAGAGCTCGTGGCCGTCGGCGCGGTCGGTCCAACGGCGGAGGTCGGTGACGATTGGTGGTGTGGATCGGAGCAGGACGAGGCCGGTGCCAAAGGGGAGGGTGCGGATGGTGTCGGGCGGGAGGATGGGTACGCGGCGGGTGGAGCGTTGGAGTCCGCGGGAACCGTGGTCGCCGATGGTGATGGTGTCGGTGTGCTCGTCGCGTTCGCCGATGAGGGTGGAGAGGTCTTGGAGGTCACGGGCAGCGGCGGTGCCGCCGAGGATGACTTTGACGATGGCGGCGTCCCAGATGGTGTTGGCGGAGTGGTCGCCCCATCTGTCGCGCGCCTGGGAGAGGGACTGAAGGATAGGCATTGTGGTGATCCCGGTCCCGCCGCCTTCGGCCATCAAGGTGGGTAGTGAGGGCAGCGGGGCGAGGTTGCCGATCTCATCGAGCGCCAGCAGCAGAGGTGGGTCTAGGCGGGCGCCATGAGAGCGGGCGGCCAGGTGGCGTGCGGTCTCGACGAGGTCTTCGATGAGTGCGGCGACCAGTGGCCAGGAGGCACCGGCGCCGGCTCCTGTGGCGAGCAGATAGAGGGTGCCGTTGTTCTCGAGGAACGTGGTGGGGTCGAACGCCTCTTCCTCTGTGGGGCTAACGGCGTCGAGGACACGTGGGTCGGCGAGTGCGGAGAGAGCGAGGGAGACGCCCATCCAGATCGAGTCGCGGGTACGTGGGTCGGACTCGATCATCGAGTCCAGCGACTCTGCCCACCCGGTCGCGGCGTCCGGGCGGCTCGCAAGAATGGCTACGGCGTCGGCTGCGGCGGAAGGAGCGAGGGTCCATGAGAGGAGCTCGGCGGGGGAACGTCGGTCCAGGGCCGCGGCATGCAGGAGTGCCTGGAGGGCGGTGCGGGTCTTGCCTTCCCAGAACCCGCCGCTCTCGACACCGCCGGCGGAAAGTCCGGTGGCGGAGGCGAGCCCGGTGGCGCGGATCATCGCAGTGAGGGGATCTTCGCAGCCGCGTACGGGGGACCAGCGCAGGCCGCTCGGGAGGCCTTCGGCGAGACGTTGAGGATCGAAGATGGCGATGGGTCCACGCTTGCGGCGGGCCTCGAGTGTGATGGTGATGTTGTCGGGGCGGGTGGAGGTGGCGACGACGGCCCCGGGAGCGTCGAGGATCGCGTTTACGACCAGATGCAGGCCCTTGCCGGAGCGAGGCGGGCCGAGAACGAGTGAGGAGTCCTCGACCGAGCTCCATACGCCTCGTCCTCGTGCGGTGCCGAGAAGGTACCCGACGTCATGGGCATCTGGTTCGGGAACGCTCGGGCGGAGGTTGTGAGCGCGCTTGAGGAGGGCAGCCTCGGAGGCGACGCGCGTGACCACGCGGCGAGTCGCGACGCCACCGACGCGGCGTACGTCCCGCCTCGACGCTTCTCGGAGGATGCCGAGCGCTCGCCAGCCTGACCAACCGATCACCCCAACGAGGGTGAAGAGAGTCGCAACGACGAACCAGTAGGCGATTGGCGAAAGACCATGAGCACCGAGAGCAGCACCAGGATCAGAGGGTGTGGCGATCACGCCGAGTGCGCCATCGAGTCCGTGCCGAGGTGTGGTCGCTCCTGTCATCCATGCCGTGATCGACCCGGCCAGCCGGAGCAGCCCGAGGACGACAGCGCCGCCGAGCACGGCGACGAGTCCGAGGTTGATCAGCTCGTCGTCGACCTGGCGCGGACCGGGATTCACGACCTCACGCCTTCGCCGCGGTTGACAGCAGCGGCCGATAATTTCGTATCCCGCCCGATGAGAAGCACGTCGTCTCCGTACCGCTGGACAAGCGCCGGAGGCATTCGCACGGCAACAGTGCCGTCCCTCTCCGCGGTTCGCCGCCCCACCACGACCGCGACCAGGACGTCCTCACCGGCATCAAAGTGACCGCGGATTCGGTGGGCCGTCGGCCGGTCGGGCGCCGGGTCTGGGGGCGCGGAACTGCGATCGCCAGGTGTCAGGATATCGATGTACTTCTCGCCGTTGGACTCGGTGATCTCTGCGCGGATCGGTCCGAGGTCACTAACGAGGTCTCGGAGCAGTCCTCGCACGTGGTCACGGCCGAAGTTGGGAGCGACCGCGTACGGCACCTTGTCGATGGTGACCGTGAGTGCGCCGCCGGCGTCGACTTCGATCCGGACGGTTGGGAGAGCGATCGGGACGCCGGTGCTCGAGCGGTCGTCCATCACAGACCTGGCCGTTCGACTGAGGTGGTCTCGGGCGCCGGGAGGCTTTGGTCGCGTCCTGTCGGCGTCGAGCGATTGGGATCATCGCGGTCCAGCCCTGGCGGCGTACCATCGGGGACCTTCTCGGTGTCGAGATGGTTCAGGATGCTGATCGCCGCGAAACGGACGCGCGCGGCGGTGTCTTGGACCACCTGCACCGGATCGGTGCCTGGTACCTGCGAGGCCCAGGTCGACACGTACGGCACGGTGTACTGGCTGCTGTCCATCCCGTGTGCGCCCGTTATCATCATCGAAACGCCCTCGGCCTCGACCTCCTTGATGCCGCGGTGCCGCGCAGCGTCCTCCTGCATGTCGACGGGGGAGTGCAGCACGACATGGCCGGCCTCGTGCGCGAGTGTACGGACCATCGCGGCGTCATCCATGTCCACCCGGACCGAGACTGATCGCGTCATGAAGTCGGTGATCCCGTTGGTGCCGCCGCGTTCGGTGATGTGCTCGGCCAGCGCCTCCCACAACCCCTCGGGAGCAGCACCCTCGAGCAGCATCGGCTTGGGAGGCTCAGGAATAGGATCGCCCTCGGTCTGCGAGATGTCCCAGACGTACGCCGGCCGCAGCCCGGCCATCTTGTGTCTCGTCGTCTCTCCAGGTTTGGCCCGTTCGCCGCTCGCGAGCCGCCGCCACGAGTTGGCGTCCTCCGGTGTCATCGAGGCCACCCTGACTTTGACTGGCGCCATGATCTGCGTGCCGGGCTGGCCCTTCATCACAGACCGCCCAAGCGTCTGCCACTGGCGGAACCCAGCGACGTACGTCGGGGTGGGGGCAGGCACCAACCCCTGCGCGTAGTTGTCCTCGTGCGCTCGCTGGATCAGGAGGACGTTGTGAAAGCTTCTGCTTCTGAACCTGGTCGCAAACTCGAGCGCACGGCGCCAGTCATCGCCGGTCACCAACCGCTGGACCTCGCCGACCATCCGCTCGTGCATCCCCTCGAGCTGCGCTTGGCGCTTCGCCCGCGCTCGCTCCGTGCTGTCGGCCAGCTGCGTACGCCGCGCATCGTTTCGATTCCATGCCATGTGGATGAGGTGCGCACGGCTGGCCCCCATGGGGACCGCGGCCGGTTGGGTTGTTGTGGCGGCCGACGAGTTGATCGCAGGTGAGACGGCGGTGCGCTGTCGATTGGTGCCAACGCTCTCGCCCGTCGTGCTCCAGCAGAGATGAGGTCGGCGTAGGAGACGAGCACGCCAAGGCTTCTGCTGTTCAGACGATCAGGCGGGTCACGCTCGAGGTCGACGGCAACGATTCTGCGATCTGTTCGTCGCGAACGATCGTGGCGGACCCCGTGACACCGGTTTGCTACGCATGGAGCCTGCCTTCGGCCCAGCAGTCACGGCTGCGATGTTGTCACTGGTAGTGCTGACCGCTGATGCCCCGCTGCCTGAGTGGGTCGGGCACGAGGAACCGGTCGCCGTATCGCTCGCGGAGTTCGTCGGCGCGGGCGACGAAGCCGGCCGGGCCTCCGTCATACTGGTTGATGTACTGCAGCGCCCCGCCGGTCCATGGTGGGAATCCGATCCCCATGATCGAGCCGACGTTGGCGTCGGCGACGGTGCGCACGATCCCGGCCTCGTAGCACCGCGCGGCCTCGAGCGCCGGGGCCACCAGCAGTCGCTCCTTCATGTCCTCGAAGGGGATCTCCGCGTCAGGTTGGTGGAAATGCTCGTAGAGACCGGGCCAGAGCCCGAGCCGGGCGTTGTCGGCGCCGTACTCGTAGAAACCCTCACCGTGCAGCCGGCCGGGTCGGTCGAACTCCTCGACCATGCGCCACTGGACTGGAGTACCGGCGGTCTCGACGTAGGTCGTACCCTCGGCCTCGGCGGCTGTCCTCGCGCCCTGCTGGATCTTCAGCGTGGTCTTCATGTTGACCTCGTCGAGCAGTGCGAGCGCGCCGACCGGGAAGCCTGCCTGGGTCGTGGCCTGCTCGATGCTTGCCGGATGCGCGCCCTCGCCGAGCATGGCCAGCGCCTGGTCGACGAACTGGGCGATGACCCGGTTGGCGTAGAACGCGTAGACGTCCTTGACCGCGATCGGGGTCTTCTTGATCTGTTGGGCGAAGTCGAACGCGCGGGCCAGGGCCTCGTCGGAAGTCGTGTCGCCGACGACGATCTCGAGTAGCGGCATTTTGTCGACGGGGGAGAAGAAGTGCAGGCCGATGAAGTCGCCTGAATGGTCGACCGAGCTGGCCATCTCCGCGAGTGGCAACGCCGAGGTGTTGGTGGCGATGAGGGCGTCGGCGGTCACCAGCTTTTGGACCTCGGCGAGCACTTGCCGCTTGACCGCGAGGTCCTCGAACACCGCCTCGACCACGAAGTCGCAACCCGCGACGTCGGAGATGTTGTCGGTGGCGACGATCCGCTCGAGGACCTCGTCCCGCTTCGCCTCAGTGATCTTGCCTCGGGCGACGGCCTTGTCGAGCAGGCCGCGGGAGTAGCCCTTACCCGTCTCCGCGGCCTCGATCGTGACGTCGCGCAGCACGACCGTCGCGCCGGACTGGGCAGTGACGTAGGCGATCGCGGCGCCCATCATTCCAGCACCGAGCACCGCGACCCGCTCCGCGCGACGGACCGGGAAGCCATCGGGACGGGACGCGCCCTTGTTGATCGCGTTGAGGTCGAAGTACAACGCCTTGATCATGTTCGTGGAAACCTGGCCGCAGATCAGGTGCGCGCAGTAGCGGGACTCGATCGCGAACGCGGTGTCGATGTCGACTTGCGCGCCCTCGACCGCGGCGGACAGCACCGCGATCGGTGCGGGCATCGGCGCCCCTTTGAGCTCCTTGCGGACATTGGCAGGGAACGCCGGCAAGTTGGCTGCGAACGCTGGCGATGCCGGGGTGCCGCCCGGGATCTTGTAACCCTTCGCGTCCCACGGCTGCTGGGCGTCGGGGTGGGCCGCGAGCCACTGCCTGGCAGCGGCGAACATCTCCTTCTCGGTCGCGACCACCTCGTCGACAATGCCCACCTCCAGCGCCTCGGCCGGTTTCATCCGCTGTCCTTGCCCGACCACGTTCATCACCGCGTTGGCGATGCCGAGCATCCGGACTACGCGGGTCACTCCACCCGCGCCCGGCAGCACGCCGAAAGTAACCTCGGGTAGCCCGATGAGGCTTCCCCTCTTGTCCAGCGCGATCCGGTGGTGGGCTGCAAGCGCGAACTCGAAGCCGCCGCCGAGCGCGGTGCCATTGATCGCCGCTACCACGGGTTTGCCAAGCGTCTCGATGGTTCGGAAGCACGCTTTATAGGCGTCCAAACCGACGCAGATCGCCTCGACGTCGTCGGGTCCGGCGTCCATCAGCATGTTGAGGTCACCGCCCGCGAAAAAGGTGTCCTTGCCAGACGTGAGGATGACGCCGTCGTACGACGCCTTCTCGGCGATCAACCGGTCAACCGTCGCCTGTAGGTCGGTGATGCACCTGGCTGTCATTGTGTTGGTCGACTGGGAGTCGTCGTCCATGGTGAGCACGAGCACGCGGTCGGCACCGATCTCCCAGCCGAACATGTTGCCGGTCTTGATGTTGTCAGTCATGGCAGGCCTCTCAGACTCGCTCGATGATGGTCGCGATACCCATGCCGCCGCCGATGCACAGCGTGATGAGGGCGTAGCGAGCGCCGCGGCGTTCCAACTCGTCCACCATGGTCCCCGTGATGATCGCGCCGGTCGCGCCGAGCGGGTGACCCAGGGCGATCGCGCCGCCGTTGACGTTGATCATCTCGTCGGGGATGCGCAGCGTCTTCTGGTAGTTGAGCACCACGCTGGCGAACGCCTCGTTGAGCTCGAACAGGTCGATGTCGTCGACCGTCATGCCTGCAGTGGCGAGCACCTTCTCGGTGGCGGGCACCGGACCAGTGAGCATGATCGTGGAGTCCGAGCCGGACACCGCGGATGCGACGACGCGGGCCCTCGGGATCATGCCGGCGGCTGCCCCGGCAGCCTCACTTCCGATGATGACCAGGCCGGCACCGTCGACGATGCCGGAGGAGTTGCCGGCGTGGTGGACATGGCTGATTCGCTCGACCCAGTGGTACTTCTGCAGCGCCACGGCGTCGAAGCCACCCAGCTCCCCGATCAGCTCAAACGACGGTTTGAGGCTGGCCAGACTCTCGAGGGTAGTGCCCGGGCGGACGAACTCGTCCTGGTCGAGCAGGACCGTGCCGTTGAGGTCGCGGACCGGCACGATCGACTTGGCGAAGTAGCCGCCCGAGATCGCTGCCGCTGCCCGCTGCTGGGAGCGGACGGCGTACGCGTCGACGTCCTCGCGGGAGAAGCCCTCGATCGTGGCGATAAGGTCGGCCGAGACACCTTGCGGGATGAAGTAGGTCTCGTAGTTGGTCTGCGGGTCCAGCGGCCACGCACCGCCGTCGGCGCCAAGCGGCACTCGGCTCATCGACTCCACTCCGCCCGCAATCACCAACTGGTCCCAGCCGGACGCGACCTTCTGCGCCGCGGTGTTCACTGCCTCCAACCCCGATCCGCAGAACCGGTTGAGCTGCACGCCAGCCACCGTCGGCGGCAGGCCGGCCTTGAGCGCAGCCGTCTTCGCGATATCGCAGCCCTGGTCGCCCACCGGTGTGACGACACCGAGCACGATGTCATCGATCGCGGCAGGATCCAGCCCGGGGTGCCGCGCCCGCAGCTCGTCGATGAGGCCGACCACCAGGTCGACCGGCTTGACGCTGTACAGCGAGCCGTTCTGCTTGCCCCGCCCGCGCGGGGTGCGGATCGCCTCGTAGATGTAGGCGTCGGTCATGGAGGGTCCTTTCGAAAGGAGATGAGAGGAACTGGGGAGGTGGTCTCCGGAGACTCGTCGGCGCCGACGTCCGCGTTCAACGTCCGGAGCGAGCGGGCCGAGTCGTGCCGTTGTACACGAGGGCGAGCCGCTGACTAGGGCTTTCGGGCCCGCGGGAACCTTCGCTCAGTCTTCGCCTTCCCCGGGGCTGGGCCCCGGGGAAGGCGAAGACGAGTGGCAACGGCCGATGGGTGACTAGGCCGAGCAGCCGTAGTAGGTCCGCTCGACCCGGACCTCTGCACCGGAGTCGGTTGTTGCCGTCACGTTGAAGTCGAACGGCCCCTGCGGCAGGTTCGTCACGACGACCTGATCGATGGACGGTTCACTCACCGTCTTGACTTTGGTTCCGTCGACGTGGACGTCGACTCGAACGATCCGCTCCGTAGAGAGACCGGCGACACCGTACGCGAACCTGTCGGTTGCGACGCACATGTTCGCTGCGAACCCGGCGTACGGGGTCGAATCGGCGGAGTCACAGGAAAGTCGAAGCTTGCCCTCTGCGTCGAACGGGAGCCCTGCTGGATCTGACTGGACGCCACGCGTCGCGCACAGCGACCCGATGCTGTTCTCGGCACCGACGTGGACGGTGGAGACGTCCGCATGGCTGGTGCTGATCGGACCGCCGGAGTAGACCTTGTCGATGGCGCCGTTGAGCTCGGCCGCGCCGATGGCCGAGGCCTGGAGGGGCTTGAGCACGCCGAGAACCAGGCTCGTTCCGGTCCCGCCGGAGGTCTGGATCCCGCGGTGAACGACGAGTTTGCCGATCGGCCGGAAGACGTCGACCCCGACGCCGCCGTCGCCGTGGGTGACGATCTGCCCGAACTCGGCCTCGGCCACCTCCCCGGCGTAGGCGTTGAAGGCACGGCTGCCGGTGCCGAAGGTTTCCAAACGACCGTCGACGTCGATGCTGCCGATGTGAGGCCAGGTGACCACTCCGAAGCCGTTGGGACCGGTGGAGGTGATATCGTCGGCCACCTTGAGCTTGTCCAGGTCGGAGTAGATGTTGATGCCTCCGTTGGTCAGTCCCGCCGTGGTGACCGATCCCTTGACCTTGATGCCCTGGGCGACGGGAGCGCTGGGTCCGTCGAAGACGGCGACGCTGCCACCGACTGCGTTGCCGCGGTAGAAGGTTGTCGAGCCCTGAGTGTGCACGTCTCCGGTCGTGAGGCGGTTGACCTCGATGCTGCCGTGGGACGGGTTCACGCTCTGCTGGTGCAACGTGTCACCGAAGGTCTCCACGTTGTCTGCGTCCACAAACAGGGGGAAGGCGCCGGTGACGAAGACTCCGGAGCCACGCACAGGGGAATCGGGCCGGCCGATCGAGATGTCCTGAAGGTCGGCAGTCACGACGACGCTCGGGTCTGATTGGCTGTTCCAGAGGGTGAACGCGCCCTGCATCGCCTCGAGCGGAGCTGCGAAGAACGTCCCGACCAAACCGGTCTGGGCGCTCGTGTCGGCAGCGACTACGTCGAGGCCGTCGACCTTGACGTCACCGCCGCTCACGTCATCCTTGATGAGCAGCTGAACTTGGCCGACGGCCTGGAGGTCGTGCAACGCGACCTCGCCGAGGTTCTCGACGGTCGTGTCGTTGTAGACGGCGCGCTGGGTGGTGTCGGTCGCGAGCCTCAGGTTCGACACGCGGTTGTCCTGGGTGATCTGGACGCCGTCGGAGCCCGGAGCGAAGGCGATCGACCCGCCGCTACTCGAGGCGGTCAGATTCTGGCCGGGGGCGAGAGCGAACGACGGCACGTTCGTCAGATCACCGTCCACGACAATGGTCTGCTCGCAGCCGCTCTGGGTCGCATCCACGAGAGCTTGGCTGGTCGTCACGTTCACCTCTGGTGCACACGCCGCAGCTTGTGCGGACTGGGCTGCGACCGGGAGCGTGACGGTCGCCACCGCGACAGTGAGAGCCAAGAGCGCGCTCTTGGTCGGCGGTCGTACGGGGCGACCACGGCCGGTTGGTGCTTGGGACATGGGTTTCACTTCCTTGTTTTGGTCAGCCTGCAATGACGAGGCTGTGCTGCGTTCCAAGATCGATGGCGCCGTCGTCGGTCCTGATCGACGTGGTGACGGTGTCGCCGGGTTTGAGGTATCCGCCGGTGTTGAGCTGGCTCTTGATGAAGAGCCGCCAACGGAAGTCCTCAGGCAGCAGTCCGGCGATCCTCTGTGTCCGGGCACCGGGCAGCTCGAGGGCGACGCCGCCCGGCGTTCCGGTGATCAGCAGGTCGCCGACATCGAGGTCCTCGACCTGGGAGACCTCGGTGAGGGTCTCGGCTGGACCGAACAGCATGTCGGATGCCAGTTCGTTCTGCCGGACTTCGCCGTTGACCTCCAGCTTCAGGCGCAGGTCGGGCCATCGAGCGATCTCATCGGCGTCCGGTACGGCCAGGTAAGGCCCCACCGGCAGAAAGGTCCGGTAGCTCTTGCCCTTGTACCACTGGTTCTCAGGGAGCTGGACGTCACGCGCGCTGATGTCGTTGGCTACCACGAACGCGCCGATGTACTGGCCGAGCTCCTTGTCGGTGATGACGGCGGGGCCGGTGATGGGCTTCCCCAGCACGATGCCGAGCTCGACCTCGTAGTCGAGCAGCCGCACGTGGGGAGGGCGGATGATGTCGTCATTGGGACCGCACACCGAGGCACTGGACTTGGTGAAGAGCACGTTGAATGCGCGGTCGGTGTCCATACCGTTCTCGCGCAGGTGTGTCTTGAAGTTGGCGCCTTGCGCGAGGACCCGGCACGGACGCGTGACCGGACTCAGCACGGGGTGGGCATCGGGGCGGATCGGCTCGACATCCTGCCCGTTGATAAGGATGTCGCGAGCGACCTTGACCCCGTCGGTCAGCACGTCCGCAGTCGTGGCGTAGTCACCCGGTAGTGGGAGCGCCTGGCCCTCATGCAGGACGGCCCAGAACTCCCTCGAAGGTGCCTGGTATCGGACGAGATTGATGCTCATGGTTGGACTCCTTGGCAACTGGTCATTGTGATTGGGACTGCTCACGCGCGCGAGCAGAGCCCTGAGGGGCCTCGAGCGCGGCCTTGACTGCGTCTCGCAAGTCGGCGGCCGGAACCGGACCGGTCAGCCGCGCAGCATGGCCTTCGCCATGGTGAGCAGGTGGGCGACGCTGATCTCGTTGTCCTCGCGCAAGGCCTCAACGAGCTCGCGAAGCTTGGCGGGTGAGGGGTTGGCGCCCAGGAACTCCCGGGTCACCGGCGGGCCCCACTGGGCCAGCCCGGCGCGTGACAGCGGAGCCCATCCGGTCTCGACCGATGAGTCGAACAGGTCGCCGTCAGAGAAGTGCTCGACCATCAGCTGGTCGGGATCGTGCCAGTAGTCGAAGAGCTGGCTTCCCTGGATGTGGCGACCGATTCCCCACGCCCGGTGGTGCCCTCGTTCGCGGAGGTACTCACCTCCGGCGGCCATGGCATCGAGGTCGCTGACCTGGTAGGCGGAGTGGACGTACCCATTCCCCGGGCCCAGGAACATCGCCAGGGTGTGGTGGTCAGCGGGCTCGCTCCCGCGGTCGCATCGCATAAACGCCATCGCAGGCCCGCGGTCTCGATGGCCGTCGAGGAACAGGAAGTCGCTCACGATCAGGCCGAGGGTTTCCAGGTACCAGTCCAGAGCCCGGTTGAACACCCGGCTCTCCAACACCACGTGCCCGAGCCGCTGGACCTGAGCCGGCTCCCTGGGCGGCCGCTGAGTGTCGTTGATCCTAGTCGGGCTCAGCCCAACGTTCATCGAGAGCGGTGTCTGCTCAGGCAGTGCTGGCAGCTCTTCGACGCCGTGGGCGACACGCACCGGCATGCCATTGGGATCGCGTAGCTGAACTGCGACTCCGCCGCCGGGCTGGTTGAGTGAAGTCGGCTGTTGACCGGTCGCCCGCGCGAGGCGGTTGAGATCGCCGGCGTCAGCGGACTTGAACACCGGACCGACGAACCGGGACCGCGGTCCTTTTCTGATCACTGCCGCGAACGTGCCGGGCCTGCTGCCGCGCAGATACAAGGCGTCCGCGGTCCGTTCGACGGTGGCGAGCCCGAAGTCGTGGGCGAACTGCTCCGCCGCGTCGAGGTCAGGCTTCTCGAACTCCAGCCACCCCAGATCGGCGACCTTGGCGATCGGCTGGGCGTGTCGCCCCGACAGCTCCCCGCGAACCGCTCCTTGTTCGGAGTGAAGGTTCTCGTGGGCCGTCGTGGACCCCACCGCGCCGACATCGTTATGGGACATGTGAACCATCGTGGAACCTGGCAGGACTTATTGTCAAGTGCCAACTTTTTAGATATCAGTCATCACCATAAATATTGACGGATGTCATTAACCAGCCTACTGTCGAAGGCATGACTGAAACATCCGTACCCGTCGTGATCGTGGGCGCTGGTCCCGTCGGCATGGTGCTGGCACTGGAACTTGCGCATCACGGGATCGCCTCGCAGGTGATCGAGGCTCGCTCGACAACGACGAACTTTCCGAAGATGGACGAGACGAACGCCCGCAGCATGGAGCTTCTGGCTCGGCTCGGCGTTTCCGAGGAACTGCGCGAGGTCGGCGTACCGCCTGAGCACAGCTTCGATACGGTCTTCTGCACCTCTCTGGTCGGCCGCGAGCTCGCCCGTTGGCCGGAACCCTCCGTCACCCAGGTGCGGGAGCAGATCGCAGCGGCGGTCGACGGGTCGACGCCGGCCGAGCCCTGGCAGCGCGTCTCTCAGGAGTTGGCCGAGGACGTTCTGATGCGTCGATGCTTGGCCGAGTCTCGAATCCAGGTCCGCCGGCCGTGGCGTGCCACCGCAGTCTCTGACCACGGCGACCGCGTTTCTGTCTCGGTCAAGCACGTCGAGACCCGCGAGGAGGAGACGATCAGCTGCGAGTACCTCGTCGGATGCGACGGTGCTCGCTCCCTTGTTCGTTCCTCGGCAGGAATCGGGCTGGAGGGCACCGAGGACTTGCTGGACCTGGCGCTGGTGCACTTTCGGTCCCGCGACCGAACGCATCTGCAAGCCCACGGCCAGTACTGGCATTTGTACTTCTCCTCCGGCGGGATCCTCATCGCCCAGGATGAGGACGAGGTCTGGACGCTGCACGCACTCGTCCCAGCCGGGACGACGGACGAAGACGTCAATGCCGTTGAACTCATCCAGCAGGTCACCGGTGCACCTGTCGAGGTCGACGAGATCCTCGCGCGATCGGTGTGGCGTCCGAACATCGTCCTGGCCGACAGCTATCGCAGTGGCCGCGTCTTCCTGGCCGGCGACTCGTGCCACCAGGTCATCCCCAACGGCGGCTACGGAATGAACACCGGCATCGGCGACGCGGTCGACCTGGGGTGGAAGCTCAGCGCGGTTCTCTCCGGCTGGGGCGGCGAAGCGCTGCTGGACAGCTACGAAGCCGAACGCCGGCCACAGGCAGCTCGAGCATTGGAGTGGTCGTCCCGCCACGTCGGTGCCCAGCTGGAGATCCTCGGCGAGGTCGACCCCGACCTGGTCGACGAGACTTCAGAGGCCGCCGACGTCCATCGCGCGCATCTCGCAGACTTCATCGCGGTGCGCCGCGGCGAAGCATCCAGTCCGGGGATCGAGTACGGCTACCGCTACACCGACTCGCCCGTGCTGGCCCAGGAGCAAGCCGATCTGGGCGAGTTCGATCCGACCACCTACACGCCTACGACCCTCCCGGGCGCTCGTGCACCTCACGTGCTGCTGCCCGACGGGACGTCCATCCTCACCGCGTACTCTCGCAGCTTCACCCTTGTCGACCACGGCGGCGAGGGAGCGCACGAGCTGATCGAGGCCGCGGCTCGCGTCGGCATCCCGCTCCAGCACCTCCGACTTGAACCCGGCGCCCACAGCGCCAGCGTCTACGAGCGCAGCCTTGTCCTCGTCAGACCAGACGGGCATGTCGCCTGGAGGGGTGACCGAGTGGGACTGGATCCCGAGAAGATTCTGGCGCACGCCGTGGGCCGCGCCGCCGTAACCGCCCACGCCGAGGAGGCACTGCGATGAGCACGACGAGCACACCCACCGCCAGCACCGAGTTTCCTGGGCTGGTTGCGAACACCTTGACCGAGGCGCTGCTCCAGACCGCCGAAGCTCGCGGTGACCAGCCGGCTCTCGCCACCGCTGACGGCGACACGGCCCTGTCCTGGGGGGAGTACGCCGACCAAGCGAAGAGGGTCGCGACTGGGCTCTCCACTCTTGGCGTCGGCCATGGAGACACCCTCGCCATCCTGCTGACAAACCGGCCCGAGTTTCATGTCACTGATGCCGCAGCACTCATGCTCGGCGCTACTCCCTTCTCGATGTACAACACCTACCCACCCGAGCAACTAGCCCATCTGCTCACCGACACAGCCTGCACGACCGTCGTGACCGAACCCGTGCTGCTCCAGGGCATCCTGGCTGCTCGTGAACTGGGTGCCCCGATCGAGCAGGTCATCGTGGTCGGAGGGACCGGTGATGATGGCATCCTGTGGGAGGATCTCCTTGACCACCCGCCGCTCGCGCACCAGTCGGTTGCCGCGCCTGATGACATCGCGACGATCATCTACACCTCCGGGACGACCGGCCCACCCAAGGGTGTGCAGCTGACCCACCGCAACCTGCTAGCCATGGCTGGGTCCGTGCTGCAGGTCATGCCGGTCAGCCCCGACAACAACAACATCTCGTACCTTCCGATGGCCCATGTCGCAGAACGCGTCTGCAGCCACTACATGCCGATGATCGTGGGCTTCTCGATCGCCTGCTGCGCGGTTCCCGCGGACATCGCGACACTGTTGCCGAAGGTCCGGCCCAACGTGTTCTTCTCGCCACCGCGCCTGTGGGAGAAGCTGCGGTCAGCCATCCTCAGCAATATCGAGGCCAGTCCCGATGAACTCCGTGCCGCGGCCACCCTCGCTCTGGATGTAGGCCTGCGAGCGGTAAGGGACCGCCAGGCTGGCAGGGAAGCGTCCGATGCCGCGGTTGCGGAGCACGCCGCCACGGAACCGATCCGCGCTGCGATCAGGGCCCGTGTCGGCCTGGACCAGGTCGTGGTCGGCATCACCGGCGCGGCCCCGTGCCCCCCACCGGTCATCGAGTTCTTCCATGCCCTCGGCATCTCCCTCCAGGAGATCTACGGCCTGTCCGAGTCCACCGGGCTGATCACGATGACACGGCCCGACAAGCCTCGCCTCGGAACCGTCGGCAAGGTACTGCCCGGTATGGAGCTTCGCCTCGCTGACGACGGAGAGGTCCTCGCTAGAGGCCCGCTGATCATGGCTGGCTACCGCAACCGTCCCGACTCGACGGCCGAGGCCATCGACGCCGACGGATGGTTGCACACCGGGGACATCGGCATCCTGGACGATGATGGTTCCTTGCGGATCGTCGATCGCAAGAAGGAACTGATCATCAACTCGGCGGGCAAGAACATGTCGCCGGCGAACATCGAGGCGAAGCTGAAGGAAGCCAGCCCCCTCATCGGTCAAGCCATCTGCGTCGGCGACGCACGCCCGTACAACGTCGCCCTCCTCGTGCTCGATCCCGAGGCGGCCGTCGCCTTCGCTGGCCGCAACGGCATCGCGGCCGCCACCGTGGCGGACCTGGCCAGACATCCCGAGATCCAAGCAGCGGTCGGCGAAGGAGTTGACCGCGCGAACGCCATGCTCGCCCGGGTTGAGCAGATCAAGCGTTTCACGATCCTCGAAGTCGACTGGCAGCCCGGCACCGACGAGCTGACGCCGACCATGAAGCTCAAGCGACGCCCCATCGCGGAGAAGTACGCCTCAGACATCGACGCCCTCTACGCCGACGTTCCCGAGCAGTAGCCAGAACGACACGCTGACCCGTACCTGCCGGCAACAAGAACAGAAGCAAGGAACAGAAATGCCAACCTCCCTTTCCATCGTCCAGCCGTTCCCGGTCCCGCCGGACCAGGTCTACGCTCTGCTCCGAGACCCGAACTGGGTCGCCGAAAGCGCCCAGGCCACCAACGGACCGGATGCGCTGGTGCGTCTCCATGAGGAGGATGGGGATGAGCTGCGGATCGTAACCGAGAGCCCCATCCCGGCCGCGAGCATCCCCGCCGGTCTTCGGCCCCTCCTGGCCAACGGCGCCGTCGGCACCAAGACGGAGCGCTGGACGTGCGCCGATGGGGGCTACCGTGGTGAGTTCAAAATCGCCGTACCCGGTACTCCCGCGACCGTGCGAGTAGTGGCCGAGCTGGTCAGCGAGGTGCAGGGGTCCCGCCTCACCCTCGATGGCACGTCCAGCGTCAAGATCCCCGCCCTCGGACCCAAGATCGAGAAGCTCGTGATCGATCAAGCACGGGACAGGCTGACGGCGGAGTACGAATTCATGTGCGCGCGGTTGGTATGACGGGCCATTTCAACGCCGTGACAATATATTTGTTGTCGGCCTGCTAAAGTCTCTTCCATGTCAGAAAACCAGACCCCTCGTCGCGCCGGCCGGCCGCGCGCCGAGGACTCGCCCGTAGCGCTCGAAGACATGCTCGACGCAGCGTTCAAGGCCTTCGCTCGCTACGGGTACGACGGTATGTCGGTCCGTACGTTGAACCGCGAGCTCGGGGTCAGTCACAACCTGATCTATCAGCGGTTCGGATCCAAGGAGAACCTCTGGCGCGCGGCGGTCGATCACTCCATGAGTCGGCTCCTGCTCACCTTGACGACCGCATTCGATCCGACGCTGAGCGATCCACTCGATCAGCTCAACCACGCCATCCGGCGCTTCCTCGAGTTCTCCGCCAAACACCCCGAGCTGCTCGCCCTGATGAACATCGAAGCGGGCCTGGATACTGAGCGGCTCGACTACATCTACAAGAACTACGTCGCTCCTGCATTCGCGCAGCTGGAGCGTCTCCTTGATCACCTGGCCGACGAAGGCCGCATCAGGCCAATCTCGGTCCGCACGCTGAACTTCCTTGTTGCTCACGGTGCAGCCGCACCCTTCACCTTGGTGCCCTTGGCACAGCGCTTCGGCGGGCCCCACCCACTCGAGCCCGAGGAAGTCGAGCGGCATGCCGCCCTAGCGGCAGACATCCTCACCGATGGGCTGAGGGTCCCTGCGACCAAGCCGGCTCCGGCGCGCAGGCGCCCGCGTAGCAGCTGATCGACCCCTAATTGATGCATGACTATCTTTAACTTGTCAGTCATCAATATGGGTTGATACGGTGATGCTCCCGGAGAAGGAGGCCTACCCATGGCGCTGGCGATCACCGTGATCGGTGCGGCCGGCGCCGCCTTCATCGCCGGGTTCTTTTGGAGGGACGTCGTCATCGGAATGGCCGCGCTCCGCTGGGCCAATGAGAGGCCGGTATCCCGTCGTGCGCTGCTGACGGGCTACTGCACCTCAGTGACCAGCACGCCGGCGGCACGAGTGACACTGGCGGCGGCCAGCCTTACGGTACTCATCGCCGCTATAGCACCTGCGAACGACCATGACGCTGCGATCAGGCTGACCTGCGTAGGGTGCCTGGCCCTCGTGGTGTTGGGTACTACCGCTCGCACCTGGCCTAACGCGAAGCGACTCAGCACAGGCGAGATCGCTTCAGGAGCTGAGAGCAGAGCGGTCCGCGAACTGACGGTCTACCAGTCGGTGGGCACGTCTTTTATGCTCGCCGTTGTCGCCCTTCTGGCGATCACTGCCGGAAGGGACGACGCCCTTGAGGTCATCGCTGGGGCCGGTGCAGCCTTCCTGGCGGCAACCCTCTGGAACGAAGTGTTGATCGACGGTCCGTTCGCGGTTGAAGCCGACGCCATGAGCGCCGCGGACCGCTCTACGCTTCTGGGCTACTACGCCGCGATGACCGCCGTTGCCGCTCGACCGAACCTCGCTGCTGTCTTCCTTGCGATCGCCACGACAACGAGCATGTTCGCCGCGCAGGCCGCCGAGGGCATCCCCGGCTACACGCTCTTGCTGTCGGTTGTTCTGTTCGCCGTCTTTCTGACCCTCGCCAGCACGGTAACCTGGCCCGCTGCGGCCCGCCTCGGAGGCGGTCAGTATCCGGCAGCTCAGTACCGCACGGTGAGTCGACGACTGGGACGATTCCACCTGCTCTTCGTCATCATGCTCATGTCGGTCGCCGCACTGCAGGCGTTCGGCGTTTCCTGAACCTGCAAGACCTCCGGGAGAGCGGTCGGCGTCCGACTACTCTCCCGGAGGTCTTCGTCACGCGGCGTCACGTAGCGGTGGTCGATCCATTGTCGAGCGCCAGGGCGCCATCGACCTCGGAACTCGAAGTCGCCTCGCCGGACCGAGTTGGGTGTCGGGGGCGCTGGGCGACGATCAGCAGAGCCAGCAATGCGATGAAGCCCATCCCATAGGTCACGAGCAACACCTGCGTCTCGTAGATGTCGGCGGTCGCCCATAGTGTTCCGGATCGGTCAGCGACGGTCTTGTGGTCGCCTGAGAAGTAGTTGCCCACAAGGGCCAACGCAGTGGCGGCGTACGGCAGGATCGCTTGTACGTCACTGGCCGAGGAGACCTCAGCTGAGACCGGGCCCCAGCGGCGCAGGTACAGCGCAAAGACCTGCATGAACAGATAGACGGTCAATGTCCATCCGAAGAAATTGCCCAGCGGTACACCGAAGAACCCGCCGCCGTCCTCCCAGATCCACGCCTCGTTGATCGTTGCGGCGTTGGGATCGATGGCCAGGTCCCATGCAGTCATCACGAAGGCGGCGACAAGGGGAGTGCTGACTGTCGTCAGCCACTTGGAGTTGCGGCGCACGTCACCGATGAGCACCGTCGCCACGACCCAGGCGAGGTAGCCGGTGGCTAGATACGCAGGTCCGATGAACCATGGCACCAGGAAAAGCTTGCCGTCGCCCGTGTAGTGATAGTCGCCGAATGGGAAGCCGGTCGTGATGGAGAGGTTCTCCATGATGTTGCTGATCACGAAGCCTGGGATCAGGAATGCCCAGATGCCGGGCCAGCCGTAGCGCCATGCACCGTGCAGGAGGGCGAACCCGACCTCGACGACGATGACCAGCATGCGTGCCTCGGGCGCGACTGCCGTGATTGCCCACCCGGCGACAAGGGCGATGGTCAGCGCCCACAGGGTCGTACTTCTGTAAGAACTCGGGACTTCCATGTCGGACCTCGAATCTTGAAGTGATTGGTTTCGAGTCAGGCTCGAAGGATCTGTGGATCAGGTGAGGAGCAGAGCGCCGGCACCGACCGCGAGAACTAGGCCAGCGAGTGCCGGTGCAGCGCCCTTGACGCCGTCGCCCACGCGTAGGTGGCTTGCTGCGGCGCCGACGGATAGCAAGGTGAGGCCACCAGCGGCTGCCAGGCCGAGCGGCTGCACGGCGAGGCCGATCAGGAGCCCGATCCCGCCAGCGATCTCTAACGGCGCGATGACCTTCCAAACCTTGTCGGGCACGCCAAGGTGGGCGCGCATGCCCTCCGAATCCTCGCCAGCTCGAAGCTTGCTCGCCGCAGCGGCGAAGAACAGTAAGGCGGCCAACGCGCCAACGACGATCGTCAGAACGGACATTCGAATCACTCCTCATGGACTGAATATTTGTCAAGTATCAACCTAACGATTGACATCTGGCAATATATTCCCTTGACGCGATCGACTGGGGCGTCCCAATGATCGCGATCACCGAGGGGTTTTTAAGTCGAGCCCAACCTGACCGGCTAGCACGAGGCGATGCCGGCCATGCAGGCGGCCGTTCGAACGCACGAATCAGAATTCTCGGTACTGAGGCGAGGGGCTGAGCAGGCGGTGGAGTCCTGGCTGCGCACCGACGCCACCGCGCAGAGCGCAATCTCCTTCATGGTGAGCGAAGATCGGTGTCGGGATCCGTGGCGCGGGCTAGCCGGGATTAGGCGCTGCGGCCAATTTGGTCCAGCGCCCGAAACCGCCGCACCTGAGCCTGGCGCTCGGCCAGGCGCTGCTCGTCAAGAGTACGCAGCGGTGCTGCGCGGAGTAGCTCCTTGGTCTCCGAGATTGCGCCGTGTGTATGGGCAATCAGACCTGCGACCATCTCGGAAAGGGCATCATCGATTTCCGCAGCCGGCACGACGACCTGAGCCAAGCCGATGTCGCCAGCCTCGGCTCCAGAGACCTCTCGGGCAGTCGCGCAGATCTCCAGTGCTCGGGCGTACCCCACTGCCTCGACCAAAGGTTTGGTTCCAGCTAGGTCTGGCACCAGGCCGAGTGCGGGCTCCTTCATGCACAGCTGGGCTCCGGCGGTCACGATCCGCAGGTCGCAACATAGCGCCAGTTGCAATCCCGCGCCGATCGCATGTCCCTCGACGACGGCGACGGAGATGAATCGGGAGGAGGTCAGCAGTGCAAACGGTTCCTGGTAGCCGCCGATCCGCTCGACGATCTCGTGATCTTCGAGGCTGAGGGTCGCGATGAGATTGCCCTCTTCTTCCACCTTCGTGGGGTCGAGCAGCGACAAGTCGAGGCCTGCGGAGAACGTGCCGCCCGCTCCGCGCACCACGACCACGCGCACGTCGTCGGCTAGCTCACGCAGGATGCGGGTCATGCCCGCCCACATGCGCGGCACTTGGGCGTTGCGAACCTCAGGCCTGCTCAGGGTGATCGACGCGACCGGCCCGTCGACGGCGAAGTCGAGACCTGCGTGGCTCAGTTCTTCTGGCGTCATGATTGTCCTTTCGTTGATGCAGTCGAGCGTTGGCCCAGGGTCAACGCTCGACTGCATCAATGCCGGGGTCGGCCGGTCGGCACGATTGCCGTACATGTGCGATCTCCCCGGCTCACCAGACGAGGCTATCGCCTTGTTGACGTGATGCCAACAGTGGTGGCGGATTTGTCTCCGCGCCAGATCGCGGCCTGTCGTACGCCGCGGCGGCGAAAGCACTCCTACAACAAGTGAGAAGCTCATGACAATCACGACAGAGGAGACCCGCGCGGAGCTGGACGCCGTACGGACGCTCGCTCGCGACTTCTTCACGAAGGAAGTCGCGCCACGCTATGAGGAGTTCGCTGCGGCCGGCGAACCCGATCGGGCCCTGTATCGCCGTGCCGGTGAGCTCGGCCTGCTGTGCATGTCTGTTCCGGAGGAGTACGGCGGTGGTGGAGCGACCTTTGCCCACGAGTCCGTGCTCTTCGTCGAGCAAGCCTGCGCGGGCGAGCTGTCCATGCAGTTGGGCGTGCACTCCGGCATCGTTCCGCATTATCTGCTGTCGTATGCGAGCGAGGAGCAGAAGCATCGCTGGCTGCCGAAGCTCGCGACGGGGGAGTGGGTCGGCGCCATTGCGATGACCGAGCCCGGTACCGGATCGGACCTGCAGGCCATTAGCACCAAGGCGATTCGGGAGGGTGATGAGTACGTCATCTCGGGCTCCAAGACGTTCATCTCCAATGGCGCCACCTGTGATCTGCTGATCATCGCGGCCAAGACAGACCCGTCGCAGAAGGCCGCCGGCCTGTCCCTGTTGGTCGCCGAAGTCAGCGACGACGCCCCGGGATTCGAGCGTGGCCGCAAGCTCAAGAAGATCGGTCAGAAGGGACAGGACACCACCGAACTGTTCTTCGACGGCTTGCGGGTGCCTACCGCGAACCTGCTCGGTGCCGCGGAGGGCGGAGGCTTCGCTCAGCTGATGGAGCAGCTTCCGCAAGAGCGCCTCATCGTCGGCGCCGCCGCACTCGGCGCCGTCGAGGGTGCCTACGAGCAGACGCTGGCCTACGTCCGGGAGCGCCACGTGTTCGGCAAACCGCTCTTCGCACTCCAGAACACCCGCTTTGAGCTGGCCGAGATCGCGACGACACTCGAGGTGCTGCGCTCCTTTGTCGAGGACGCGATCGACCGCCACGTCCGCGGTGACCTCGACGTAAAACATGCCGCGATGGTGAAGCTCTGGTGCTCCGAGCAACTCACCGTCGTTCTGGACCGTTGCCTGCAGTTGCACGGCGGCTACGGCTACATGGAGGAGTACCCCATTGCTCGCATGTTCGTCGACGGACGGATCAGCCGCATCTACGCGGGTGCCAACGAGGTGATGAAGGACCTCATAGCCCGCTTCCTTTGACCCGTAGGTCCATTCCGCAAACCGCCCATCGTAGTAGCGCTCTTGCGTACCCCGGTGTGTAGCAGCTTCGGGATCGGCTGTTGGAAGCGCGGCTGCTCAAGCCTTCTGGAACATCTCTTCCGTGAACGCGAGACCAGCGGGACATTGTTGGCGTCACATCAACAATGTCCCTGGGTCACTGTGGCACGATCGCGTCGTGAGCAGTTCTACCGCGCCGCGCTTCCGCCGCCTTGCCCCCGACCGCCGGGAGAGCCAGATCCTCGCCAGTGCTGCGCGACACTTCGGGGAGAAGCCCTACTCGGCGGTGTCGATCGCGGAGATCGCCGCCGACGCGGGGGTCGTTCGAAGCCTGGTGAACCACTACTTTGGCAACAAGCGCGACCTGTACCTGGCTGTCGTTCGCTCGATGATGTTCATGCCGTCGGTCGACTCTCAGCCTCCGATCGAGGGCGATGTCGGTGAGCGGATCGCCGCTGCGGTCGACTGGCTGATGACCGTGGTCGAGGAGAAGGGGCAGGCCTGGCTCCGGGTTGCCACGGCCGGTGGCTTCGGCTCGGATCCGGAGGTGCAGGCTCTGCTCGACGAGGCCGACGACGTGGCTGCCGACTTCGTTCTCGGGATCGTCGGGTTCAACGGCGAGGGTCGCGAGCGGGAGAGCGCCCGTGCCGCGATCCGGGCCTTCGGCGGGCTAGTCAGGGCGATGGCGCGCGAGGTGATCGACCGTGAGACGATCTCGAGCTCCAGAGCGCGTCAGTTTCTGTCTCGCTCGCTCGCCGAGATCGTGGCCGTCCTCGAGATGGCGGACGACGTCTCCGTGGAAACCTGAGGTTTGGGTCGCGGTCGCGGTGTTCAGCGTCGGACCAAGTCCTCCGGGAAATGCGCCGGCGGCTGCGTACGGGTGCTCGGTTGATCGGTTGATCTAGAACGGCTTCAGATCCGAGACCTGCCAGGTACTGCCGTTCTTGCGCAACTCGACCACGACCCGGCTCTGGGCGACCACAACGGGGGCAGAGTTCTTCGAGGAGTTGCTGGTCACCAGCACCTGGTCCACGAAGAGCAGTGTGGTGGCCTTTTCATCGTCCGTACTCAGCACCCCGCCTCCGCGCACGATGGCCTTGGTGACTGCCTGCTTCTGGGCGGCGAGCTTACCGACGGTGTCGTGGTAGGTCCCGGAGAACTCCTTCGCGAACGCAGGCGTCATCGACCGAGTCGCTGCCTCGAGGGACTCGTCTAGCTCGCGGTAGTCGTAGGTCAGTGCGGCGGGAAGTGTCTTCGTGGCGACCTCGAGTGCCTCCTGGCCTGCCGGAACGCTACCCGGATGGTAGGCGCCGGAGGCCTTCGCGACCGGACGCGACGGCTTGTCCTCGGGCGCCTGGAGAAGCGGCCAGGCGAGTACGCCGCCGGCAACCACCACCAGCACCGCGAGCGCTACCTGAAGCCGGTCGAGGTGCAGGCGGGCAAGCATGGGTGCGAGGTCGAGGGACGGTTTGCCCTTGTCGGCCGAGCCGTCGGTGCGGTCTGCGCCTTCGTCGGTCCCGGCGGCCTCGGCGGTCTCGTCGAGGTCTTCTTTCGCGGTGATGTCCGTCATCCGACTTGCTCCAGACCCGAGACCAGCCAGGTGTCATCGCGCTTCTTCAGCTTCACCCGGGTGCGGTACTGGGCGTCGCTGGACTCCTTCGCCGATTTCGAGGAGACGTCGACCGCGACCAGCACCTGGGCTGCGGTCTCGGAGAGATACTCCAGCGCCGCGCCGTCGGCAGGAACCTGTGCCTTCACCGTGAGCTTGTTCTTCGTCACGCTGTCGACGATCTGGGAGCGCTTGGCGGCGTACTCCTTCTTGAATGAGCCTGTCGACATGGCAAGGACGGCGTCGACGTCGCCGCCGGGGTCTTCATGGCTGAGGCTGAAGAAGCCGGTGGCGGCATGTTGGGCGACCACCCGGGCGGCCTGGCCCTCCTCGTGCTGGTCGTTGCGGAGCCTCACCAAGACGTTGGCGGCGACCAGGAGCACTAGCGTGAGGGCCAGCACCCCGGTCACGGTGGTCGTGACGGTCGGAAGTTTCATCGTTCTCCTCTCAGGGCGCCGGTCAGCAGCCAACTGAGCCGGTCTGCGTCGGTGCCGTCCGCAGGGGGCGCGGACTTGTTCAGGCGTAGGTTGCCGTCGGGGGTGGCGACGGTGTGGGTGTTCGGGTCGTAGAGAGAGACCGCAGAGCCCGAGCCGGACCCTGTGCCGGACCCGATGCTGGGTGCCAGGCGCGGTGTCTGGGGGATGTCGACGTTCTGGCTGCCGCGTACGTTCGGCTGCACCTTGTCGGCGGGTGCGGAGGTGCAGTGCGCGTCCATGTTCGGCTCGGCGCCCTTGGGCTGGTCAGGGCCATCGCCGTCGATCGGCTTGCCGTCGGCGCGGTAGCGCTTGGTCTTCTCATAGCCCTGGGTGCACGGGAAGTAGGACTGCGCCAGCGGTATCTCCGGCGGCACCTGCATCCCGATGTAGGTCGACCACAGCGGCCGGCCCTGGGAGTCGTAGTGGCACGACTCGGGGATCTTCTCGCCGGTCTCCGGGTCGATCTCGTCGCAGTAGCGGAACACTGCAGGGACCAACTCTTCGATCCAGGGCAGCATCACCAGGGACTTGCGCAGTGCCGGGCGGCGGTCGTCGACCGTCTGGGTCAGGTGCAGCGCGTCGTCGAGCAACAGCGAGATGGCCGAGGAGTTGGCCCCGAGCAGGCCGTTCATCTCGGTGCCGGCGCGCACCCCCTGGGTGAGTACGTCGCCCAGCTCGGGGTTGAGCTCGGCCAGTTGGGCCAGCAGACTGGCGACATGCTCCAGCACGGTGGAGGTGTACGGCGCAAGCTCGGCTTGGGTGCCGAGCACGGTGTGGGCGTTGTCGATGAGTGAGTTGATCTCCTCGACGTCGTCGAGGGCGACTTCTGAGATCTTCGCACTGTCATCGACCGCGCTCTCCAGCGCGGGAGCGGTTCCTTCCAGTCCGACGGCGAGTTCCTCGAGCACGACGCCCAAGTTCTTGGCGTCGATGGACCCGGCCAGGTCCGAGACGTGCTTGAGCAGCGCCGCGGTCTCCACCGGCGTCTGAGTGGCACTCGTCGGGATGACGCTGCCCGACAGGAGGTAAGGACCGCCGGACCGGGTGGGGGTCAGTTCGACGTACTGCTCGCCGATGGCCGACTTCACCCCGATTCGAGCCCGTACGCTGCGGGGTACCCGCACCTCGCGGTCGAGCTCCAGCACCACGGTGGTCCCGGTGCCAGGTCCAGGGCGGAGCTCTTTGACCTGGCCGATCCGCGTGCCGAGGAGCTCGACATTGGCGCGCGGGTAGATGCCCCCAGAGCCGGTGAACTGGGCCGAGACCTGGTAGGGCCGGGCGACCAGGCGACCGGCGTCGAAGAACGCGATCGCGCCGTAGACGATCGCCACCGCCGAAACGACCGCGAACGCGACGAGTTGTACGCGGGTGAGCCTGCTCACGGCGTACCTCCACCCAGCAGGTCGTTGAGCGCACTCGTCACCGGCTCGCCGGAGGGCTGTCCGAGCAGGTCCTCGAGCGGGAGGGCTGACAGCGGATCCGCCGGCGGTGCTTCCGAGCTGGTCTCCCGTTTCAGTGCCGAGCCTTCCTGCGGCCGCAGCAGCCCATCGATGGTGTCGACGTCGACGACGAGGTTGACCATCGCGCCGCCGTAGTCGCCGCGCAGGATCGCCATCGTGTTGGTGGGGAATGGGAAGGAGCCCAACCGCTCGACCAGCAGGGCCAGGTCCTCACCGCTGGCGGCAAGCTGCTCCACGACGGGCGCAACCTGCTCCAGATCTTTGACGGTCGCGGCGCGGCTGGCGTCGATGACCCGCACTGCCCGGTCGGAGAGCTGCTGGACCGACTCCAGAGTGCGGACGATCTTGGGACGTTCGTGCTCCAGCACGGCCAGCCCCTCGGGCACCGAGTCGATCGCGTCCGCGATCGCGGCGCGCTGCGCTGCGATCGCAACAGCGAATCGGGCCAGCGACTCGAGCGTCGCGACGATCGTGGCCTTGTCCTGGTCCATCGTGGCAACGAAGGTGTTGAGCTGCTCGAGTGTGGCTGGTACGTCGGTGCTCTGCAGGATCGTGGTCAGCTCGTCGGAGATCGAGGCAGCCTTGCCGAGGCTGCCACCGTTGAGCACGTGGGAGAGCGCCCCGAGGACGACCTCGACATTGGGTGCCACGCTGTTGGTTGCCTCGGCGAGCGTCGAACCGGGCTCGAGCACTCCCTTCGCAGCCGTGCCGGTAGGTGGGTCGAGGGCGACGTACCTCTCCCCGAGGAGGCTGGTCTCGGCGAGGCGGGCCCGGGCGTTGGCGGGCAGCTTGACCGAGTCCTTGATCCGACACACCACATGCGCCTTGAGGTCCTCGCCCAAAGTGACCGACGAGACCGAACCGACGACCGTGTCGTGCATCCGGCAGGTCTCGTTGGGCACCAGGTTGGTGGCGTCGTCGAAGACGGCGGTGACCGGGTATGTGTCCGAGCCATGCTCGGCGCCGGGCAGCGGGAGACTCTGTACGCCATCGAAGGAGCACGCGCTGAGCGCTACACACACGGCGCCGGCCACTGGGACCGCTAACAGCCTCATTGCACCCCTCCGGTCAGCAGTCCCGGCATCGACTCGGGCGCCTGGTTGAGCTGGACGATGTCGGTCGGGGAGGAGTGGACCAGGTCGGATAGCACCGTGCCGAGGTCGCCACCGGCGCCACGCAGTGCAGAGCAGACCCCAGAGATCTTGGTCCGGGCCTGAGCCGGCAGTTGGGCGCACAGCGAGTCGAGTACCGACCCGAGAGTGACGTCGAGGTTCTCGAGCAGACCAGGACGCAGGATCAGGGATCCGGTGCGCGCTGAGGGGCCCATCTCGGCGAAGGATTCGACGTCGCCGTTGGTCGGCACGATGGCGTCGACCAGATTGGACAGGCCGACGGGGGAGAGGCTGACCAGCTGACCGAGCTGGTCGCTGTTGTCGTCGATCTGGTCGGTGACCGCGGTGAGGTCGGTGATGGTGCGATCGAGCTCGCTGCGGTTGTCGTGCACAAAAGTGGCCAGCAGTTTCAGCGCCTCCCGCAGCTGCTGCACCGCGCGGCGGATGTCTGCACGCCGGCCGTTGAGCTGCACGCCGACGGCGGCCAAGGCGGTCACCAGGGTGCGTACCTGCTCGTCGTTGCCGGCCAGGGTTCGGGTCGTGGTGTCCAGGTTGGTGACCGTCCCAGAGACGTCCTCGCTGCTGGTTGCCAGGGTGTCGAGTGCTGCGGAGAGCTCGGTGACGGTCTGGTTGAACGCCTTGCCGTTGCCGTCCAGCGCCTGCGCCGAGGAGTCGATCACGCGGGAGAGAGCCCCATCCCGGTTGGCGCCCTCTGGGCCCAGACCCTTGGCGAGCTTGTCCAGCCCGGCGTAGCTGTCGTCGAGCTCGAGCGGAACCCCTGAGCGCTCCACCCCCAGACGGGCGTCGTCGGCCAGCACCGGCCCCGAGGTGTACGCCGGGGCCAGTTGTACGAAGCGGTCGCCGACCAGAGACGGCGGCACGATCATCGCGTGCACGTCTTGGGGCAGCTCCACCTCGGGGTCGTAGGCCATGGTGACCGCCACCTGCGTGCCCTTGACCTTGATGTCGGTGACCGTGCCGACCTTGACGCCGAGCACCTTCACCGCCGCGCCCTCATAGAGACTGGTGGTGCGGGCGAACATGACCGTCAGGTTGCGCTCGCGCGGCTGCAGGCTCACCACCGTGATCCCCACTCCGGCGAGCAGGGTTGCCAACACCACCGCGGCCCAGGTGCCAAACCGCATCAGCCCTCACCTCCATCAGTGCCGGACGTCGCCGGCCCGAGCGGCAGACACGGCCGGTTGGCGTTGTTGACCGCCTTGTTGATCTCGGTCATCACTCCGGACAACAGTGCGCCGAGGTCACCCTCCGCGATCGCGGCACACACGGCGAAGCCCTGCGGCACACCGACCGAGGCATCGAGGTACCGGCCGGAGCCACCGACGGAGGTGAACGAGACGGCATACTGCGCGCCGTAGTCGAAGATCTGGTCGACCTGCTCCCGGTTTTCCCGTAGGACCTTCAGCACGGCGCCGAGCTTCCGCAAAGTGGGCTCGAGCAGCTCTTGGTTCTCGGCCACGATCGCCCGGACCTGGGTGGCCAGCAGCTCGGTGCCGGTGATGAGCTCATCCAGGACCGCCCGGTGCTCGTCGAGCATGGTCAACACTTGCGCGGAGCTGCGCACCAGGGCCTGCAGGTCCTGGTCACGGGCAGCGATCATTCCGGAGACCTTCCGTGTGTTGGCGAACAGCTGACGGATCTGTGCGTCACGGTCGTTGACCGCCTCGGAGATGTCGGTCAGCGCATTCAACGTCGGGCGCAGTTCGGGCGCGGTCTCCTCGAGTACCGCCGACATCGCGTCGAACGCCTCAGCGACCTTCTCCGCGTCGAGCTCGGCACTGGTCTCGCCAAGCTGGTTCAGCGTGGGCACGATGTCGACCGGGGTCGTGGTTCGGGACAGCGGGATCACGCCGCCGTCGGCCAGTGCCTGCCCCTTGGGGGCCAGGCTCACGTAGTGCTGGCCCAGCAGGGTGCGGATCTCGATCCGCGCGGTGCTCCGGTCGCCGACCTCGACTCCTTCGACCTCGATCGCGGCCAGGACCTTGCCGCGTCCGAGCTCGACACCGGTCACCTCGCCGACCTTGACCCCGGCGACTCGTACGTCCTCGCCGGCCACCAGCCCGGAGGCGTCGGCGAACTCCGCGGTGAAGGTGTGTCCGTCCGCGCCCAGCAGCGGCAGTCGCTGCCAGTTGAGGACACCAGCCAGCACGACGGCGATCGATGCGATGCCGATCAGGGCAATGCGTGTCAGATCTCGGTCGGTGCGGGCGCGCGTCACGGGCCCTCACCTCCGCCACAGACAGTGTCGCGCTCGTTGGCGGCTACCGACGGGCTGGTCATGCTGAGCGCCTTACCCTGCAGCAGCGTTATCTGGATGCCGACCTGACAGAGGTAGAAGTTGAAGAAGGAGCCGTACGACCCCGCCCGGTTGACCGCCCGCAGCCGCGTCGGCAGCCGGGTCAGCGAGGCATCCATCTCCTCCCGGGTCGCATACAGCTTCGAGGAGAGCTCGGCCAGCGGGACCACGTTGTCGTGCAGCGGTCCGCGTACGTCCTCCAGCAGCGCTCCGCCTGTGGTGAGCAGCTCGGCGGTGTCAGTCAGTGAGGCGCCGATCGAGTCCTTGTCCTTCGCCAGGCCGGTCATCAGGTTCTTGAACTCCACGATCAGAGCGGTCAGGTTGGCATCGCGGCTGGCCACGGTGACCAGCACCTGGTTGAGGTTGTCGATCACCTGGTCGATGACCGCCTGCCGGTTAGCGACCGTGCTGGTCAGCGAGGTGAGATGCCGCATCAGCGAGCTGACCGAAGTGGCCTCACCCTGGAAGGCACGCACCAGCTCCAGGCTGAGCGTATTGACCCGCTCGGGCTCGATGGCACGGAACAATGGCTGAAAGCCGTCGAAGAGATCGGTCAGATTGAGCGCCGGCGTGGTCTGCGCGACGGGGTAGGTACTCTCCTCCGGCATCTTCCTCGCGGAGCCGGGCTTGGCGCTGATCGCGAGATAGCGTTGGCCGAGCAGGTTCTCATAGCGCAGTTGCAGCTGGGCGGTTGCGTACATCGGCACCTCCTGGTCGACCTCGAAGGTGACCTTGGCCAGATCTTTTCCCGCCGCAGCGTTGAGCCGTACGCCGCGCACGGAGCCGACCTCGACACCGGAGAACCGCACGCGGTCGCCTGTCGCGACCCCGGTGGCGTCGGTGAACATGGCCGAATAGGTGCGGGTACTGCGGAAGCTGAGGTTGCCGATCGCGACTGCGAGCACGCCAAAGAACAGGGCACAGGTGGCGGCGAAGACCACCAGCTTGACCGCGGTAGCCGGCAGAGGACGACTCATCGCAGATCCACCTTTCCGTCGGAGAGCAAGGGGGCGAGCAGCAGGCCGGTGTAGCCGGGCACCTCGTCATAGTCGCGGCCGGTCAGCGACGCGGCGGTCGCGCGTGCCAGTGCCTCGCGGGCCTTGGCGACGTCGGCATCGGTCGGGGCCGCCGTTCTGCCCTCGCTCGCCTGGGTCCCAGCTTGGGGGGTGTCGTCGGGCTGATACTCCGGCTGCAAGGTCACCCCGGGCAGCAGTTGGGAGTACGGCCCATGGTTGGTCAGCGCCTTCACCTCCGGGGCGAAGGTCGGGCAGTGCGGATCCCATCTCGGGAAGATCTTCGGCAGGTTCTTGTCATTGGCGGTGCTGCCTGGGTTGGTTGGCAGGTCCTCGGGATAGCGGTATGGCTCCTGGCTGGCGAGCAGGTCGACGGTCAGCGACACGAACGGTCCGCGTGAGCCGATCGCCTCGTTGACCAGGGTGTCAACCGTCTTCATCCCGGAGATGGTGCAGCCGATGCTCGAGGAGTACTCGTTGAGCAGCTTGGTGAGCGGCAGCAACCGACCGGTCAGCCGCACATACCGGCCGCCACTGCGGTCCAGAAGCGCCGAGCTTTGCTCGGCGACACCGGTCACCTCATCCAGCAGTTGGTCGAACTGCTGGCGCCGGGGCACGATCAGGCCGGTGCTGAGCTCGGCTGCGGAGTCGAGGATGGTGCCGAGACGGCCAGCCCCGTCGGCGTACAGCTCTGCTGTGCGGCCCAGGTCCTGCAGGTCCTCGACCAGGACCGGCAGCTGTGGGTTGACCTGCTCGAGGAAGGCCCGGGTCCGGTTCAGGGTTGCCGCGATCTGCTCACCGCGTCCGTCGAGCACCTCGGAGATCACCGACAAGACGATCGACAGCTTGGCGGGCTCGACCGCCCGCAGGACCGGCTCGAGCTGTGTGAACAGGTCGCTGACCTCGACCGATGTCGCCGAGACCCGCAGCACCTGACCCTCGTGCAACCGCTCCGGCGCGGGGTGGGCGGAGCCGACCAGGTCCACGAACTTCTCCCCGAACAGCGTCTTGGGAACAACGTGCGGGTCCACATCGGCCGGGATCAGATCGAGCTTGCCGGGCTGGAGAGCCAGCTTGATGCGTACGCCATCGGTGTCGGTTTGCACTTGCCGTACCGTGCCCACCAGCACGCCCTGGAACTTCACGTCCGCCTGCAGGTTGAGCGCCAGCCCCGCGCGAGCAGCCAGCAGCGTGACCTCCGCCGTACGATGCCACGGCATCGCCTTGAGATAGGTGCCGAGGCTCAGCGCCACCAGCAGCGCGAGCACCAAGACATATACGAGGCCGAAGGCCGCCTTCCGGTTCGTCTCAGACATACCTCACCCCGCGATCCTGACGGTGGTGGTCGAGCCCCACAGTGCGAGGCTGAGGAAGAAGTCAGCGAGCACGACCATCACCAGCGACAGGCGCACCGCCCGGCCCACGGCGACCCCGACACCTGCCGGCCCGCCGCTTGCGGTGTAGCCGTAGTAGCAGCAGATCAGGGTCAGAATCACCGTGAAGACGATGACCTTCCCGAACGAGTAGGCGATGTCGACCGGCGGTAGAAACAGGTTGAAGTAGTGCTCGTAGGTGCCGCCGGTGAGCCCGTTGTAGTGCACCGAGACGGCCTGGGTGGCGGCGTACGTACCGATCAGGCCGATCAGGTAGAGCGGCACCACCGCGAGCAGCGCCGCTATGATCCGGGTGCTGACCAGGTAACGGATCGAGGGGATCGCCATCACCTCGATGGCGTCGATCTCCTCGCTGATCCGCATTGCCCCGATCCGCGCGGTGAATCCTGCGCCGACGGTAGCGATCAGCGCGTTGGCCGCGACCAGGGGTGCGACCTCGCGGGTATTGAAGTAGGCCGATAGAAAGCCGACGTACGGCTGGATGCCGACCTGCTTGAGGCCCTCGTAGCCGACCAGGCCGACCACCGAGCCGACCGCGAGCACCTCGAAGACGATGATGCCGACCGTCCCAGCGACCAGCACCAGCGCACCGCGGCCGAAGCTCACCTCGGCGAGCTGGCGCAGCACCTCCTGCCGGTAGCGGACCACGGTCGGGGGTACGCCGGCCAGTGAGCGCCCGAAGAAGACCACCTGGTCGCCGAGGCCCGCCAGGGTGTCAACCCCGGCTCGCCAGGTGCGTGCGGGGAGCTGCCTGAGATCAGCCATCTCACATCCCCTTCGGCGGCACGAGCTGGTAGTAGACCAACGTCAGCACCGTGTTGACGATGAAGAGGAGCACGAACGAGACGACCACTGATTGGTTGACACCGTCGCCGACACCTTGCGGCCCGCCCCTGGCGTTGATGCCCTGGTAGCAGGCGACGGTGCCGGCGATCAGTCCGAACAGGAACGCCTTGATCTCGCCTACCCACAGGTCAGCAAGCTGAGAGAGGGTGGTGAAGGAGTGGATGTACGCCCCAGGCGACCCGTCCTGGACGAGCACGTTAAAGGCATAACCGCCGCCGACGCCGACGCTGGTGGCGACCGCGTTGAGCAAGGTCGCGACCACGGCCATTGCTGCCACCCGCGGCACCACGAGGCGGTGGATGGTGCTGACCCCGAGTACTTCGAGTGCATCCAGCTCCTCGCGGATCTTGCGGGAGCCCAGGTCGGCGGCCACCGCAGTGCCGGCCGCGCCGGCGACCACCATCACCGTGACGATCGGGGCCGCTTGCTGCACGATCCCGAGCACGGCTACCGATCCGGTCATCGACTGGGCGCCGATTTGGGCGAACAGGGAGCCGATGTGCAGCGAGAGCACGGCGCCGAACGGCACGGTGATGACCGCGGTGGGGAGCAGGGAGACGCGTACGACGGACCAGGCCTGGTCGAAGAACTCCCGCCCGCGCACGCCGTGCCGGAACAGCTCGACCGCCACATCCCAGGTGAAGGCGAAATAGGCGCCGACGGGGCGCAGAGCCCGCGTGGTGGCTGCCGTAGATGGCAGGCTCACAGGTGCCTCCTGAGTGCGATCGGTGCTAGTTGACGTCGGGTCAACGAGCGCTCCGGCGGAATGTTACGGCCATCACAAGGTCGGTGTCAGCACGTAGATGGGTGCGCCTATGTGGGTGAGGCAGCCCGACCGCGCAAGTGATGAGGGTTCATCGCGCGGATGAATCACGTCCCGGGGTTCAGCGAAGCCTGTGCCACTGCCGAGTCGAGACGCCGGTCACGAGTGCGGTCACGACGCACATGCAAGCGAGTGCCGTGACTTGCTTTCGGGTGTGCGGCGTAGGCCTGGAGCGGATCGACCGCGCGGTTGTGTGTCCCCGATCCCGGGTATCCAGTGTTCGGATCGCCAGCGAGACGATTCCACGGTCGCGAGCATCGCCGCTATGACCGCCTATCCTCCGGGCCCTTCGATGCCACCGCCCTCTGGGCCACCTCCCGTGCCCGGGAAGCGGCGACGCAGGTTGGTCGTCATCGTCGTAGCGGTCTCCGTGCTCGTCATCGGCGCCGCAGGTGTCGGGATCTGGCGCGGTGTCGAGGCGATCATCGACTACAGGCAAGAAGCTGCAGCGGCCGCCCAGGTCAAGGCCAATCAGGAAGCCTGGAGGACGTGCCAGAAGGAGATCGGCGACTTCGTAGACGCTGTCTATGCGATAGACAGCCAGCTCGACGTCGGCGTGACGAACGCTGAACTGCGAGAGGCGGCAGGCGATGCGGCCGTCGCGCGCGGAACTGTCCAGTCGTACGACCTGGCCGACGGCTGCCAGAACATCTACAACTTGGCCTCCGGCGCACTGGCCGTGTACGCCTCCACGGCGCAGGAGTGGAACGACTGCATCACCGATTGGTACTGCACGGTGAACACCGACGATTACCAGCTTCAGTGGGCTGATGCATCCGGCGACATCAATAAGGCGCGTTCCGGCCTCTCCGGAGGGTATGACCCGGACGACGCGGACGCTGAACCGGCGTTTCCTGACCAGACCGAAACCGGGTCCGCGTAATGTGAGACACCTATCAGCCCCCGTCAGCCTCGGCTGCGGCCCGCTGTGCCTCTCCGATTGATGAAAGTTCGCCCGCTGCTTTCGGGAGAAGCGGGATCTGAATCGATGGCCGTACGGGCCCCGCCGACCTGACAATGTCGGTTCGTCAACCGGCAGGGAGCCCGACTGATGGATGGCGACGAGGGTGCGCCGCCCGGTGCCTCAGCGTGCTCATCCCTGAGCGGACTCGCCCGCGCGCGTAGTCGCAGCGACAGTTCCGAGAATCTCGGCTAGGAGCCGGTCGTTCCGGATGCTCTGCGGGAGGTGTCGTAGAGCGAAAGTTCGGCTGGATGTAGTTGCGCCTGAACGAGAAAGGATCGGTCTTTGATCTGCCAGAGACCTTGACCGGTTCCGAGCGTCGGGAGCAGGGACTGCTCGGTGCCCGTGAGACCGAGGGCCGACGCCGTGGGACCGAGTTGATCCGTCTTTTGTCTGTAGACAACGCGCGTTTCGGCATTCGCGAGGAGCGAGGATGCGAGCGCGCGGGCGGCTGAGCCGTGGTCGCCGACGTTGTCGAGGTCGGTGAGCTTGTGAAAGATCAGCATGTTGGCGATCCCGTAGTGCCGGGCGAGGCGCCAGTGGGCGTCCATCCGACGGAGGAGTGCTGGGTGTTGCATCAGGCGCCAGGCTTCGTCGTAGATCACCCAGCGTTGGCCGCCGTCAGGATCGAGGAGGGTGGACTCCATCCAGGCAGAGGCGCAGGTCATCAGGACGGAGATCAGGGTGGAATTCTCTGTGACCCGGGAAAGGTCGAGGGAGACCATCGGTAGAGATGGGTCGAAGCGTACGGTCGACGGACCGTCGAAAAGGCCGGCGAGATCGCCGGCGACCAGGCGCCGAAGACCGTGACCTGCGAGACGACCGTCTTCGGTTAGACGTCCGTCGGGATCGTCGCTTGGGTCGGGGGAGAGGAGTCGGTCGACGACAAGCGGCAGGACCGGAACGTCAGTCGCGCGTGAGACGGCGGTCAGCGCGATGTCGATGGCAGTGTGCTCGAGTGGGGTGAGGGGCCGACCTAGCATTGTCTCAGTCAGCGCACCGACCAGGTCGCGGCGGCGGGCGGTGACCTGACTGGCCCATTGGACGTCATCGACGCCGCGTGGCCGATGCCCCTCATCGAGTGGATTGAGTCGGTTCGACAAGCCATGGCCGAGGGCAATGGCCTGGCCACCGATGGCTTTCGCGACCGGTGTGTGTTCGCCCTTGGGATCGCCGGGGACATACACGCGTCGTCCGAAGGGGATCGATCGGGTGTACAGGCTCTTGGCAAGGGCGGACTTGCCGGCGCCGACGATCCCGGCCAGCACGACGTTGGGGGCGGTGATCAAGCCGCGTGCATAGAGGACCCAGGGGTCGTAGACGAATGAGGAGCCGGAGTAGAGGTCGGTGCCGACGAAGACGCCGTCGGCGCCGAGTCCGCCTTCGGCGAGGAAGGGGTACGCCCCTGCGAGCGTCGCAGAGGTGTCCTGGTGGCGGGGTAGTCGGAGGTTGCCAGGAGTCCGGAGAGCCGCGGGGCCCGGCTCACCAGCCCAAGGTAGCGGTCGTGTCGCCCGGCGCTCTGCTGCGAGGGCTTCGGATTCAGCCCGCCTCTGCGCGCGTAGGTGGGTCCGGTCTTCAGAAACGAGGCGCTTGGCTAGCGCGCGGCGCCGCTTGCGGTCGCGGCGCGATTCCCGTCCTGGGGAGACGAGAGTGGCTGATTGGAGGCGGTCGGTCATTGCTGGATACCGGTGCCCGCGATGGCGCGCCCGCCGCTGATCGGTTGGTTGAGGGTCGGATCCGGCGGTGCGTAGGTGATGCGTGCCTCGTTCTGACATGCCCGATCGACCCCGGCAGCCGCTTGGGTCAGGATCTCGGCGGAGCGATGGACTTCCCATGAGACCGCGTATGAGGTTGCCCTTCCGCTGCGAGTGCTCTCGGCGACCCGCGCGCTGCCGGGCTCAAGGGTGTCGTGGACTCGTGCGATCTGGTGAAGGGACTGTGCCATCGAGTTGAGTGCGAGCGAGATGTCGCCGAGCAGGTCGTAGAGCTCGCCGGGGTCCTCGATCCGCCGGCTGCTGTGGGCGAGGTGGCGCAGACTTTCGCGTGCTTGGGCTGCGTGGGTGCTTGAGTCGCTGATCGGCATCGTGCTTCTCCGTAGACGTTGGTTGGTCACCACGAAGGTGCTCGTCGCCGTCCACAGGCCCGGGTGTTGGGTTTCGCGTCGCTCACGATCAAGAGGCGAGTCGGTGTGACGTAGTTGACTCGCCATGCAGTCGCCCAAAGTCGTTCCAGCGTGGTAACAAGGTCGTGGCTCGGGTGAGTGCTGCGACGGAACCCCCGCCGGTCGCATCGCTCGCTCGGGCCGCTTTTGTCCGGGTTCGGTCAGAGCCGTCTGCACAGCGGAAGAGCCGCAGCAGCGAGAGCTTGGGCCTGCTGTCCCCAGAGCCGTCGTGTCTCACACGATGCCTGCACGGCTGCCTGCTCGACGGCGGCGACAACGCGCTCGAGTTCGTCGGCGTCGCCGGCCGAGAGTGTGAGGAGGCCGGTCAGGCGGAGGAGGCCGTGGCCGGCGGTGAGATCGGCTTCTTGTTGGAGAACGTCGGCATACTCGGCGGCTTGTTGGGCGTCTTCGATCTGGCCGATGCGTTGGCGTTGGGCGGCGTCGGAGATGTACTCGGTCTTCTTGCGGCGTAGGTCGCGGGTGGCGAGATCGGTACGAATCGGCTTGTAGTGGAGCGAGATCGCGCGGCGTACGTCGGTGGTGTGCACGAGCGGAGCGAGGAAGCCGGGGTAGACCTGAGATCTGGGCCACTCGCTGATCCACAGGACGGCGTGGTGCGCGGAGTCGGAGCGCAGCGAACCCCAGGATTCGTTGATGGCGATGGGGCCAGCGGCGGCGAGGTCGCAGCCGAGGGTGCCATGGCGTTCGAGTGCTGTGGCTACGCCGGGGTCGTAGGCGGTACGGAGGATCAGGGCGAGGTCGCCTGGGGTGAGCCAGTCGCCCGGGCTGAGGTCCGCGGCGCGCAGGGCCGCGGTGAGTGTGGTCATCTCCTGGCGGAGAACGGCTGCGGCGCCTCGGACGCCCTTGCCCGCGGCTCTGATGGCTCGGCCAGCGGCCTTCATATCGAGAGCGATGGAGATCGTGGTGGCGTGGCGTTCGCCGGCAGGCCCTGCTTGGTCGATGAGTTCGGAGTAGGTCTTGGACGCCCAGGTGTCGTCGTGGGTGCCGTGGTTTTTCCACCATTCGGCGAGGCCTCGGCCTGAGTCGGGGAGCGTGCGTTCTAGGACTTGGAGGGAGGCGATGCGGCCGGAGCGGCAGGTGGTGGCGAGTACGCGGCCCCAGCCGGTGACGCGGCGTTGTTGCTCGGCGGGGTCGAGGAGGGTGAACGCCGCGTGGGTGACGCCGATGATCGCGGTCAGTGTCGCTGCGTGGGGGTCGTGGATCATGACCGCGCCGGTCTCTTCGTCGTGCCACTGGCGTAGCGACGCTGCGTCGCCGGGGAGTGCGAGGGTGCCGGCTGGGCGTGGGCGCGTGATGCGACGTCTGAACTCGCGTTGGCCGGTGGTGGTTCGCCAGGCCCAGATGGTGGTGATCGGGAGCCAGGTCACGATCCGGCGTCCGCCGACGCTGCCCCAGGCCAGGGCCGTGCACGTCATCAGGACTGGCGTCGCGATCACGAGTCCGGTGCCGCCGGCGGTGTAGAGCGCCACGATGAGGGTAAAGGCGCCGATGCCGAGTACTACGAGCTGGCTCAGGGTGAGGCCAAGGATGATGCCGCGCTTGGAGAGTCGGGAGAACTTGACTGGGGCGAGCTCGTACGGCGTCGGGTCGGCGCTCATGGTTTGGTTCCGGGCTTCGTGGTTGGCGTCGGATCAATGACGCGGAGCAGCGGCGCCTGCGGGGGCGGTACGTCGGACGCCGGCGGCAAGGCGCGGCTCTGGGGTGCTAGGCCCTCGGCTGCATCGCTCTCGCTCTGGGCGGCAGCGCCGACGTGCATACCTGCCTCCGGGCCAGCGGAGGCGCCTTCCTTTGCGACGTGGATGCCCGCCGCCGCGCCGGCTGCCACAGGCATCGCGGAGCTCGCCGCGACGGTTCCTCCCTGCGTACCGGCTGTGGTGGCTGCGCCGCTGGTCGGCACGGATGGCGAGGGGCTGGGAGGCGGCGTATTTCCTTGTTCGTCTCCGCCGCCGAGGACCTTCTGCGGTTGCAGGATGGGTTGCCGAACGGGGAGGGGGAGTGGACGGTTGAGGGCGTGTTTGGTCTCTTGCTCGGCGGACATGGCGTGGTACATGTCGAAGCCCATGAAGTTGATGGCCTTGTAGGTCAGGTAGGGCGCGAAGCCCGCGATGAGGAGGAGTACGACGCCCGAGAGTGGCTCCGAGAGGCTGGTCAGGTCGGCGTCGATGGGTGCGGAGACCTGGCTGGTGGCGAGCAGGAAGATCACCACGACGACGAGCTTGGACAGGATCAGGGCGATCACGAACGATGCCCAGCGGGAGACCCAGGTGCGGGTGTGGTCCCAGGAGGCTCCGGCAAGGGCAAATGGGGCTAGGACGACTGCGACCAGGAGCAGGGCTTTGCGGGCCAGCAGGCTGAGCCAGACCAGGAACGTGGCGCCGATGAAGAGGCCGGCCATGATGATGGTGAGGATGATCCCGACGCTGGGGTTCTTCGTGCTGATCGCGCCGACCGAGGCGGCGAGGACGGCCATCTCCTCGCCCATCTGATCCATGTTGGTGCCTGCTGCGTGGACGATGCCGCGGGCGAGCTGATCGGTGATCTCGAGAGCGGCGGCGAGGAGGCCGACGGCGAGAAAGGAGCCGATGACCGACTTGGCCAGCCCAAGGATTGCGCGGGCCAGGGCCGCGGGTTCGCGGCGGATCAGACCGGTCATGACCTGGAGCAGGAAGAAGCCGAGCATGACCACGATCGCAATGCCGAAGACGATGTTGTAGATCCGGGTGAAGTGGCCGGTGGTCAGGTCGACCATGGTGGTGTCGTCGATGACGGTCCAGGTTGTCTCGATCAGTGCCTTCGCAGTGGCGGCCAGGGCGTCGGCGAGCCATTGGAATGGCACCGTTGCCACGTTCACGGCCTGCTCGCCGGCGGCGTTGCAGACCTCGCTGATGCCAGGTACGTCGCACACGCTCATCGCTCACACCGACTGTCCGACGTTCCAGAAGAAGTTGATCAGCGTCACGCTGGCGCCAGTGACGATCGCAGCCCCCAGCGCGACCAGGACGCCGACCTTGCCTCGGCCAGCGAGGTGAGGGTTGCTTGAGTTCGCGCCCAGCGCCCAGACGATCGCGGCGACGAGCAGCGCCAGGACCGAGAGGATCAGGGCAACCGTCATCATCGCTCCGACGATCTCGCGGAGCTGAGCGATGCCGGGAAGGCCATTGGTGTTGGGCGTGACGTTGACGCCAGCGGCGAGGGTCATAGGTGCGTGAGGCGGGTGGCTCATCACACGTCCTTCGAGTAGGTGTAGTTGACCTCCATTAGGTAGGCGGAGCGCGCCAAGGCTCTTCGGAGTTATTGGCATGGCGACCGTTCGTTGTAGACACTGTGACGAGTCCTCACGGCGGAGCCCGTGAACCGGACCCGCGGCCTCCGCCGGGAGGTCGTTATCCCTGACTACCTCTGCCGGGTGGTCGACTTCGCCTCGATGCACGCTTCCGCCTGAAAATCCGCCACATCGCGACTAGCGTCTGATCCAAGTGAGTGTTCGTGGGGAGGACAACGATCGTGGGCTTCGTTGCGCGGAAGAGTTTCAAGGTGATGCCGGGGGTCCGGATGACCGTCAGCAAGTCCGGGCTGAGCGCCTCGGCCGGCGTACGGGGCGCACGCGTCTTGGTCAACAGCAAAGGCCACGTCAGAGGCACTGCCGGCGTCCCAGGGACCGGTGTTTACTACACACAGCGGCTCGACTCAGGATCTCGACGCACCACGACCTCGCGACCGCCGGCTGCAGCAACTCCGGCGCCGCGGCCGCCGGCGAAGCCTGGCCTGGGGGCGTCCAAGTGGGAGAAGGACCTGTACAAGGCGATCCAGGCACATCGGATGCAGGACCTCGCCAGCATTGCCCAGACTTACCCGGTCGCAGCGCCCCTCATCGGCGCCCTGGACGGCCTCAACGCGATGAGCACCGACGACAACGCTCGGGCGCGCGAGATCCTGCGCTGGGTCTGGTCGACGCGGATCAGACCCGAGGACGAGGCCTTCGTCCGCACCTACCTCCACACCAGCAACGTCACCATCAACATCGCTAACGGGGTCTCCGGGACGTTCCCGATCAGCAGAGACGCCGTGGGCATGGCGCTGGTCGAACTCGAGCAGGAAGCAGGAGACCTGGACGCTGCCATAGCCATGGCCGAGCAGCTCGACCCTTCGGTCTTCGCCGCCGTCTCCCTGTGCGAGCTCTACCTCGCGGCCGGGAAGAACGACGAGGTCATCGAAACGACGAACCGGCTCACCAACGACGATGACCCCACCTGTCTCCTGACCGCCTACCGAGGTGTGGCGCTGCGAGACCAGGGAAACCTGACAGCCGCACGCGAAACGTTCAAAGAGGCACTCAAGTCTAAGAGCCGCGACGCCGCGATCAGACACTTCGCCCTGGTCGAGCGCGCCAAGACCCAAGCACTCGACGGCAAGAAGGCGATGGCTCGAAAGGACTTAGAGCGAGTGCTCGCCGAGGACGCATCCTTCCCCGGCGTACGCGAACTGCTCGACGAGCTCGACGGGGCCAACTCCCTGGGCGCGACTGCCTCCACCGTCGAGCCGCCACCGAGCTCGGCGCCCGTGGGGCGCCGCGTCGAGGCGGAGCTGCCACGCCCGCCTGCCCCAACCGAGGTACCCCCGCCACCCCCGGCAGGGCAGGTACCTGCGTCGTCGTCGCCGCCACCGCCGCCACCGCCGCCCACCGTGACAGTGCCGCCACCACAAGCTGAGGCAGCACCACTGGCGTCCAGGCAGAGCAACGTGACCCCGCGACCTCCAAGCCCACTCCTGCGCCTGGACGGTTACGGCAGCGAGGCCGAGTTCGACGGTCAGAACCTGACCATCCGGGCCAAAGGCAGGGCAGGTGCAATCGCGCTCTTCGGGACCTCGAAGCAGAGGGAAGTGACGATCCAGCGGACCCGGATCCGGTTGGTGAAGTTCGCCGAGGCCTCCCGCGTGATCAACGGCAGACTCGACCTCACCACCGACGACGGCAAGCGGTACCAACTGCACTTTCGATGGGGCCAACGTAACCAGCCTTGGCGCGACGTGGCCGAGATGCTCTACCGGAACAGCTAGCCCGCGACGGGCTCCGCGTTCACCACACCCGCGCATTCAAACCGTCAACAACGGAGACCTGCGTCCGCCGACACCTCGAGTCGAGAAGGTCCAGGCACCAGGTCCTCGACCCTGGGATGCGGATTGATTGTCCTTGCTAGCACGTCGACTTCGGCGAGACACCGCTTGCGGCTTAACGACCGATCAACGGGTCAGTCCGTTCGTGCTGGGTCTGCTGTACTCGGAGCGTGGGGAACTGTCGTTGGTCAACGGTGAGGCGGTCGAGCTCGTGCGGGGCAGCACATCACTCGAGTCGAGAGTCAGGATCGCGAGCTCGTCGGCATTCATGTACGCCGCTTCGCTCACCCAGATCGGGAACATGCGCATGCTCTCGGGGTCGGCGCTCGGGTTCATCATGGCGTACTGGTATCCCTCGCCCGCGGCGGTCATGAAACTGATCAGCGTCGACAGTGCCGCGTGGACATCGATCTCGGATCCGACTCCAGACTCGAGGTCGGTGCGTTCGCACGCGGTGTGGGTGGGGTCGTTGTCGGCGATGCGGTATCCGTACGCACGCCTTGTTCCGCCATTATCGTCGCGGCGGTCTTCGCAGAACCAGACGTCGATGCGGAGTGATCCGACCGTGACGGCCGCTAGGGGGTTCTCATGGGAGGACATGGGAGTCAGGTGTGCTGGCTTGGCCTGGATCGGCTGTCGCGCATCCTCTCGCGGGCGTGGCGGTGTTTGGTAGGTCCCGGGCGCCGTTTAGCCAGCCGGACGGGTCTGTCGAGCGGCCATTGAGTCGCATCTCGAAGTGGAGGTGGGGGCCGGTGGACTTGCCGTCGGAGCCGACGTCGGCGATGTGTTGGCCAGCGGTGACGCGGTGGCCGACGCGTACGTGGATGCCGTTGCGGTACATGTGGGCGTATCCGGAGGTGACGTTGCGGCCGCGGATGGTGTGGTCGATGAGGATGAGGTGGCCGTAGCCGGAGGGGTGGGCGCCGGCGTAGGTCACGGTGCCGTCGCCGATGGTGAGGATCGGGGTGCCGAGCGGAGCGGCGTAGTCATTGCCGGTGTGGAGTGAACTGGCGCCGGTGACGGGATCGGTGCGCCATCCATACGGACTGGTCGCGCTCCAGGTGCCTTTGGGGAGCGGGAACACGATCCTGCTGGTCTCGGTGGCCTTCGCCGGCTGGTCCTCCGTGCGGCTGGCGAGGGCGGTGATGATCGCATCGGCGACGGGTTCGAACTGGGCGTACCGATCAGGGAACGCGGAGACCTCAACCGCCTGGGCGGCCGCACCCGGCGGGAGCTGCCGCCAGCCGGGGATGTCGAGCAGCCCGCGCGGTGAGCCGCGGTTGGGTCCGTTGTCCCCACCGAAGAACGCGCGGGCCTGGTACGTCGAGCTCATGAGTTGGGCGACTGTGCCCCAGCCGGCGAGTGGGCGCATCTGGAACAGGCCGAGGGAGTCGTGGTCGCCGCCGTTGCCGTCGTTGGGGAAGCGGGTGGAATCGGGCCAGGCGCTGGTGTTGGCCAGCATCCGCAGGCTCGACTCGGTCAGGGCTGCCATGACCGCGATGCGTACGCCTTCACGCCCAACGCCGGGTGTGCGGCTGCCGATGGTGGTGATCGTTGCGGCATGGGTGAGCTGGCTGCGGTCGAGAGTGACCGAGATGCCGTTGGCCGTGCGCGTAGTGAGGTGATCGGGTACGTCGCCGACCTCGATCGAACCGCCACAGCTGCCGCGCGGCAGAGCTGCCGCCCGCACGACGATCGCGACGCTCGACAGGCAGGCGACGGGGGACAGGAGTAAGGCCACGAACAGGGCGGCGACGATTACGAGGCGCATCGCGGAGGCCGCTCATCGCAACGGATTGTTGAGCTGGGAGATGCGGAGCAGCCGACAGGTGTCGTACGTCGGTCTGCAGGTCATGAAGATGGTGAAAGAGACCTCATCGACCGTCTTCGCGGTCTCGCCTTGCCAGATGCCGGAGCGGCGGCGGAGGCCGCTGATGGTGTACGCAGTAGTGCCGGCGGCGACGTCGGGGCCCTTCGCCTCGTCCTGTGCGCTGTGCCAGTCGTCGGGGACCTCGTAGGAGTTGATGTCGATCCATTGCCGGGTCTCGTACGTTTTCAGGTCCTCCCAGGATTCGGGTGAGGGCAGGTATGTGGTCAGGTCCGTGGCCAGGCCGGCCGATTCCTCGCCGCTGGGGTCGGCAACGGCGAGCAGACGCCCGGTGTACTCGTTGAGCGGCGTCGACTCGGTCGTGTCCCAGGCGAAGAGGACCTGCGCCACCGAGACCGCGAAGGCTGCTGGGTCGCTGGTCTCTACGACCTGGTCCGCCGGCGCCGAGTCCGTTATGGCTTCGGTTGAGGTATCCCCCGAGACCGCTGAGGGACGCGGCTGCGGTGCTGAGTCGATCCCATCGCCAGTGAAGGCGAGCGCCGTTCCTGCGCAACCCAACGTGATGGTGGCGGCCAAGGCAGCGAGCGCGGTCTTGTTGCGGGTGAGGTTGGCGAGATGAGGAGCGAGCATTGCGGCCTCCTGGCAGTCCGAGTGGTCTGCGAAGAGGTGTGCCCGGTGTCCCGCAGGCGAGGCGGTGGCTCTTTGACTGCTAGGTGGTTACGGTCGCGATGGGGTCGCCGCGCGGATGAGTTTGCGTGCATCGTGGCCGTACACAGCGCTGTTCTTGAGTACGTCGAACATGCGTGTGTAGAGGTGGATCTCTTGGGGTTGGGTGACCTCGATGCTGGCCGTGGGGGTTTCGAGGGCGACGAGGGCGTCGTCGAAGATCCAGAAGCCGGCTGAGGCGACGGCCTGGCGTTCGGTCATCAGCGGGATGACGCCGAGAGAGATGTTGGGCCGGGTGCTGACCTCGATGAGGTGCTCGAGTTGGCCGGCTTGGGTGTCGGCGGTGCCGAACCAGGTGCGTAGTGCTTGTTCCTCGATGAGCACGGAGAAGCGTTTGCGCGGCTGGTTGAGGACCTTCTGCCGTTGGATGCGGATGGCGACGGCATCATCCACGTCGTTGGGGGTGTTGAGGAAGTCGATCCAGAACTCCAGCATCGCGGCCGCGTACTCGGGGGTCTGGAAGAGTCCGGGGATGACGTTGTGCTCGTAGATGCGGAAGACCGTGGTCTGGTCGTAGCGGCTGAGCGTGTGTGCTCCCAGGACTCGTTTCATGCCTGCGCGGCTTTGGCGTCGGTACTCGAGGTAGGCGGACTCGACGGCTCGTAGGGTTGCGATCAGATCGGCGGTCTGGTCCTCGGCCTGACAGGCGGTGCACCAGTCGTGGATGTCTTGATCGGTGGGGGATTGGACGCCGTTCTCGATCTTGCTGATGCGTGTGTAGTGCTGGGTGGTCAGCTCGGCAAGCGCCCGGGCGGTGAGGCCGGCGTCCTTGCGGATGTCGCGTAGCCGTTGGCCGAGTGCTTGCCGAGCTTGTTTAGCTGCTGAGCTAGACAGGTTGGTAGTCACGGTGAGGGATGGCGTACTTCCAGACGTTCTCGAACGCCGTTCGGCACAGCTCGATGTCGTACTGGTCGATGGAGGTGACCTTGTCCACGCCGAGCCCGTTGCCGGCATAGATGAGGAAGACCACCAGCTCGTCGTCGAACAGGTAGAAGTCGTTGCCCGGGATTGCGACCGACGACACCGTGCGGCGCGGCACCCAGCGGATGTCCTCGCCGGCATCGACCATCGGCTGGGCGATGCTGTAGGACCAGCGCTGGTAGTCGCTCAACGGCTCCGAGACGATCCGGGCACGACGCACGGTCTTACCGGCGCCAGTGTGTTCCTTGAGCGTGGTGCACCAGTCGTCGAGCCAGGTCAGGTCGTCGTGCTCGCCGGCGGCCCACTTGGCCATGTAAGGGAGCTCGACGGCGGTGCCGTATGCGTCGCGGGTCTCTAGGTGGATGGAGCTGTCGGTGAAGTTGCGAAGCAGGTCGTCGAACTCGTCATCGGTTATCGAAGCCACTGTCTCCCTGCCCAAAGAAGTGAAGCATCCGGTCGGGGATCTCGACACAAGTCTCGCCCTCGGGGATGTTCATCTGGGCCAGTGCGTCGGCGTCGTCGACGACCCAGCCCTGGACCACCCATGATCCCGTCTCCGTGCGGTAGATCGTCGGTGATCCGGTCGGGTTCGACTCCGGATCCTTGCCGATGAAGGTTAGCTGCATAGTCTTCCCACCTGCCTTAATGGTTGCGATCTGTTGCTCGATCTCTTCCATCTTCGGGGCGCGCTCAGGGTGCGTCAATACATCTCGACTCACAACATTTCGCAACATTCTTCCGGTGTACGTCCGCCCGGATTTAGCGTCATCGGACATGACGAACACGATGCGGGGCGCCGAGAATCCGACCATGCGGCGCGGTGAGATGGTCGCCCGCCGCGCAGGTCGTCCACGCGTACTGCCCCAGATGGTCGGTGATCGGCGGTCGTGGCTAGAGCCGCGGGAGGAGATCCTCGACATCGCCGCAGGCCTGTTCGTGGACCGGGGTTTCGCGGCGACCTCGACCCGGGACATCGCGGAGGCGGTCGGGATCCGGCAGGCCTCGATCTACTACCACTTCCCATCCGGGAAGGAGGAGGTCCTCGGTGAGCTGCTCCAGCGTTCGATCCGTCCCACGCTAGACAGGATCGAGAAAATCGAGATCCTCGGCGCGGAAACCGACAATGGGCCTGAGGTGCTGCTGTATCTGCTGGTGGTGCTCGACGTGCGTACGCTCGCCGCCGCGCCGCGCAACGCCGGGGTGCTGAGCAGGCTGCCGGAAGTGCAACGCAAGGAGGTCTTCGAACCGTTCGGCTCAGCGCGTGAAGAGCTCCGGGCCGCCTACGCCCGCTGGGGTGGACAGGTCGCGGCCTCTCGACCGGACTCAGCTTTGACGCCGGAGGGCCACCTGCTGGGCACGTTGCTGCTGCAGCTAGTCGAGGTCGTCATCGGCATGCGCTCAGATGGGCACCGGATCAGCCAGATCATCGAGGGCGTGGTCGCCGCGTCGTGCCTGCGTGTCTGTCTGGCTGACCAGGAATGTATCGACGAGGCCGCCGCGCGAGCGGCCTATCTGATCGGGGCCTTCGAGTAGACGCTGATCCCACGAACCGGTCGCCGGCCCATTCGCAAGCGGTGGGGTGGGTCGGCGGCTGCAACTCGGTGGAGCGATCGTCACGCGGATTCGTGGATTGCTCGGCGCGTGGCGCCCAGACGGTCGCGGAAGGTGACGGATTCGGAGATCACTTGGTCGAATCGGGCGTACTCATCGTCAGAAAGCTGGCGAGCGAGTTCGTCCAAGTCGTAGTGAGCGGTCCAACCCTCGAGCTCGAACCAGGTAAGGAGGAAGGACCGGAGGGTGCGGTACCGCGGCGTCGTCTCGTGGGGAGCCATGCGTGACGACGGCTTGGGTGGTGCCGTGGTGCCACGGCGAGCCTTGGTCTGCTTGACCCGAGCCAACGCTTCGGTGGCGAGGCGGTCGAGGTTGTCGTCGTCGGGGGATGGATGGGCAGCTAGCTCAATGGCCGCTTGGACCTTTCGATAGGCGGGCTCGACGGGGCTGCCTGATTCAACGGCAGCGAGCTCGGCGGTGGCCAGCTCGCGGACGGTGGGTGGTTGGAACGAGTCGGCGGCGACGGCTTGGAGGAACTTGATGCGGTCGAGCCGTTGGTATGAGCCGGATCCGGTTACCAACTTGGCGGCCTGGTAGCGGGACTCGCGGGAGCTGGGCGACGGTTCCGGTGAGTCACCGGAACCGTTGACTCCGGCCGAAGACGCGGCGCTGTCCACGTCGCCGCCGAATCGGCTGGCCTCTTGGCGGCGGTGTGCTTCCTCGGCGTAGAGGGCCTTGAGCTCGGTGTAGAGGTCGGCTTGTTCGGTGGGGGAGAGAGGCTTGTGGAGGCTGTTCTCGTCTTGCTGAGCAAGGAGCTCGGTGAGGCGGTTGGAGATGCCAGAGCGGATCCAGACCTTGATCGTGCGCCAGCCGAGGCGGCGTACGGCCTCGAGGCGGCGGTGCCCGCAGACGAGGACTCCGTCCGGTGTGATCGTGATCGGCTGGAGCATGCCTATCTCGTTGATGGAGTGGGCAAGCTCGTCGATGTCGCCCAGGTCCTTGCGGTGGCGTACGCCGACGGTGATCGCGTCGAGGATGCGTTCGGTGTGGGTCTCAGCAGACATCAGCGAGCAACCTCTCCAAGCGCGAGTGCGGGTCGACGGTGGGAGCCGATGCGGAGATGGCGTGGACCAGGTCGTCCTCCTGGAGCAGGTCGGCCGGCGTCTCGCCGAGCAGGAAGCGGTACCAGATTCCGTGACCGCGCCTGGTGTGCTCGTGCTCGGGACGGGGTTTGCCGAGCACTGTGGTGAGCAGGGTCGTCCAGCTGGACTGGGTGAGGTCGAGGACACGTAAGGCGAGCTGATCCTTGCGCAGGGCTTCATGTGTGGTGGCGCGGTTGCCGGAGTCCATGAGCCGAGAGGCGACGTACGTGATCGCGTGCCGGATGGCGTGCTCGGGCCAACCCAGTGCGGTGAAGAGCCTCACGGTCATCTCGAATGCGTCGTGCACAGTCACTTGTGACGCTTCTGGATCCTCCGGATCGAGGTTGTCGACCTCGGGCTGGACGTGGAAGGCCGGGTGGTAGTCGAGTAGGGAGGTTTCGTGGTCGCCGAACCGGTCGGCGTCGTGGTGGGCGGAGATCTCGGCGCGGCGGGCCTGGTGGGTGGAGCACAGGAGTCCGTTGGCGCGCTCGTCGTAGATGAGGGCGATCTGTACGGCGCGGGTGGTGACGGCCCATGGGTCGTGTGCTTTGCGGACCGCGTCGGTGCGGAGCACGTTGAAGGCCGCGTACGCCGCATCGTCGGGCTCGAGGCCGTGCTTGGTCGCCAGGCTGGCGTACTTGTCGGTGGCGTACCGCATCAGAGCAGCCGCGTCAGGGTCGTGACGCCAGGCGTCGGGGCCGGCGTAGTGCAGCTCGGTGAGGAGCATCCGAAGACCGCTAGCGGTGGTGAAGTCCAGGCTCATAGCGAGATCCCTCCTGGGCGGTGCGTGATTGACGGTGGCTCTGGGGCTGCGATCGCGGTCCTGGTGGTCCGTACCCGAGGTGCGTGCGGTCGGATTGGGTGCTTGGCACGGCGTACGAGTTCGGCCTTGAGGTCCAGTCCCCGTCCGATGACACGGCCGGCGATCATGGTGGGAAGGTCGCTGGGACGTACCCAGGCGATGCCGCTCTTCGAGATCTGTACTGGGCCCGACTCGGTTTGGCCTTGGGACGGGTCTCGGTGCACCGCCAGTGGTGTCGGCTCAGCGCCGCTGTCCTTGGTGTCGTGAACGGGTTCGGTGCTCACATCGACACTCCCTCAGGGTCTCGTAGGGACCGGGCGGCTCCCGAGGGTGTTGCTCGGTCCGAGGCGGCTGGCGATTCTGTAGGCCGACTTGATCGTCCGGAACGCTTCGGTGTCGGAGAGACCGGCAGACTGTGCTGCGTCGCCGAGGAATAGGGAGGTCCGGGAGAAGTCGTGCCCGGCCTCGGCCATCCTGCACGCAGCCCAGAAGAGACCGCCGTTACGAGCGCCCTCGGGGCGGCTCGCGACCCATGCCGCGAGGCGATCGGGAGAAGACTCTGCGCGGGGCATGCTCGACGGTGGTCCGCTTCGTGGTGGCGGTTTGGGTGGGGCGAGGACACGGTTGAGCTCGACAGAGTCGACGGTCCCGGCGTCGCGCCCGAAGCTCACGAGTGAGTACGGCCGGGTGCTTCCGTCTGGGTTCGTCACTGCTGAAGGTGGCGCGACGATATAACCACCGTCGCCACGGAAGTCGATGTGCCTGGATGGGATCGACCAACACGGCTGGTCCTTGCCGGGGGTAGCGGCGAAGTAGGCGTGCATGCCGCCCGAAGGCGTTCGTACCATCCAGGCCCACCGCTCGGTGATGCCGTTCTCAGTGACCTCAGAGAAGCTGCGGAAGCCATTGCCGCCGCGATGTACGTCGACATCGACCACGACCAACCCCGAGGCTGACCCAGTGGGGATGCCGATGTTTGCCTCCGGCATCCGCGCCCACCAATGTTCCACCCGGCTTGGATCATTCGTTGCGGAGTGGAACCCGTGAGCTGTCAGCGGCTGCTTGCCGCCGCGGACGCACGGGAAGACGGGCACGCCGGCTAGCGCGAGCGTCAGGGCCGCACTCCGGGTATCGCTTTTACGCGCGGCGTCTCGGTACGCGGTAGTTACACGGGGAGAAGGGCGCTGGTTCGAGTTGTCCATGCTCCAACCGTGGTCGTTTGAGGTTGCCTAGTTTGCTGCCTAGCCAGTTCTCACTAACTATCGAGCGTGGGGTGCAATTCTCGTTTTCCCAGGTCAGCTTGATGCTCCCCGATAACCCGAGGGGAATCGGCTGATCGGCCGTTAACGTCGCAACCGGACTGGCGACGAGTGCACCGCGGACCGCCACTTCAATTACGGCGCGAGCAGCTCACCGCTACGCCAATCAGGTGCCAATGTCGCCCGAGACGCGAACTCAGACGGGCCAGACTGCTGGAGTTGGGGGAGTTGAGCCTGGTCACGTCTTTCATCCGCAGGCCGGCTGTCGTTCACCGAACTCGCACCGAGCGCGCTCATCGAGTATGCCGACAAGATCGCGGCTCGCCGCTGCTCTGGTCGATCTCCGCTACGCCGAGGGCACGGTCTCGGCCCTGCCAGGCGTGGGCAGCACAGGCGATGCCGGCGGAGGGAGAGCTTCGGGCAGGGGACCCAAGAATGGCCGGGAGTAGGGCCGCATCTGCCCAAACCCCGCAGGATCCGCCCCTCGGCTGCCGAACCTAGCTCGATCTGCGTGGCGCGTGCCGCTTGGAGTGTTCGCACTCCAACTGGCCGACTTCGGAATCGACACCCGAGGACGGTAAGTGGGGGAGCGGTCCCGCGGGAAGGGTTGGTGATGACGGTCTATGGAAACTGATAGTTGACCTGGGGAAACGTGATTGGCCATGGGGGCTGTCGACTGTCCGTAGTGAGTCTCGACCGGACAGTAACCGGACAGGAGAACCTGGGTATAAGCTCCTGCGGCGCGCCAGGGGTAAGGCTGAGGGCGCACCCAGGTTCGCCGCACTGCTCGTGTTGGTTCTCGTGACTAAGGAGCGATCACGGCACGGCTTCCTCTCCCGGCAGCCGCGACAGGAAGCGCTCGCGGTTCTCGACCGCGGCCGCTCGTGCTCGTTCGGCCCCGACTGTTGTGTCGTCGCCGTGGCCGGTGTGGACGACCGTGTCGTTGGGCAGGGTGAAGAGCTTGCACCGGATCGACGCTTTGATCAGTTCCCCGTCGGAGTGGGACCGACCGGTCGCACCGGGACCTCCGTTGAAGAGGGTGTCGCCGGTGAAGACGCAGCCGAGGTCCGGGGCGTACAGGCAGATAGCGCCCGGCGCGTGGCCGGGGGTGTGCAGCACGTGGATGAACGTGTCACCGACCGGGATCTTTTGACCGTCGGCGAGGTCGCGGTCCCACCGCGCCGCGCCCGCGTCGGCCGGGGTGCCGTGCGTTAACTCCCACAGAGGCCGGTCCGCAGGGTGAAGCAGGATCGGAGCTCCGGTTCTCGCACTCAGCTCCGGGGCGACGCGCACGTGATCGTCGTGCGCATGCGTGCACACGATCGCGGTGACTGTGCGGTCTCCCACCACGGCCAAGATGTCGTCGACGCTGTGTGGTGCATCGATCACGACGCACTCGGTGTCGTCGCCCACCACCCAGATGTTGTTGTCGACCTCGAACGTTTCACCATCGAGACTGAAGGTCCCCGACGAGATGCCATGGTCCACGCGCACGGTCATCAGAAGACGACCACCGAGCGGAGCACGTCACCGTCGTGCATCCGTTTGAAGGCGGCCTCGATGTCTCCGATCCCGATCTCCTCGGTGACGAAGGCGTCGAGATCGAGCCGTCCCTGCTGATAGAGGTCCACCAGCATCGGGAAGTCCCGGTCGGGCAAGCAGTCGCCGTACCAGCTGGACTTCAGAGCACCACCGCGACCGAAGACATCGATGAGCGGCAGTTCGGGCACCATCATCTCCGGCGTAGGCACTCCGACCAGCACGATTGTGCCGGCGAGGTCGCGGGCGTAGAACGCTTGCTTCCAGGTCTCGGGTCGGCCAACAGCCTCGACCACGATGTCGGCTCCTTCAGCATCGGCGTACGTCTTGGCGCAGATCTCCTTGATCGCCTGCACCGGATCCTGCTGTGAGGAGTCGACTGTGTGCGTGGCGCCCATCGTGCGGGCGGTCTCGAGCTTCTTGGGGTCGATGTCGACCGCGATGACAGGACTGGCACCCGCCAGCGCGGCGCCCGCGATCGCGGCCACGCCGACACCCCCGCAGCCGATCACCGCGACGCTCCTGCCGCGGGTCGCTCCGCCGGTGTTGATGGCCGCGCCGAGGCCGGCCATCACGCCGCACCCGAGCAGTCCGACCGCAGCGGGCCGAGCGGACGGATCGACCTTGGTGCACTGGCCTGCCGCGACCAGAGTCTTCTCCGCGAACGCGCCGATACCGAGCGCGGGGGACAGCTCCGTGCCGTCTTCCAGGGTCATCTTCTGGGTGGCGTTGTGGGTGTTGAAGCAGTACTGCAGTTCACCGCGCTTGCACGCCCGGCACTGGCCGCACACGGCGCGCCAGTTGAGGATCACGAAGTCGCCAGGGGAGACGCTCGTGACACTCTCGCCGACCGACTCCACCACTCCGGCAGCCTCGTGCCCCAGCAGGAACGGGAACTCGTCGTTGATCCCGCCCTCTCGATAGTGCAGATCGGTGTGGCAGACCCCGCAGGCTTGAACCTTCACCAGTGCCTCGCCCGGTCCGGGGTCAGGGACCCGGATCGTGGTCAGTTCGACTGGCTGACCCTTGCCGAGGGCGACCACGCCCTTCACCTCATGCATCGTTGTCTCTTCCGATCGTTGTTGGGTTAGGGGGTCAGTCGTTCCTGAGCCGTGTGAACGCTTCGTCGAGCACGTCGTCGATCCTCATAGATGCACCGAGCAGAGCCCGAGCGACGTTGCGCACCCGTGCTTGTTGAGCAGAGTCGAGATACTCCACCGGCGAGGTGCCGTCGATCCGGGCAAGCAGCAGTGCGGGCAGCAGTCGGCCACCACGAGCCAGCACATCGTCGAGCGGCTCCCAGGAGACATGCGGTCCGTACGCCTCGAGCAGGGCATGTCCCGCCGCACGCAGCTGCGCCTGGTGCTTCGGCCGGATTACCGCCTTGAGAACGAGGTGGGTCAGGACGAAGGCGAGGTCGAAGGCAGGGTCGCCATACCAGGCGCACTCGGCATCCAGCAGCACCGGACCGGACGGCCCGATAAGGATGTTCTTCGGGCTGACGTCGCCGTGCACGAGAGCGTGGTGCGTCGAAGTGGTGACGGCGACGATGTCCTCTAGGTGCCCGGTGAGATCCGGGTGCCGTCGGGCCGTAGCGAGGAGATAGGGCTCGATCCTCAGGACATGAAAGTTGTCGTCGGTGCGAAAGTGCGATTCCGCGGCATCGTCGTTCGAGCTCCGGGCGTGGAGACGGCCCACGAGGTCTCCGACCGCGGCTGCGTCCCGGGGGCGCACCGTCCCAGCCATCAGCTGTGCCTTCCAGACCGGGTGCTCCTCGGGCGCCAGGAACGACATGGCGAAGAGACCTCGCCCGACGTCATGGGCTAACGGCACCGGCACGCCGCCCGGCGCCACATCGTGCGCGTAGACCAACCAGTCCCACTCGACAGCGTTGCGGCTGGTGGGGGCGCGCCAGTCGCCGGCCACCTTCAGCTTGGCGAGGGCGCCCTTGACGACGAGCTCCTTGTCGTCGATCCGGACATGCCAGAGCTCGCTGGAGACGCCCCCGGTCAACGGGGTCCAGACTGGCACGTCGTCACCTGTCGCCAGGCCCGCGTCCACCAGGAAGTCCTGCGCGGCCCGCGGGATCGCCTCAGCGGCCACCCCGACCTCGCTCATGGGACGAGGTGGGCATCAGCCCGGAAGTAGGGATAGCCAGCCATTCCGGCGAACGGCAGTGTCGTGTCCTCCGCGATCCGGACGAGCTGGTTGTACTTGGAGAGACGGTCGGAACAGCGTACGGAGCCGACCTTGATCTGTCCCGCAGCGGTCGCCACGGCCAGGTCGCTGATGTACGGATCCTCGGTCTCGCCCGAACGGGCCGAGACGACGGGGACGTAGCCAGCTTCCCGAGCGGCGGCCACGACGTCGAGGGTTCCCGACAGCGTTCCGTTCTGGTTGACCTTGACCAGCACGCCGTTCGCCGCACCGGTCTCGATGCCGCGGCCGAGACGCTGGCGGTTCGTGGTGAACAGGTCATCACCGATGAGATTGATACGTTCTCCGAGACGGCCGGTCAACACCGTCCATCCCGCCCAGTCCTCTTCGTCGAGGGCGTCTTCGACGGAGACCACGGGGAAGTCGTTCACCCAGTCACAGATCATGTCGATCATCTCGTCCGTGCTCAGGTATCGGCCTTCCCGCGCCAGGTGGTAGGCGCCCCGTTTGGGGTCCCACAGGGAGTGGGCAGCGACATCGATCGCGATGACGATGTCCCTGCCCGGCACCAGGCCGGCGCGTTCGGTGGCATCCACCATCAGCTGGAGAGCGTCGCGTCCTGTCTCCAGGCCGGGGCTCAGGCCACCCTCGTCGGCGAGCAGCGTGGTGAGCCCCCGCTCCCGCATGACCTCGGCGGCTGCGGAGCGGATCTGTCCGACAAGGGCCAGCGCCTCGTCGATCGACGTAGCGGAGGCCGGGACGGCCAGGAAGTCCTGGACGTCCATCCCACGGCCGGCGTGCAGGCCACCGGAGAGGATGTTGACCATCGGCATGGGCATCGTCGCCTCCGTCGTACCGGCCAGCGACATGAGCCAGCGGTGGAGCGGCAGCCCCTGGACTTGAGCCGCTGCACGACTGACGGCGAGCGAGGTGCCGAGGATCGCGTTCGCGCCGAGTCGCTGCAGGTTGTCCGTGCCGTCGAGCTCGGTCAGGAGGGCGTCGATACCACGCTGATCGGTGACGTCGCTGCCTTTCAGGGCCGCCGCGATCTCGTCGTTGACGTGTGCGACGGCAGTTGTCACACCAAGCCCTGCATACGGTGCGTCGCCGTCGCGTAGCTCCCAGGCCTCGTGGGTGCCGGTAGACGCTCCGGACGGCACTGCCGCCCGCCCGGTCGTTCCTGCCTCTGTGAGGACGTCCACCTCGACCGTCGGGCGTCCCCGGGAGTCGAACACCTGACGGGCGTGTACGGCGGCGATCGCAGCACCGAGGGTGTTCTTCGGCGATGTCATGAGAGTGGTCCCTTCGCGTCGGGGGTCGGGGCGGCGCCCGTTGCGGGCGCGGCGTCAGGCAGGTCGTTGCAGGGGTATCGAGGCGTACGTCCCGTCAGGACGCTGATGACTTCCTCGGTGGCCTTGGTGCGCAGCTCGATGACCGACTGGTCGGAGGAGAACGCGACGTGAGGGGTCACCGTGACCGTGCTGTGAGCCAGGAGCCGCGGATCGACGACGGGTTCCTCCTCGAGGACGTCCAGAGCCGCGCCCCCCAGATGTCCCGCGTCCAGCGAGTCCACCAGGGCGTGGGTGTCCACCAAGCCGCCGCGGCTGACGTTCACCAGGAGGGATCCAGGTCGCATGGCGGCCAGCTGGGCCGCACCGATCAGGTGACGCGTCGAGGGCAGCAGCGGCACGTGCAGGATGACGACGTCAGAAGCGCGCAGCAGCTGATCCAGCGTGGCCGCCTCGACCCCGTGCTCGGATGCCTTTGCCGCGTCGAGGCCTGGATCCGCAACCAGGATCCGGGTGCCGAAACCCGCCAGCTTGCGCGCGGTCAGGCGTCCGATCCGCCCGAAGCCGACCAAACCGATGGTCTTCGATGCGGTACGCCCGAGCCGAGCAGCTGCCGGGGCCCAGGAGCCGGCGCGCACGTCAGCGTTGAACGTCGTGATGCCGCGGGTCCAGTTGAGCACCAACGCGACAGCGTGGTCGGAGACCTCCTCGACACAGTAGTCGGGGACGTTGGTGACGCGGACACCACGGCTCGTGGCCTCGTCGACGGCGATGTTGTCCAGACCGACCCCCATGCGGGCCACCATGCGGAGACCGGGGGAGGCGGCGACGGCTGCCGTCGAGACCTCGGCCCAACACGTCATGATCGCGACGGGATCGTGCTCGATCACGAGCTTCTCGATCTCCTCGGCAGGTGCCGGATCGGCAGGTCCGGCGACCAGGTCGAAGCCTGCCTCGTCGAGAAGGCCTCGTTCGATCGAGTCGTCCGGCCATGCTCGGTCGGTCAGGATGACGACGGGGCGGTGGCTGTTCATGGCAGGGTCCTCCCGCGGTGCTGTAGATGGTCAGGTGGTCTCGGATTGGCGGACGCCAGCGCGTACGGGCGCACTCGATCTGACGACCGTGGTGCGTTGGGTCCCGAGACCGGCCACGCTCGCGTCCAGCACGTCGCCGGCGCGTAGGAAGCGTCCGTAGTGGGCACCGAAGCCGGCGGGCGAGCCGGTGCACACGACATCACCGGGTCGGAGCTCGGTGTGCTGGGAGACATGAGCGATCACTTCCGCGATGCTGAAGAGCATGTCGCTCGTACGCTCCGCCTGCATAGTGACGCCGTTGAGGCGCAGCTCGAGTCCGAGGGAGTCGGGATCCGGGACGTGACCGGCCGGAACGAGCCAGGGTCCTAGCGGAAGCCAACCCGGTCGCCCTTTGCAGGCGAGCCAGTCACCGCCCAGGCCGGGTACGTCTGACCTGAGCACCGACCCACGCATCGTCAGGTCGTTGGCGACGCAGTAGCCGGCCACCACTTCGAGCGCGGACTCTGGGCGAAGGTGCATGGCCCGACGGCCGATGACGGCGGCGAGCTCGACCTCCCAGTCGAGGGTGGTCACGTCATCGTCCAGCTCGAGGTTGTCGAACGCCCCGGCGATGCGCGCCGAACCGGTGAGAGCAACGTACGGTGCCCCCGTCGAGCGGCGCTCGCGCCAGCCGCGCTCCAGGTCGCTCAGGATCTGTCGCGGATCGTCCGCGTCGTTCGCTACGTCCAGAGCGACCTGAGCGAGCTGCCCGCGATAATTGCCGATTGCGCAGAATGTCTGCGTGTCCGTCACCGGGGCGAGGATCTCGACCTCGCTCAGCGGCATCCCGCTTCGCGCGAGCTGCGTCGCTGTTTCGGGCTCGGCGAGCAGGGCTTCGACTCGGTCGCCGAGAACGTCCCATGCCCGAACCACTTCGGTGAGCGTCGCCGGCGCCCCGGGAAGCAGGCTGCGCAACGAACTCACGCATGAGTCGTGGACGACCGCGGCGGTGGCCGACTGGCCAGCCACACGCACCGACGCGAGCACCGGAAGCTTCGGCTGCGCGGCGTCCGGGGTGGCAGTCACAGCTCGTCTCGCCCGATGATCGGGTTCGTCAGCACGCCGATGTTCTCGACCTCGACCTCGACGATGTCGCCGGGGTGCATCCACTCCTGCGGTACCCGCCCGGCGCCGACTCCGGTAGGCGTTCCCGTCGCGATGACGTCACCGGGCAGCAAGGTCATCGTCTCGGTGATGTACTCGATGATCCGGCCCACCGAGAAGATCAGGTCCTTGGTGTTCCCGTCCTGCTTGGTCACGCCATTGACCCTGGTCTGCACCCGGAGGTTGGTGGCATCCGGCAGCTCGTCCGTCGTGACCAGCACAGGCCCGATGGGAGCCGACCGGTCCGCGTTCTTGCCCAAGGTGAAGGAAGGGGTCTCCAGCTGCTTGCGACGAGCAGTGACGTCGTTGAATCCCGTGTAGGCGAACACGTGCTCCAACGCGGTGTCCTCCTGAGCGCCCCAGACTTCGTCGCCGATCACCACGGCGAGCTCACACTCCCAGTCGAGGCCATCCTCCGTCGGCGGCACCGGGATCGGGGTACCGTCGGCGACGAGCGTTGAACCCCATCGTCCGATCACGAAGGGAAGCTTGGGCTTGTCGAGGTCTGCGAGTCGCTTCGACTCCTCGGCGTGGGAGTCGTAGTTGATGCCCAGGATGAACACTCGTGCCGTTTCCGGGACAGCAGGAGCCTGCTCCAGGTCGGCCAGCTCCAGGGGAGGGCCGGCAGGGTCACGACGCAGCCCGGCGGCCGGGTCACGGTAGAACTCAGAGGTCGGCCCCAGCGGCGTGACCTTGCCGTCCTGCACGACACCGATCTGCCGAGTTCCGTTGTCGAGATAGCCGATCAAACGCATGCCGAATCCGTTCCTTCGTATCAGTCAATGGTGGGCGTGTTGTCAGGCCGGCGAGCTGCCGGCCGAGCGCTTGGTCGCGTTGGCGAAGAAAGCGGGCCAGTCACGCGCCTCCTGGAGCTCGTCGATCCGCTTGCGCGGATGCTCGGCGAACGTGTGGCCGCTGTCACCGTGGTCGGCCCAGATGTTGATGTAGAGCGCGTCGTAGAACGGGAAGCTGTGGCGAATGTTCACGTGGTCGTCGGCGTAGAGCACAGCCATCCCCTCGGAGAAGTCCGCCATTGCCTTCGCGTGTCGGATCAGGTCCTCGGAGAAGTCGGGCAGCTCCTCGTGGAGCGAGAACGCCATGCCCGCCTCGACGCATTCAGCCATCTTCCACAGGACCTGGTCTGTGATCTCGTACTTGCGGAGGATCTTTCGGAACGTCGAACCGTTCTCGTCCCGAATGCTCAGCTCGGCGCCCGGAAGCGTCATCGGAATGGCATCCTCCGGCACCTCCTGACCCTCGTCGACGAAGCCGAACTCCGCCTCCGCATCGACGAACCGGTCAACGAGCCACGGGGACGCGACTCGGTCGAGGTGGATACGGGATCGGGTGACCCAGAGCATGGCGCAACCTTTCGATCGGGGTTGGTACGCGGTGGCGACAGGAGTCGCCGCCGCCAATCTCAGGACGCCAGTTAACGGCACATTCATATTCGTGGTGCTGGGCCGCCGGTCCACATTTTCCGTGCCGGTTGACCTGGCAGCGCGGACGCCTCGGACGGTTATCGCGCCTTGGACCCAGGGCACATGCACCGGAGCTGAATTTGGCTGCTAGGGGCGAGCAGATCGTGACGTACGCCACTCACGATGAGGCGACAGAAGCCGCAAGAGCGTCGACCAACGACGCAGACAGCGGACGTCACCACCACAGTCGAAGCAGAGGAGCCCGACCCATGACATACCTTCTCGACCGACCCAGCGCCACGGCGGCGGATCGCGAACTCCGCGAGGATCTCGTCGCACGAGCCGCGAAGCTCCGCCCTGTCCTCGCCGCGAACGCGGACGAGAACGAGAAGAATCGTCGGATCGCCCAGGAGTCGATCGACGCGATCTCGGAGGCTGGTCTCTTCTCCATCACACGTCCAAAGCGCTTCGGCGGGCTTCAGGTCGATATCCGCACGAAGCTGGAGGTGTCACGCGAGATCGCTCTCGCCGACGCCTCCACCGCATGGGTCACCATGATCCTGAACGGAGGCTCCTGGCTGGCCGGCGCGTTCAGCGAGCAGGCCCAGCAGGACGTGTGGGGGACCGACCCGGGCAACCGGATCTGCGCGGTCTTCGCGCCGTCGGCCCAGTCCAAGCGCGTCGACGGCGGCTACGTCGTATCCGGCGAATGGGGCTACGCCAGCGGCTCGTATCACAGCCAGTGGGCGGAGGTGGGCCTCCCGCTGGTCGACGAGTCGGGTCAGATGGTCGACGTCGGTCTCGCACTGGTGCCCATGGCGGACCTCTCCTACAAGGAGACCTGGTTCGTGGCCGGCATGCGCGGGACGGGGAGCAACACGCTCGTCGGCACCGAGATCTTCGTCCCAGACCACCGTGTGCTCTCGCTCTCCCAGGGGCTGCAGGGAGTCTTCGCGACGCCGTTCAAGGACGAGGCTCTCTACCGGTCCGCGTTCGTTCCGGTCGCCAACGTCATCCTCGTAGGTGCCGAGCTTGGGATGGCTCAGGCAGCGGTCGACCTGGCCATCGAGAAGGCGCCGAACCGGCGGATGGCGTACACGTCGTACGGGAGCCAGGCCGAGGCCCCGACGGTCCAGTTGCAGCTTGCCCGCGCCGTTTCCCAGCTCGACTTGGCCCACAACCTCGCCTATCACGTCGCGGCGACCATCGACGAGGCTTCCCATCACGGCGCGGTTCTCGACTACAAGACTCGCGCCCGGCTTCGCATGAATGCCGGCGCAGCCATCGTCGCGGCTCGTGACGCGCTTCGTACCGCCGTGAGCGCACACGGCGCATCGACCTTCGCCGAGGTCAACCCCATGCAGCGCTACCTGCGCGACCTCGAGGCCGCCAGCCTCCACGCAGTGACCGACCCGCAAATCAGCGACTACGTCTACGGCCGCGCGCTCTTCGGCATCGAAGAAGGCGTGACGAACCTCGTCTGACCAGCGGGTCACCCACTGAGGCGCCTCGCCGTACCCGGTGGCGTACGGCACCCAATACTCCGGCGACCGGCCTCGGCCGCCCTCCTGAACATCTCCCGAAAGGAAACCCTCATGGACTACGAGTTCGACTGGAACGACACCCGTCCCGACTCCGAGCTGAGCTCGGAGGAGGTCATCGCCCGCAACATCGCGGCCGTCGAGGCACACTTCCACAACGAGAACCCCGAGTCGGTCGAGAAGGCCGTCGCTCTCTACACCGACGACATCAAGTGGGAGATCCCAGCCCGAGGACTCCTGCTCACGAACCGTGAGGACGTCGTCGAGGCCTACCGCAACATCTTCAAGTCCGTGAAGTACGACAAGGTCTACAACCTGCGCCGCTTCGCCACCGAGTCGTACGTCATCGACGACCAGGTCGCCTACGTCGAGAAGGTCGGCGACTTCATGCCCAACCACGACTTCCCGGTCGGGACCAAGCTGAGCTGTCGTCTAGTGCACCTGTTCGAGATGCGGGACGGCCGCATTTCGCGCGAGATCGCGTTCGAGCTGTGGCGCGAGCGCGGCGGCAAGTACGACCTCGATGACCTCATCCCGACTGCCGTAGTCGAAGACTTCTCGGCTCTCGCCTGAACGCGAGGACGTGAACACGACGATGAGCGAGTCATCCAGCAGAGCGGTTCGTCTGTTTGAGGGCACGGATCCGAACGACCTCAGAACCACCGAGGTCAAGCGGCCGACGCTTGGCCCCGATGAGCTCCTGGTCGCTGTTCACGCGGCGGCCGTGAACCCGGTCGACGTCGTCAATGTCCGTGGGCTGATTCCACTGACCGTTTTTCCCCGGGTTCCCGGCCGTGACTTCGCGGGCGTGGTCGTCGACGGGCCCTCCGAGCTGATCGGGAGCGAGGTGTGGGGAACCGGCGGAGGTGACCTGGGTTTCGTTCGTGACGGCAGCCACGCCAAGCATCTCGTGCTCCCGTGTGACGGAGTCGTCCCGAAGCCGGCGGCGATGTCGTTCGACGAGGCCGGAAGCGCGGGGCTCGCGTACGTCGCAGCCTCGATGGCGCTCGACAGGGCGGGCACAGTCAGCGAAGGGGCCACAGTGCTGGTCACAGGTGCGGCCGGGGGCGTGGGCAGTGCGGTGGTCAGCATGGCAAAAGCCCGTGGTGCTCGAGTGATCGGCGCTGTTCTCGGCGCCGACGAGTGCCGCCGGGTTGAGAAGGCCGGCGTCGACACCGCCATCGACACCCGCGACCACGACCTCGCCGACGCCGTCGCCGACGCGACCGGTGGCCTCGGCGCGGACCTTGCCGTCGACACCGTCGGCGCGCCGCTACTGAACTCTGTCATCGCGGCCATGGGATTCGGCGGCGGCATCTGCTTTCTCGCTGCCCGGCCCGAGACCCGAGTCGAGTTCGACCCGCAAGCCTTCTACCGCCGAGATCTTCGGCTCGTCGGGCTTAACACCACCAGGATGACCGTGAGTGAAGCCGCCTCGGTCCTCCGTCCGCTCGTTCCGGCCTTCGAGCATGGAGATCTCCGCCCACCGCACGTCGCGCAGAGCCATCCGCTCGAGGAGGCGTCGACCGCCTACAGCACCGTCCAGAACGGCACCGCCGCTGGCCGGGTCGTCCTGCGGCCTCAGCAATGAAACGTGCCGGCCGCGGTGGAGCGATCCGCCGCGGTCGGCCCGCCATCCACCACCACGACATGAGGAGAGTCCCAACCATGACGACGACCCATTGGATCGATGGCCGACGGCACGAGGCCGTCGGCGAGCGCCTACCCGTGCACGACCCTGCAACGGGCGAGGTGCTCAGCGAGGTGACGCTCGCAGACGCCGAGGTGGTCAAGAAGGCCGTCAGCTCGGCTATGGCCGCCTTTCCGAAGTGGCGCGATACGTCTCTGACACGACGTGCCCAGGTTCTCTACGAGTTCCGCAACCTGTTGCGAGAGCACACCGACGAGCTCGCTGCCCTGGTCACTTCCGAGCACGGCAAGACCCTCGATGACGCAAAGGGCGAGGTCGGGCGCGGCATCGAGGCCGTCGAGCTCGCCTGCGGTGTGCCAGGCCTGCTCAAGGGGGAGTTCTCTGAGCAGACCGGGCCGGGGATCGACACCTACTCCATCCTCCAGCCACTCGGCGTCTGCGTCGGGGTGACCCCCTTCAACTTCCCGGTCATGATCCCGCTGATGAAGATCGCGGTGGCGATCGCGGCCGGCAACTCGTTCATCCTTAAGCCGAGCGAGCAGGACCCTGGTGCTTCCATCCGGATCGCCGAGCTCGCCAAGGAAGCGGGGCTTCCTGACGGCGTTCTGTCAGTCGTGCACGGTCGCCAGGAGACCGTCGAGGCCCTCATCGACCACCCGGACACCGCGGCGGTCTCCTTCGTCGGGTCCACGCCGGTGGCGCACAGCATCTACCAGCGCGCCGCGCAAGCCGGCAAACGTGTCCAAGCCCTGGGCGGCGCGAAGAACCATCTCGTGGTGATGCCTGATGCGAAGATCGAGGCAGCCGCGGACGCACTCACCTCCGCGGCGTTCGGATCGGCCGGCCAGCGCTGCATGGCCATCACGACAGCGGTGGTCGTCGGAGAGGCCGCCGAGCCACTGCTGAAAGCTCTGAAGGACCGAGCCGAGGCCGTCGTGATGGGGTCCGGTGCAGCCGAGGGCGCCGAGATGGGCCCGCTGGTCAGCGGTGCGGCGCAGGAGCGCGTCAGAGGAATGGTGTCCCGGGCCATCGAGGCCGGCGCCCGCCCCGTCGTCGACCGGAGCACGGAGACCGTCCCTGGCAACGAGGGAGGCTTCTTCGTCGGGCCCACGCTCCTCGACGGCGTCGAGCCCACCTCGGAGATCTACCTCAACGAGGTCTTCGGGCCAGTCCTGATCGTGCTGCGGGTCGACACCCTGGACGAGGCTCTCGAGCTCATCCGCACCAACGAGTACGGCAACGGTGCTGCGATCTTCACGCGCAGCGGCGCCGCCGCCCGGCGCTTTCAGCGCGACGCCCAGGCCGGCATGGTCGGGGTCAACGTCCCGATCCCCGTGCCGGTCGCCCCCTACAGCGTGGCGGGCTGGAAGAACTCGATCTTCGGTGACACCGGTCTGAACAACGGCGCATGGCGGTTCTACACCCAACCGAAGTACGTCACCAGTCGCTGGGACGAGGCAGTCGCCGGTGTGGACCTCGGCTTCCGCCCGAACTGACGCCCGGTCACCAAACGCGTCGTGGGTCCGGGTGCCCGACCCGGCGCTTCGGTCCCTACGTCACCGACGGTGAATACAACGCCACCCTCCGGGCCGCCGACGACCTGGAGACCC
>NZ_JBEORF010000038.1:0-66875 GCF_040302125.1 Nocardioides sp. NPDC127514 | reverse complement strand
CAGCTCGCCTGGGCGCGGGAATGAATACCCGGTTCACCGGTGAAACCTGCACTTCTCAGGTGTTGCAATGCCCGAGAAGTGCAGGAATACCCGGTTAACCGGGTATTCCTGCGACGCATGTGACTAACGATTTCGCAGCATCTCCGCGACCTGGAAGGCCATCTCGAGCGACTGGACGCGGTTGAGGCGCGGGTCGACGACGGACTCGTAGCGGTGCACGAGACCGGCCTCGTCGAGCTCCTCGCCGCCGCCGATGATCTCGGTGACGTCGTCGCCGGTGTTCTCGACGAGGATGCCGCCGGGGACGGTGCCGAGGGCGTGGTGGACGTCGAAGAAGCCCTGGACCTCGTCGAGGACGTCCTCGAAACGGCGGGTCTTGTAGCCGTTGGAGGTGGAGAAGGTGTTGCCGTGCATCGGGTCGGAGATCCAGGTGACGTTGACGCCTTCGGCGGTGATCTTCTCGACCAGCCCGGGCAGCCCGTCGCGCACCTTCCCCGCGCCAAAGCGGGTGATGAAGGTGAGCCGGCCCTCCTCGTTCTTCGGGTTGAGCTTGGCGGCCAGCGCGAGCGCGTCGTCGGGGGTCGCGGTGGGGCCGAGCTTGCAGCCGATCGGGTTGTTGAGGTGGCGGAAGTACTCGACGTGGGCGCCGTCGAGCTGGCGGGTGCGCTCACCGATCCAGACGAAGTGGCCGGAGACGTTGTAGGGCGTCTCGGTGCGCGAGTCGATGCGGGTCATCGCGTGCTCGTACTCGAGCAGCAGCGCCTCGTGGGAGGAGTAGAAGTCGACCCGGTGGAACTCCTCCGGGTCGGCGCCGATGGCCTCCATGAACGCGATCGCGCGCTCGATCTCGGAGCCCATCGCCTCGTACTTCGCGCCGACGGGCGAGTTGCGCACGAACTCGGAGTTCCAGGTGTGCACCTGGCGCAGGTCGGCGTAGCCACCGGTGGTGAACGCGCGCACGAGGTTCAGGGTCGAGGAGGAGGCGTGGTAGACGTCCAGCAGGCGCTGCGGGTCGGGGATGCGGGACTCCTCGGTGAACTCGAAGCCGTTGACGGCGTCGCCGCGGTAGGCCGGCAGCGTCACCCCGTCGCGGGTCTCGGTGTCGGAGGAGCGCGGCTTGGCGTACTGCCCCGCGAGCCGGCCGATCTTCACGACCGGGACGGAGGCGGCGTACGTCAGAACCACTGCCATCTGCAGCAGCACGCGCAGCTTGTTGCGGGTGTTGTCGGCGGTCGCCTCGGCGAAGACCTCGGCGCAGTCGCCGCCCTGCAGGATGAACGCCTCACCACGGCCGGCGGCGGCGATCGAGCTCTTGAGCTGGTCGCACTCCCCCGCAAAGACGAGCGGCGGCTGGTTCCTCAGCTTCTCGACCGCCGCGGCCAGCGCGGCCGGGTCGGAATAGGTCGGCTGCTGAAGGGCTCCGATGGCGTGCAGCTGCTCGAGGGAGGGGAAGGCGTCGTTCACGAGCCTCAGGGTACGCGGATCACCCGGTTGTTACGAAGTCATCTCAGACACGGCAGGGCCGGCGTACGTCCTCGAGAGAACGTAGGCCGGCCCTGACCGAAGTCACCCGGTTACTTGTCGTCCTCCGGGTTTACGTCCATGTGCTCGATGTCCTGGAAGTGGGGCGGCTCGTCGTCCTTGTTGGCGAACTTGTTGATGAGCCAGGTGATGGCCCACAGGATCACGCCGATGACCATCAGGCCGCCGGCGATCTCGTAGACGATCCCGTCGCGGTCGACCCACGGGCCGGCCAGGTAGATGCACAGGATCGCGGCGATGGGCGGCAGCCACCTCGGCGCGGTGAAGAACGCCTTGTCCGTGTCGGCACGTCGGTTGCGCAGGACCACGCAGGCGATGTTGACGATCGCGAAGACGCACAGCAGGAGCAGCGCGGTCGTCGAGCCGAGGTTGGAGACGATGTTGCTGTCCGGGTCGCTGGAGACGTACCAGATCAGGCAGAGCGCCAGCACCGTGGTGAAGATGATGGCGATGTAGGGCGTACGGCGGCTGGGCAGGACCGCGCCCAGCTGCTTGGGCAGCACCCGCTGCTTGGCCATGCCGTAGACGAGCCGGCTGGCCATCAGCATGTTGATCAGCGCGGTGTTGGCCACGGCGAAGACCGCCAGGAACGGGAACACCTTGTCGATCGGGAAGTCGGGAGCACCCTTGGCGACCACCTCGAGCAGGGCCCGGCCCTCGGACTCACGGATCGTCTCGAGCTCTCCCGGGGTCAGGACGCTGACGACCGAGACCGCGACCAGGATGTAGAGGAGCGCGGCCGCACCCAGGCCCATGAACATGGTGCGCGGGAAGATCTTCTCCGGCTCCTTGGTCTCCTCGACCATGTTGACGGCGTCCTCGAACCCGACCATCGCGAAGAACGCCACCGAGGTGGCGGCGGTGACCGCGAAGACCACGCCCATGTCGTTGTAGTCGTCGAAGGAGATCAGCTCGGCCATGTCGGCCTCGCCCTGGGCGATGACGAAGAAGCCGACGCCGATGACGATGCACAGCGCGACCATCTCGACGACGGTGAGGATGATGTTGAACTTCACGCTCTCGCCCACGCCGCGCAGGTTGATCAGCGCGAGCAGGACCATGAAGCCCAGCGCCAGGAGGGTGACGGCGCCCTCGCTGGGCGCGTCCATCCAGCCGTTGATCTCCAGGCCGCCGAAGAAGTTCTGCGCCAGCGTGTTGGCCGAGGTCGACGCGCTGGTGATGCCCGAGCAGGCGACCGCGAAGGTCACCATGAAGGTGAGGAAGTGGAACCCGAACGCCTTGTGCGTGTAGAGCGCGGCGCCGGCCGCGCTCGGATACTTGGTCACCAGCTCCAAGTAGGAGTACGCCGTCATGGTGGCCACCACGAAGGCGAGCAGGAACGGCAGCCACAGGATGCCGCCCACGTAGCCGGCCATGGTCCCGGTGACGGCGTAGACGCCGGCTCCCAGGATGTCACCGACGATGAAGAGCAGAAGGAGCCAGGGCCCCATCACTCTCTTCAGCTCAGGTGTTTCTTCTTTCGCCAGGGTTGTCATGATGTCCTTCCTGGTCACGTTCGAAACTCAGTTCCGAAATTGGGATGAAGGGATCCCTCAATCAAAGCCCAACCTCGCCGTCAGGTGTACGACAATTCGTCAACACGCCGTAACCGGACGAAATTTCGTGGATAGGGTCACGCCATGACCTTCTCCATCGTCGCCCGAGCAGTCGATCCAGGCACCGGGGAGCCCACCTGGGGTGTGGCCGTCGCTTCGAAGTTCCTCGCCGTCGGATCGGCCGTCCCGGCCGCCGTCGCGGGCGTCGGAGCCATCGCCACCCAGGCCGAGGCCAACGTCGCCTACAAGGGTCTCGCGCTCGCTCACCTCGACGAGGGTGCGACCGCCTCGGTCGCCCTCGAGAGGCTGCTGGAGGAGGACGAGCGGCGGGACCACCGTCAGGTCGGGATCGTCGACGTCGACGGCAACGCCGCGTCCCACACCGGACCGTCCTGCTTCGCCTGGGCGGGTGGCCGGACCGGCTCCACCGAGGATGGGGCGTACGCGATCCAGGGCAACATCCTCACCGGCCCCGAGGTGGTCGAGGCCATGGAGGCCGCCTGGCTGGCATCCTCCCCTGAGGAGCCGTTGCAGCACCGGCTGCTGGCGGCCCTGGCCGCGGGCGACGAGGCCGGTGGCGACAGCCGCGGCCGGCAGAGCGCGGCGCTCCTGGTGGTGCGCGAGGAGGCCGGCTACGGCGGCAACGACGACATCGCTGCCGACCTCCGGGTCGACGACCACCCGGCGCCGATCACCGAGCTGAAGCGACTCCTGGACCTCAGCGACTTCTACCTGACCGCGTCGACCGAGGCCGAGAAGGTGCAGGTCACCCCCGAGATCGAGGCCGAGGTGGAGACGTACGCCGCGGCGCAGGGCGCCTCGGGCTTCCTCGCCTGGGTCGCCACCGAGAACTACGAGATGCGGGTGGCGGAGGACCTGTCCTGGATCGACCGGCGCATCCTCGACATCGTCAGGACGCCGAAGTGAGCGCGATCCTCGCCATCGACGCCGGCACCACCGGCGTCACCGCCCTGATCGTGACCGAGAAGGGCGAGGTCGCGGCGCGGGGCTATGAGGAGTTCGACCAGCACTTCCCCAGCCCGGGCCGGGTCGAGCACGTGCCCGAGGGGATCTGGCAGGCGACCCTGGAGGCGTGCCGTACGGTCCTCGCGGCCCACGGCAAGGACGACCTCGTCGGCATCGGCATCACCAACCAGCGCGAGACGGTCGTGCTGTGGGACAGGGAGACGCTGGGGTCACCGCGGCGGGCGATCGTGTGGCAGGACCGGCGTACGACCGCGATGTGCGCTTCGATGGCCGAGCACGACGCCCGCGTCCGGGAGCTGACCGGGCTCCGCCTGGACCCCTACTTCAGCGCGACGAAGCTGGCCTGGATCCGTGAGAACGAGCCGCACACGTGGGCGCACGTGGAGTCGGGGCGCTATGCGATCGGCACCGTCGACTCCTACCTCATCGCCCGGATGACCCGCGGCATGCACCACGTCTCCGACGTCTCGAACGCGTCGCGGACGCTGCTGTTCGACATCAACACCAACGACTGGTCCGACGAGCTGTGCGACCTGTTCGGGGCGCCGCGCGACGCGTTGCCGGAGATCGGTCCCAACTGGGGCGAGGGCGTGGTCACCGACCCGCGCTCCTTCCTGGATCTCTCGCTGCCGATCGCCGGGGTGGCCGGCGACCAGCAGGCGGCGCTGTTCGGACAGGCCGCGTTCGAGGTGGGCGACTCCAAGTGCACCTACGGCACTGGCTCGTTCGTGCTGACCAACACGGGCACCACCCCGCAGCGGTCGGAGTCCGGGCTGCTCACCTCGCCGGGCTGGATGTCACCGTCGGGAGAGGTCACCTACGTCCTCGAGGGCTCGATCTTCGTGACCGGCGCCGCGGTGCAGTGGCTGCGTGACGGCCTGCAGATCATCGGCTCGGCCGCCGAGACCGAGGCCCTGGCGAGCACCGTCGCCACATCCGAAGGCGTCGTGTTCGTGCCCGCCCTGACCGGCCTCGGTGCGCCCCACTGGGACCCCGACGCCCGTGGCACGATCATCGGCATCACCCGCGGCACCACCCGCGCCCACATCGTGCGGGCGACCCTGGAGGCGATCACGTTCGAGGTACGCGACGTGATGGCGACCATGCCGACGCCCGTCGCCTCGCTCAACGTCGACGGCGGCGCGGCCGCCAACAACCTGCTGTGCCAGCTCCAGGCCGACCAGCTCGGGGTCGACGTCTCTCGCCCTCGCCACGTCGAGACCACGGGTCTCGGCGCGGCCTTCCTCGCCGGCCTCGGGGTCGGTGTGTGGTCCTCGTTCGACGAGATCCGCGAGACCTGGGCCTTGGACCGCACCTTCTCCCCCGACGCGTCGCGTCGCGATGCGGCCGATGAGGCGTACGCCTCCTGGACCCGGGCGGTCGAGCGCTCCCGACAGTGGGCATGAGCAGTCCGCCGCGCGGGCTTCCCTGGTGGGCGTGGACGCTCATGGCGGGCACGCTGCTCGTCGTCGCGGGGCTGGTCGCGGTCGTCGCACTGGTCGTCGCCCGGGTGGGCACCGACCTGCGGGAGGCGGCGGAGGACCAGCCGGCCGACTGCGTCGATCTCGCGCATGCGGTGGGAGCGCCGGACCTGCCGGACGGGACCTCCGCGGCGAGCTGCACCTACATCGGGTTCCAGGACTGGCAGATCGAGGGTGCGATGACGGTCCCCCGGGCCGAGCTCGACGCCTGGCTCGCCCAGTTACCCGGCTCGCCGGTGCTGGACGGGGCCGGCTGCACCGACGACGCGGTCGCCTGTGCCCAGGTCGACCTCACCCAGGTCGGGGACAAGATCGACGCCCACTACCTGGACGTCGCCGTCCTGAGCGAGAACGACGGCGTCGCCGAGGTCCTCATGGCAGCCTTCACCACGTGACCCGGATCCTGCATCTCTCCGATACCCACGTCTCCGCGACCGGCATCGACATGGACGGTGTCGACGCCGCCGCCGCGCTGGAGCGCATCCTGCACGACGCCCGCCACCTGCCCGGCCTGGACGCCGTCGTGGTCAGCGGCGACATCGCCGACGACGGATCGGCTGCGGGCTGCCGCTCCGTCATGGAGCGGGTGGGTGCGTTCGCGGCCGAGCGCGGCATCCCGCACCTCTACTCGACGGGCAACCACGATGCCCGTGGCCCGTTCCGCGAGGTGCTCGGCAGCGGACATCTCGATCCCGACGGGAGCGACCGCGGCCGGCTGCTGGACCCGGACTCGGACCTGTGCGCGGCGGTCAGCCACCTGGGGGAGCTCAGGGTCATCACCATCGACAGCCTGGTCCCGGGCAAGACCCACGGCTTCCTCGACGAGCACCAGCTGGCCTGCCTCGCCGACGAGCTGGCCACTCCGGTACGCGACGGCACCGTCCTCGTCCTGCATCATCCGCCCCTTCACCTCGCCTCGGTCCCCTACGTCGCCGATGTCGTCCTCCGCAACATCTCCGCCCTGGGCCGGGTGGTGCGGAGCAGCGACGTACGCGCCATCCTCACCGGCCACCTGCACTTCCAGGTCAGCGGATTCCTCGCCGGCATACCCGTCTGGGTGACCCCCGGCATCGTCACCCGCATCGACACCACCGCTCCCCCGCATCTCGTACGCGGCGTGCTCGGTGCCGGCGCGAGCGTGGTCGACCTCGCCGACCCGGCCTCCCCCACCTTCCACGTGCTCTCCGCCCGCGACCCCCGTGCGGGCGAGCAGGTCTACCTCTACGACCCCGCCTCCGGAGAGGACGCCCTCGAGGAGCTCTGAGGCGCGCCACCTGTGCGACGACGCAGCCTCGGCTGCGGATCATCCGCAGCCGAGGCCTCAGGCGTAGCTTGCGTCAGGCCGCGGTGCAGGTCGCGGTCGGTGTCGCGGTGTTCCCGCCCGAGTAGAGCGTGATCCCGAACTGGTTGCCGTTGCCGTTCGGTGTGGCGGTGAGCGTTCCCGACGTACCGGAGATGCTCGCGCTCCAGGAGTTCTGCAGGCTCTGGCCCGAGCCGGTGCTGATCCGGACCACCCAGTCGTCGGTGCCGCTGACGGTGAACACGGTGTTGAACCGGTCGTTCCAGGACTCGGTCCGGGTGACGCTCACCGTGCAGCTCCCCGCCGGCGGCGTGGACCCGCCGTCGGCGGTGTTGAGCTGGTCGAGGACGTAGCCGTAGGCGAGCTTCTTGTTGCCGGAGCCGTCGAAGAGCAGCGGGGTGTCCGAGGCCCGCCACGAGTCGGTGTCGCGTACGCCCCAGACGGTGATGCCGGTGCAGCGGGTCACAGCCATGCAGGCCTGGGTCACGCCGCGGAACTGCTCGGCCTGCGAGGTGCCGGAGCCGGCGATGTCGAGCTCGGTGATCTGTACGTCGACGCCCAGGTCGGCGAAGTTCTGCAGCGTGACGTGGTAGTTGCTCGGCACCGGGTTGCCCGAGTTGAAGTGGGCCTGGAAGCCGACGCAGTCGATGGGTACGCCGCGCGACTTGAAGTCGCGGACCATGTTGTAGACGGCCTGCGTCTTCGCGTGGCTCCAGTTGTCGGTGTTGTAGTCGTTGTAGCAGAGCTTCGCGTTCGGGTCGGCGGAGCGGGCGGCGCGGAAGGCGGCCTCGATCCAGTCGTTGCCGGTGCGCTGCAGGTTGGAGTTGCGGCGCGCCCCGGACGAGCCGTCCTCGAAGGCCTCGTTCACCACGTCCCAGGCGTAGATCTTGCCGCGGTAGTGGCCGGCGACCCCGGCGATGTGATTGAGCATGGCGCTGCGGAGCGAGCTGCCCTCCATGTTCTGCATCCAGCCCGGCTGCTGGGAGTGCCAGGCCAGCGCGTGCCCACGGACCCGCTTGCCGTTCTGGATAGCCCAGTTGGCGATCTGGTCCCCGGAGGAGAAGCTGAACTGGTTCGGCGACGGCTCGGTCGCGTCCATCTTCATCTCGTTCTCGGCGGTGATCATGTTGAACTCGCGGTTCGCGATGGTCGTGTACTGCGAGTCGGACATCCGACTCGCGGCGATGGCGGTGCCGAAGTAGCGGCCGGACTCGGCCGCGGCTGCCTGCAGGGTGGATCCGTCGGCCCGAGCGGGGCCGGCGACGGCAGTGATGGCGATGCCGCTGGTGATCACCAGGGCGGCGAGCGTGGTGAAGGCGGCGGTTCCTCTGGCCTTCATGGCGTGCAGGGGTCTGACACGAACTCGGGTCATCATCGATCCTGTTCTCCCGGAATGAAAGGTGGTCGGTGGTACCTCAGAGCTCGCGCGAACTCGCTGGAAAACGTTATCGACATCGTTTTATAGCGTCAATAGATTCGGACGAATTGGCGTGACCTACCTCACACAGGATTCCTGTTTCCGCCCGCCCGACAGCGAGACCGCAGTGTCATGACACGCTTTGACACGTGCCCTTCACCCACCGCATCGCGACCCACGAAGACATCCCGGCCCTGACGGAGATCATGAACGTGTCGATCGGAGAGCTCCAGAAGGGGTTCCTGACCGCGGCCCAGATCACCTCGAGCCGAACGGTGATGGGCATCGACACCCAGCTGATCGAGGACGGCACCTACTTCGTGGTCGAGGAGGACCACCAGATCGCCGGCTGCGGCGGCTGGAGCAGGAGGGCGACGCTCTACGGCGGCGACCACACCCCGGGCCGCGAGCCGAAGCTCCTCGACCCGAAGACGGACCCGGCCAGGGTCCGGGCGATGTACACCAACCCGGCCTTCGCCCGACGCGGCGTCGGCAGGCTGATCCTGGACCTCTGCGAGCGCGCCGCATCAGCGGAGGGCTTCACCACGCTCGAGCTGATGGGCACCCTGTCCGGAGAGCCGCTCTACACCGCGTACGGCTTCGAACCGGTCGAGCGGATCACCGACGACCGTGGCGGCGCACCCGTCCCGCTGGTCCGGATGCGGAAGAGCATCACGGCCGAACCCGGGGACACGGTCGCCGTCTGACGCTCAGCGAGCGAAGGAGAACATCCGCTCCGGCACAGCCGTGGGAGAAGCATCCCTTCAGCGGCCGGCGAGCCCGAGGCGCTCGAGCTGAGCCCGGAGCCGATGGCGACCGGACATGCTGGCGGGTCCGACGAGACGCGTCAGGACGCGCTCGGACCAGCCGCCGCCCAGACCGTAGGTGGCGTTGTAGCCGCCGAGCCGATCGTCGTACGCAGCGAGGTCGTCGGCACCCGGGGACGAGTAGGTCTCGTGGTGGAGTACGACCGACTGCGGGAGCCGAGGCTTGACGCCGGCCCCCTCGGCGGGGTCTGGCACGCCGACCGCAAGGCCGAAGACCACGAACGCCCCCGGAGGCAGGCCGATCTCGGCCGCGATCTCCTCGGGGCTGTTGCGGGCGCCGCCGACGCAGACCGTGCCCAGGCCGAGCGACGAGGCGGCGACGATGGCGTTCTGAGCGGCGAGGGTGGCGTCGATGACCCCGAGGAGCGTCGACTCCAGGTAGTCGGTCGCCTCGACCTGGGTCCCGGCGGCCGCCGCGAGCCCACGGGCGCGGCTGAGGTCGGCGACCCAGAGCAGGAAGAGCGGTGCCGCCTCGATGAACGCCTGGTCACCGGCCAGCTCGGCGAGCCGTGCCTTGCGGGCCGGGTCGCGTACGGCGACGACGCTCCAGGTCTGCAGGTTGGAGGAGGTCGGCGCCGACGACGCGGCCGCGACGATGGCGGCGAGCTGGTCGTCGGTGACCGGGTCGCTCAGGAACGAGCGCACCGACCGGTGCCCGAGCTGGTGCTCGATCACCGCGCTGGTCGTCGCCAGGTGAGCGAGAGCGGGGTCGCGGTAGCGGGCGGAGACGGCGGAGTCGGTGACGGTCTCGGTCATCCGGCCAGAATAGTCGACTGAAAAACTCGACATTGACAGCGTCCGTGGGCCGGAGCCACCTAGCCGCCGAGGCGCTCCACCTCAGCGGCCGCGGAGTCGCGAGCAGCGGCGGCCTCCGCGACCGCGTGCTCGGCGGAGTCGCGGGCGTCCTCCGCCTCGGTGAGCTCGTCGTCGACGTCGGCGGCGGCCGACTCCAGGTCGGCCAGCCGGCGGCGTAGGTCCTCGATCTCCGACTTCACCTGGAGCGACCTCGCCTCGACATCCTTGAAGGCCGACATCGCCTTGTCGCGTTGCTCCTCCGCACCGGAGAGCGCGGACTCGGCCTCCGTGAGCGCCTCCCGGGCCTCGTCGAGGGCGGCGGTGTCGGGCAGGTCCGGGACGGCCCGCAGCGGCTCCCGAGGAGGCGGGACGACCTCGGCGACCTCGAAGCCCAGAGCGTCCGGAAGAGCGACGGCGGACGCCGCGTTCACGGCGTCGACCCCGGTGGCGGCCAATGCGGAGACGAGCAGGCCGCTGCGTACGGCCTGAGCGGCGGACTCGTCGATCATGGCCGCGGTCAAGGTGGCCTCGACCTGGGTCGCGACCGCCTCGGTCACCCGGAGACCGTGCTCGCGCGCCAGCCCGCGGGCACGGGTCGTCACCGCCGCGGTCAGCTGGCGGCGCTGCTTGGTGAGCTCCCGCAGCTGAGCGGCGTCCATGCCCGTCTGCGCCTCGCGCAGCAGGGCGCCGACCGAGATCACCTGCTCCACCTGCTCGGTCTCGTAGCGCACCAGCAGGTTCACCACCCACGCCGCGGTCGAGGGCTTCTTCAGCGCCTTGACCGGACCCGCCAGCGGCGTGCCCTTCAGACTCTTGACCCGCGCGTCGCGTTCCGGCGTGAAGTCGGCCAGCGGCAGACCGTAGAGCTCGGCCGCGATGTCGAGCAGCTCGGGGGCAGGTTCGTCGCTCATGTCCGCCATCTCAGCACGTCGGCGACTAGCGCGTCAGCAACCACTCGTCGTAGTCGGCGGCCTGTCGCTTGTGGAGCTCGCGCAGCGCGTCCTCCTCAGCACCCAGGAACGACAGCCCGAGACCACCCAGGGCTGCGCGCCACTCGTCGAAGTTCCGCAGCTCACGCGTCGACGCCCCGGATCCTGTCCGCGTGTGCCGGATCGAGCGAACGGTGTCAGCACCCGTCGCGCCACGCCGCTGCACGACGAGCTTGCGAGCGAAGTCGCCCTCGGGCGGCGTGGAGAGCCGCAGGTGCGACGCCTCGATCGCGTCCTGCGCAACGTCGCCGCGGACGAAGCTCCCGTTGAACGAACCGTGGGGATCGTGGTGGAAGGTCCACCCCGACTCCCCCACCCGCGCCAGCCGGTAGACGAAGCCGGCTTGTCGGAAATGCCCGTCGACCAGCGGCAACGGGTCACGGAAGCCGTCCCCGTAGCCCACGTCGGCAGCCCACCTGCCAGCCGGGTTCGATGAGGTCGGCAGTCCACGGACCTCGATCGCCAGGTGGTCCAAGGTCCCCGAAGGACCGGTCGCCTCGAGCATCTGGCCGAAGCGGCGTACGACGTCGAAACCGAGCTCCTCCAGCACCAGCGAGAAGACCCCGTTGTTGTGGAAGCAGTAGCCCGCATTGCCCCCGGCCGCGACCCGCGCCAGCGTCACCTCGGGGTCCACCGGGTCCGGCGCCCCCACGGCCCCGATGGCGGCGAGCATGATCGAGAGGTTGTCGTAGGGAAGCGTGTCGAGATGGCGGTGATGAAGATCGACGAGCGTCTCGTACGTCGCCTCCGGCCGCCCTTCGATGCCGAGCCGTCGCAGATAGCCCTCGATCATCGCTCATACCTCCCGTGCCGGTGGACCAGCGGGTCGGCGTCGTCACCGACCTCGAGCGACACGATCTCGCAGGTCGCCAGAGCAGACCAGCCGATTTCCTGCATCGACACCAGGCGTACGCCTGCCCAGGTCGGCGCATCGGCGAGGCGACGGCCGAACTCGGTGGTCTCCCACGACCCGAAGCGGAACGCGCCACCGGGAGCGGGAGCGGTGCCCCCGAACGCCTCGGCGAGGTCACGATGGCGCCAGTGGAGCAGCGACACGACCCCCACGCCGGTCTCCTCGAGCTCGTCGCGGAGGTCCGAGTCGGGATCGAGGAGACCGAGGACGGCTCCGGGCGACCCGTTGGCCACCATCAGCGAGGAGACCGTCAGCCCCGCCGAGGAATCGGCAGGGCCCGAGGTCCACAGCGACACCCGCCCACCCAGACGACCGCGCAACCGGCGTACCGGATCCTCCGGCGTCGGGAACGGGTGGGACGAGTGGATCGTCAGGCTACGTCCTTGGTAGGCCCGGAGGACTTCTTCGCGGGCTTCTTCGCGGGCTTCTTGCCCTCGGCCAGCTTCTTGGCCTCGGTGGCGTACATGTCGACGTACTCCTGGCCTGAGAGCTTCAGGATCTCGTAGACGATCTCGTCGGTGATCGCGCGCAGGATGTAGCGATCGTTGGTCATGCCCTCGTAGCGCGAGAAGTCCAGGGGCTTGCCGTAGATGACCCGCGGGTGCACGAGCTTGCCGAACTTCTTGCCCGGAGGCGCGATCACATCGGTGCCGATCACGGCGACGGGGATCACGGGCGCACCGGTGTCCAGAGCCAGTCTGGCGATGCCGGTCCGTCCCCGGTAGAGCTTGCCGTCGTGGGAGCGGGTGCCCTCGGGGTAGATCCCGAAGAGCTCGCCCTCGGCCAGGACCCGCTTGGCGGCGATGAGCGCCCCCTCGGCGGCAGTGGCCCCACCGCGGTCGATCGGCACGTTGCCGGTGCCCGAGAAGAAGACCCTCTGCAGGAAGCCCTTGGGGCCCGTTCCGGTGAAGTACTCCGCCTTGGCCACGAAACGCACCATCCTCTTCATCCCGAGCGGCATGAAGAGCCAGTCGGCGTAGGAGAGGTGGTTGCTGGCCATGATCGCCGGGCCTTTGCGCGGGATGTTCTCCGTGCCCTCATAGGACGGACGGAAAACCGCTCGCAGGAGAGGCCCGATCGCCACCCACTTCAAGAACGAGTAGAAGAGCTTCGTCGACACCCCATCGCCTTCCCTAATTGCCTTCGACCGATGAGCCTATAACGAGACAGGTACTTCGACTCCCGCACCCTGTCATGGGATCCGGCTAGGCTTGAGGAGTGAGTGACCGAGACGACCGGCCCGAGGACGCGACCGGGGCCCCAGACGACGCCTCCGTGCCCTCGGAGAGCCAGTCGTCGGACGACGAAGCATGGCGCGAGATCGTCGAGAACTACGGCGACCGCCCCGCCCTCGAGGAGGAGCCCGTCGCCCGCGATCTCTTCGAGAAGAAGATCGACATCGTCGAGACCGTCGACGAGCCGGACGCCTATGACGACATGTGGCGCGACGACGAGGAGGGCTACGTCCCACCGCCTCCGCCGCCGCTCCCGAAGCCGACCCCGGCGCGCCTGCTCGCCTGGATCGGGGTGCTCGGCGCGCCGGTCGCCGTGCTGGTCCTGATCGTGGTCACCCAGGTCACCGGCCGGCACTTCAACAGCTGGGTCATCGGCGGCCTGGTCGCCGCCTTCCTGGCCGGCTTCGTCTACCTGCTCGCGACCATGCCGTCCGAGCCCCGCGACCCCTGGGACGACGGCGCCCGCGTCTAGGTCTGGCTCTGGCTCGAGGTGAGCCGGCGAGCCAGGATGCTCGCCCCCACCACGCCGGCCTCCGCACCGAAGGCGGTCGCCACGATCGGCGGCACCTCACGATGCAGGCGGCCGACGAGCGAGGCCTCCAGCGCCGTACGCGCCGGCGCCAGCAGCAGGTCGCCCGCGGTGGAGACGCCCCCGCCGACGACCAACAGCTCGGGGTCGAAGGCGGCCACCAGGCCGGCCATCCCGACCCCCAGCCACGACCCCACCGACTCGTACGCGGCCAGCGCGAGCGCGTCGCCACGGGCCGCGGCGGCGGTGACCGCCGGGCCGGTGATCTTGAGCGGGTCGCCGGCGGCCAGCTCGTCGAGCGCGCAGCCGGCGTACTCCTCGGTCTCCACACGGGCGCGCACGAAGGCGACCAGCGCGTTGCCGGAGGAGTACTGCTCCCAGCAGCCGGTGAGGCCGCACTCGCACGGGAGCCCGCCGGGCACGACCTGCATGTGGCCGAACTCGCCGGCCATGCCGTTGCGACCACGCACGATCTTGCCGTCCAGGACCACGGCTCCGCCGATGCCGGTGCCGAGAGTGATGAGCAGGGCCGAGTCGACGCCGCGGGCCGCGCCGAGCTCCAGCTCGGCCAGCGCGGCGCAGTTGGCGTCGTTGTCGAGCGCCACCCGGGTGCCCCATCGCGAGGAGAGCCGGGTCAGAGTCGGCTCGCCTCGCCAGGGCAGGTGGGGAGCGAACATGACCCGCTCCCCGGCCGCGTCGACGAACCCCGCGGCGGCCAGGCCGACGCCCGCGACGGGCCGGCCGGCGGCCACCTCGGTGACCGCCTCGGTCAGCGCGTCCTCCACCAGCTCGAGCTCGACCCGGCGTCCGGGAGTGCTGCGCTGAGCGGTGCGGAGCACCTCACCGTCCGGTGAGACCTCTGCCGCGAGCACCTTGGTGCCGCCGATGTCGACACCGATGTGCAGGCTCACTGGTGCTGGCTCACTTGCGGGCCAGGTCCGCAGCGCCGATCAACCCTGCCTGGTTGCCGAGCGTGGCCTTGCGTACGTCGAGCATCGGCCGATGTCCGCGGCCGGTCAGCTGAGCCTGGAAGGCGCGCCGAGCAGGCCCGAGCAGCAGGTCGTCGGCCTCGGCCACTCCCCCGCCGATGGCCACCACGGCAGGGTCCAGCACGGCGGCGATCGAGGCGATCCCCTCGCCGAGCCAGATGCCGAGGTCGGTCAGCGCCTCGATCGCGAAGGCGTCCCCGTCTCGGGCCGCCTCGGTGATCAGCGGGCCCTTGATCTTGTCGAGGTCACCCTCGGCCCGGTCCAGGACCTCGCGGGCCAGCAGGGACCCACCGCGCGCGGCGGAGCGGACGTTGCGCACCAGGGCCGACCCCGAGGCGTACTGCTCCCAGCAGCCGCGGTTGCCGCAGCCGCACAGGTGGCCGTTGGGCACGACCCGCATGTGGCCGATCTCGGCACCGACGCCGAAGGCGCCGCGGTAGAGCTCGCCCTCGAGGACCAGGCCGCCGCCGACGCCGGTGCCGACGGTCACCAGCATCATGTTGTCGACCTCGGCGCCCGCGCCGTACTCGAACTCGCCCCACGCGGCCGCGTTGGCGTCGTTCTCGATCACGACCGGCAGCTCGAGGACCTTCTCCAGGCGCTCCTTGAGCGGTACGTCGCGCCAGGCGATGTTGGGCGCGAACATGACCGTCGAGCGGCCCTTGTCGATGTAGCCCGCGGCACCGATCCCGACGCACTCGATCGGGTGGCGGGTCTTGAGCTCCTGGACCACCTCGATGATGGCGGCCTCGATGGCCTCCGGGCTCTTCGCCGGCGACTCGACACGGTGGTCCTCGATGATGTTGCCGTCATGGTCGACGACGCCGCCGAGGATCTTGGTGCCACCGACGTCGACACCACAGGCGAGCTTCTTCGTCGTCGTCATGACTCAGCTCCAGCCGTCGAGATCGATCCGCTCGACCTTCTCGGAGCGCTGCGCCCAGTCCCGGGTCGCATCTTCCTCAGCCCGCACGCCATCACTGTGAGCATCCTCGCCTTCACTAGGGCCAGCACCCGGACTCGTGGCCGCCGCGTTGAGCACCGTGACCGCGGCCTGCATCAACGAAGCGGCAGCGCTGGCCAGGTGCACCTTGACCTCCGGACTCGACTCCCGGAGGACATGTACGGTACGGCACAGCGGGCAGTAGGCACACTCCGGTGCCCCGGTATCGAGATGCTCTCCGACCGCCTCGGTGAAGTGGCCGATCCGGGAGTCCTTGGCCCACTCGCCGATGGCCTCCATCAGCCGGCCCAGCTCCTCGGCGGTCGACCCCAACGGCTCGTCCGCCCACTCGTGGCGCTGCTCGCTCACGATTACTCGCTCTCGGTGTTCGTCGTCTGACGAGAAAACGTTACTCGCAGCTCCCCGCCCTCGACCCGCGCCCCGCTGACGCGCATCCGGGCGAGTGCGGCGGGAAGGGTCAGCAGGCGCCGGTACGCCCCCACCGTGATCGCCAGCTCGTCGCCGTTGCGGCCCAGCTGCACCTGGTCGCGCTCGACCCACTGGGCCAGCCCGGGCAGCGCCAGATGGACGACCGTGGTCTCGCCGGTGGTCTCGGTGCGGAACGGAGCCGCGGTCTCGGGAACGGCCAGCGGGTCGATGCTGCCGGACCAGGCGTACGCGGCCTCGGCGACCTCGCGCAGGTCGTCGACCCCCACCGGCTCGGTCGGGCGGTAGAACGAGCGCCAGACGGGCAGCCCCTCGAAGGAGGCGCCCACGTCGCCGAGCACGTCGTCCTGGGCCTTGACCCAGCCGGCGCGCCAGTCGTCGGACCCGCCGGCCGGGAAGATCCGGTTGGCGACCACACCGTCGACGCGGTAGCCGTAGAGGGACAGCGTCGTCCAGGACCGTCGTGCCTCGGCGAGCACGACCCGCTCAGGGGTCAGCACGATGCGTACGGACGCCTCGGGGCCCGAGAGCAGGGCACGGACCTCCGCGAGCTCGTCGTGGAGCCGCACCAGGGCGTCGAAGACCGAGTCTCCGGGCATCGGCACACCGGCGGCCTTGGTCAGCACCGGCTTGAGCGCCCTCACCATCTTGCGCTGCACCGGGAGAATGCGCTCGAGATACCAGCCCAGGGCCTCGGGAAGGGCGAGCAGCCGCAGTGTCTCGGCGGTCGGGGCGCAGTCGACCACGATCGTGTCCCACTCCCCCGAGACGGCCATCCGGCGCAATTCCAGGAGCGCGAAGACCTCCTCGGCCCCCGGGATGATGGTCAGCTCCTCGGCGGCGATCCGGTCCACCCCGATCGTGTCCAGGACGCTCAGCAGGTAGCCCTGGACCTCCGCCCACGACTCCTCGAAGCGGCGCTGGGCGTCGACGTGCTGGACGTAGAGGTGCTCGGTGACCTGGACCGGCTCCGAACCCAACGCGCCCTCACTGTGCCCAGGGAGGGCGAACGCGTCGCCCAGGGAGTGGGCGGCATCGGTCGAGAGGACCAGGGTGCGCAGGCCGCGGGCCGCGGACATCGCCGCGGTGCCGGCCGAGACGGTCGACTTGCCGACGCCGCCCTTGCCGGTGAAGAGAAGGATTCTCACGAAGGCATGCCCTGCTTCTCGACTCTCTGCTTGAGGCCTCGCAGCGCGGTGTCGATCAGGACCTTCTCGCCCTTGCGCTTGAGCATGCCGATCAACGGGATGCTCAGGTCGAGCGCGAGCCGGTAGGTGACCTCGGTGCGACCGCCGAGGTCGCGCAGCACGTAGGCGCCGTCCATCGACCGCAGCAGGTTGCCCTTGACCAGCGACCAGGTCACCTGGCGGTCGTCGTCCCAGTCGTACGCCAGGGTGTATTCGTCCTTGATCGGCGCGACATCCAGCACGAACCGGACCTGCTCGGCCCGCCCGTCGACCCCGGTCTCGAGGACGCTGACCTCCTGCATGCCCTTGGCCCAGGCCGGATAGGACTTGAAGTCCGCGATCACCGCCATCACTGCCGAGGGCGCGGCCTCGATCACGATCGTCGAGGTGGTCTGATCGGCCATCGGTGGTGTCCTCACTCCCTGACTTGCTAGGTGCCATGGAGCGTACCGGATAGCATCCCGGTGAAATGGTCGGGCTGTGACGGGGGTAACCTCCGGTTCGTACCCACCTACCATCAGTATGCGGAGGCCCTAGTGCGCGAGTTCTCCACGCCCGCGACGTACGTTGTTCCCCCCACCGGCAGTCTGAGCGACGACGTCGTGCGTAACGCCGCCGAGGCACCCGATGCCGCCGTCCTCAGCCGGCCAGGCGCCGACGGCTCCTGGGACGACGTGACGTCGTCCGAGTTCCTCGCTGAGGTCTCGGCGGTCGCCAAGGGACTGATCGCGGCTGGTGTCGGCGCTGGGGACCGGGTCGCGCTGCTCTCGAAGACGCGCTACGAGTGGACGCTGATCGACTACGCGATCTGGTTCGCCGGCGCGACGACGGTGCCGATCTACGAGACCTCCTCCGCCGAGCAGATCGCATGGATCCTCCAGGACTCCGCCGCCGTGGCGATCGTCGCCGAGGACGCCGGCCACATGAGCCGGATCAGCGAGGTCCGCTCGGGCTGCGCCGCGCTCAACAGCGTGTGGTCGATCAATGACAACGCCGTCGACCTGCTGGTCAAGCTCGGCGCCGACATCACCGACGAGCAGCTCGAGGCCCGCCGCAGCGCGGTCACCCCCGACGACGCCGCGACGCTGATCTACACCTCCGGCACCACCGGGCGCCCGAAGGGCTGCGTGCTGACCCACGGCAACTTCATGTTCGAGCTCGGCGTCGTCGTCGACTCGCTCGACGGCCTGTTCAACATCGAGGGCCGCAGCACGCTGCTGTTCCTGCCGCTCGCGCACGTCTTCGCGCGGATCATCCAGATCGGCTGCATCACCTCCCGCACCCGTCTGGGCCACACCCCCGACATCAAGAACCTCGTCGCCGACCTCGGCACCTTCCAGCCGACCTTCGTGCTGGCCGTGCCGCGGGTCTTCGAGAAGGTCTACAACACCGCCTCGCAGAAGGCCGTGGCCGACGGCAAGGGCCGCATCTTCGACATGGCCACCGAGGTCGCCATCGAATACTCCCGGGCCACCGAGACCGGCAAGGCGCCGTTCCTGCTCGCCGCCAAGCACAAGCTGTTCTCCAAGCTCGTCTACGGCAAGCTGCTCGCCGCGCTCGGCGGCAACTGCTCCTACGCGATCTCCGGCGGGGCGCCGCTCGGCGACCGCTTGGGCCATTTCTACCGCGGCATCGGAGTCACCGTACTGGAGGGCTACGGCCTCACCGAGACGACCGGCGCGCTCACCGTCAACCTGCCCGAGGCGTTCAAGATCGGCACCGTCGGCCGGCCGATCCCCGGCACCTCGGTGCGTGTCGCCGATGACGGCGAGCTGCTCTTCAAGGGCGGCCAGGTGCTGAAGGAGTACTGGCAGAACCCCGCCGCCACCTCGGACGCGAAGACCGAGGACGGCTGGTTCCACTCCGGCGACCTCGGCGAGGTCGACGACGAGGGCTTCGTCAAGATCACCGGCCGCAAGAAGGAGATCCTGGTCACCGCCGGCGGCAAGAACGTCGCCCCGGCCGTCCTCGAGGACCGCCTGCGCGCCCACGTGCTCGTCGACCAGTGCATCGTCGTCGGCGACGGTCAGCCGTTCATCGGCGCGATCGTCACCATCGACCCCGAGGCGCTGCCCACCTGGGCCGAGGCCAACGGCAAGTCCGGCAACATCGAGGACCTCGTCGAGGACGAGGACCTGCGTGCCGTCATCCAGAGCGCCGTCGACGACGCCAACAAGGCTGTCTCCAAGGCCGAGTCGATCCGCAAGTTCGTGATCATCCCCGAATCCTGGACCGAAGAGGGTGGCCAGCTCACCCCCAGCCTCAAGCTCAAGCGCAACGTGGTCATGCGCGAGTTCAGTCACGAGGTCGAGGCGCTGTACGCAAAGTAGTTGCTCGTGCCGCCGAGTCGGCGCATCTTGACGCCTTGGAGCGAAGCGAAGCGAGCGAGGCGTCAAGATGCGCCGACTCGGCCTATTTTCAGTCGAGAACCCGATGAGCAATAGCGATCCGCTGCAGGGTCGTCGGGTGGGAGCCGAACCACCACTGCGACCAAGCCTGCGGTGACGGGTCGGAGAGCGAGCGGGCACCGAGGTCGTGCTGCAGCCGGGTGAACGACTCCAGGTCGCCGGTGGCCTGGAGCGCCTCGACGTCGGCGCGGGCCTCGACGTGCCGGCTGAGGCCGTTCTGGATCGGCATCGCCAGCACGCTCGCGAGCGCGAAGACGGCCATCAGCATCGGGACCGCTTCGGGAGTGGCGTACTCGTCCTGGCGCCGGTAGGACAGCAGCAGGCCGAGCAGACCGACGCCGGCGACCGCACCGGCGGCGCCGATGACCGTGCCGACCAGGACGTCGTCGTGCTTGGCGTGGGCGAGCTCGTGGGCGACGACGGAGAGGACCGCCCCGCGCGCGGCGGCGCCCCGCTGCGAGTCGACGAGGTTGTCGTAGAGGACGACGCGGCGGGTGGAGCCGAAGCCGGTGACGTACGCATTGAGGGAGGTCGTACGCCGGGAGGCATCGACCACCAGGACGTCGTCGAGCTCGACGCCCTCACGCTCGGCGATCGCCATCACCTCGGTCCGGAACTGGCCGCGCGGCAGCGACTCGAAGTCGTTGAACAGCGGCTCGATGACGACCGGATAGATGAACGAGCCGACCACCACCAGAGCAGCGACCAGGGCGGCGGCGACCGCCGGCCACCAACGCCGACCCAGGCGGATGCAGGCGAAGAGGGCGAGCAGCGCCACGGAGGTGGTCACGATGCCGACGACCTGGTTCAGCAGCGAGTCGCCCAGCCAGGGTCCCCACGCCTGCCGGGAGAGCCCGTAGCGCATCTGCAGCCGGTGGATGGCCACCCCGAACGGCAGCGTCGCGATCCAGCCGAGGAGCGTGACCACGGCGACGGCGAGCACCACCCGGAGCAGCCATGGTCCGGGCAGTCTCGCCACCAGACGCCGGCCGAGCGAGGTGAACCCGAGCACACAGGCGACGGTCAGAGAAACGAGGAGCGAGGCCCGGCTGATCCAGCGAGCGGTGCCGGAGTAGGCCAGCATCCGCTCGAGCTCCTCGGGCGTGAACACGTCACGCTCGTCGGGCAGGTCGAGCGCGCCGCCCGGGTATGGATGCCACGGGATCAACGCCCAGGCGAGCACCACGAACGCCACCGCCCCGAGGACGAGAACCACCCACGACGTACGTCGCGTTGCACTCACTTCCGCCCCACTCATCGAGCCGAGTGTGACAGATGGGTCCGCCAGCGGGCGGTCAGCTCCTCTTCTCCGAAGCCGAAGCCGGCCTGCAGCGCCTTCTCCAGGCCGATGCCGCGTCCGGTCTCCTCGTAGAGGTCGACCAGGGCCTGCTCGCCGCCGGCCTCGGCGAGTACCTCGCAGGCGAGCCAGGCGGCTTCGTACTCGGCGCCGAAGTGCTCCGAGCGGGTGTTGAACTCGGCCTTGCCCGGGAGGTGGTCGGGGGCACCGTTCTCGCGGACCTGGGCGAGGATCTGGCCGGCGGTCTTGGACAGCGGCAGCTTGGTGTCGCGGAGCGCGACGTAGTCGGCGAAGCCCTCGACCAGCCACATCGGCCGACGGGTGTTGGTCGCGGCGTCGGTGGCCGCATGGGTGGCCTCATGGGTGATGACGATCTGGGCGCCGGGGGCGTCGAGGTCACCGATGACGCCCTGGTTGACCCACACGTGCAGCGGCGTCCCGGCCTTCGTGGACCCGTCGACGGTCGCGGTCACCGCCGCGACGGCGGCGTAGGTCCCGGGCTGCGCGCCGAGCGCGGAGTCGAGGCCGTTTGCGGGCACCTCGAGGACCAGGCGCGGGTTCTTCCAGGGGATCACCTTGCGGACCCCGGCGACGGCGGTGGTGGCCAGCTCGGCGTAGCGGTCGGCTACCTCGGCAGAGGCCTGGGCGACCACGAGGGTGGAGCCGGTGCGGCGCACCTCGACCGGGCCGCTGAGCCACAGCGGCAGCCGGGTGCCCTGGGCCGCCGAGAAACCGGAGATCGCGCCCTCGGCGTCGAAGCCGACCTTCAGCTCCTCGGTCAGCGCCGGGTCGCCGGGGCTGCGCCACGACATCTCGACGTCGGCCGTCCAGGAGCCGTCGGGCTCCACGTTGCCCGACTCGGCGACGTACCTCGCGGTGACGTCCCCGAGGCCGATGGCACGGGCGTTGCGTACCGCCACCGAGGCGGCGTCCTCTCCCTCGGGCTCCGCCCCGTCGCGTACGCCGTCGACCAGGGCATCCAGCGAGGCCCGGGCACCCTCGGTGTCGGCGCGCACGACCGGCGCGCTGCTCGGGGTCGGGGCGACGTACTCGCCCCCGCCGGTGAGCCGCCAGCCGACGAACCCGGCGAGCAGCATCACCAGCACCAGCGCGGCCCCGATCAGGGCCGGGCGAGAAAGAAGAGAGCCGACCGTTCGCACCTGCGAACGATCGGCCTCTTCGGGGTGCTGGGTCAAACTCAACCCGGGCGGACGGCGCCCGTGTAGGGCATCTCGTCCATCGGGGAGACCTTCACACCGGTGCTCGGGTTGGACGCGTGCACGATCATGCCGTTGCCGATGTAGATGCCGACGTGGCTGATCGGGCTGTAGTAGAAGACCAGGTCACCAGGGGCGAGCTGGTCGCGGGAGACCTGGGGTCCGCTGCTGTACTGCGCCGAGGAGGAGTGCGGGAGCGAGACGCCGGCCTGGCCCCAGGCACCCATGGTGAGGCCGGAGCAGTCCCACGACTCGGTGCCGGTGGCGCCGTAGACGTAGGCGTCGCCGACCTGGGCGAGGGCGTAGTCGACGGCCACCTTGGCGCGACCCGAGGGCGGCGGCAGGTTGGAGGGGATGCTGGTGTCGGTGGACTGGAACTCCTCCAGCTCATCGGCCTCCAGCTCGTCGAGCTCGGCCTGGGCCGCCTCGTACTTCTTGTCGATCTCGCTCTTCTTCTGCTGCATGGTCGTCTTGATCTTGGCCATCTGGGACTTGGCGTCCTCGGTGGCCTCGCGACGAACCTGGAGGGCCTCCGCCTCGGTGTTGTACCGAGCGAGGAGGTCGGCCTGCAGCGCGTTGTAGGACGAGACGGTGGAGAGACCGGCGAGGAACTCCTGCGGGTCCTCGGAGGTGATCACCTGGCCGACGGCAGAGACGTCGGAGCCCTCGAACTGCCGCAGCACGGAGTCACGGAGCTCGGCGCGGATCTTGTCGAGCTCCTTGCTCTGACGCTTCTCGTCGGAGTTGAGGTCCTCGAGCTGGTCCTTGAGGTCCTGCAGCCGCAGCTTGGCGTTGCTGTAGTCCTCGTTGGCCGCCTCGGCCTGGGTGTAGAGCTTGTCGACCTTCTTGCGAACGTCGTCGATGTCAGGGTCTGCCTGGGCGGGGGTCGCTGCGGGAATGATCCCGGCGACTCCGATGGCGGCGATGCCGGCTGCTCCGGCAATGAGTCGCTTCCGGTCGCGTGTCACGAGCGGACGGTCTCCTTGTGTGTAGTCGTTGACGCCTACCGGGTGAGCTGACGGGTTCAGGCACGACCTGCCTTACCACCGCTCCTCGATCTGGTCTCCCAGATCGCCCTTGCGGCGGATACACCCCAGATGATCGGTGTGGTTCCCCGGCTCCTGGCCCGCCCCGAAGCGGGCCTGGACTAAGCGCGACACTCGCGTGGGCCGGTTGACCCACTTCCACGAGCGCCAAGTTCCTGCGCACACTAGCCGACGGCATCCCCCACCTGCCAACCACCCACGCCCAAAAGTTCGGCTACATCCCTTCCACCATGCGCAGCGGCGGGACCAGGCCTCCTTCGGCCAGCACGTCGAGCGCCCGGCGCTCGTCGTCCTCGATGGTCAGCTCCGGCGGTGGCCCCAGAAGCACGGTGACCACGCAGTCGTGGCACGCCAAACCGCGCACGAGGCAGGTGTCACAGTCGATTCTCGTCGTCATGTGAGTGACGGTCTCACCGAGCACCGACATTTTTGCTTTCGTCCGGTTGCGTCCGGCGTGTCATCACCATCGCAGCACGGTATTCCAGGCGGCGATCGCGGACCGGGTCCCTACACTTGGCACATGGAGGTCTCCGCGTACGCGACGCTCCCCGACACGGTCCGGGGGCGCATCGTCGCGCTCACGGCCGGGGTGCTTCCCGACGTGGTGCGCCTGCCGCCCGCGCTCAAGCGGATCGCCGACTTCGCGCCCGCCCGGCGGGCCAAGGCCGGCGGCGCGATGATCGCCTCGGTGCTCGAGAGCGACGACGAGGTCCGGGAGAAGGTCGGCAGCCAGCTGCGGCCGGCGTACGTCTCCGAGGGCTCCGCCGACCACGTGGTCCTCCCCGACGATCCGGCCGAGGCGGCCGCGGTCGTCTGGCTCATCCGCCCCGACGGCTGGGAGGTCTCGCTCAAGGAGGCCCTGGACCGGCTGGAGGCCGCCGCGGTTCCGGTGGTCGACGCCGAGGTGGCCCGGCTGCGCGGCAAGCTCGCCGCGGCCGAGGACGAGCTCCGCGAGGTGCGTGCCGACCGCAAGGCCCGCCTCGACGACCTCAAGGCCGACAACACCGCCCTGCGACGCAAGCTCGGCGAGGCCCGGGCTGCCGCGCGCGAGGCGGGCACCGGCCTGGACGAGGCCCTGACCGAGGCCCGCACGGCGCTCGCCCGCGCCGAGGACGAGCTCGCCGCACGGGACCGCCAGCTGCGGCAGCTCCGCAGCCAGATCGACAAGCTGGAACGCGAGGCCGCGGCCGAGCGGCGTACGTCCAAGACGGACCGCGAGGACGCCTCGCTGCGCGCCCGGTTCCTGCTCGACACGCTGCTCGACGCGGCCGGGGGTCTGCGTCGCGAGCTGGCGCTGCCGCCGGTCACCGGCACCCCGGGCGAGCGGGTGGAGGCCGAGCTGGCCTCCGCTGACGCCGCCGCCGGTGCCGGGGTCACCAGCAGCGCCCACCTCGAGCAGTTCCTGGCGATGCCGCGGGTCCGGCTGATCGTCGACGGCTACAACGTCTCCAAGGCGCTGTGGCCCGACTCGGCGCTCGACGCCCAGCGGCTGCGGCTGCTGCGGGCGATCGCGCCGATCGCCGCTCGCACCGGCGCCGAGACGACCGTCGTCTTCGACGCCCACTCCGCATCCGTACGTCCCACCGCGGTGCCTCCTCGCGGCGTCAAGGTCCTCTTCTCCCCCGAGGGCGTCATCGCCGACGACGTCATCCGCGACCTCGTCGACGCCGAGCCCGCCGGCCGCGTCATCCTGGTCGCCACCGACGACGCCGAGGTCGTCAAGGACGTACGCCGCGCCGGCGCCCGCACCGTCCCGCTCTCCTCGCTCTCGCCCCTGCTCGGTTGATCCAGCAGGCTTCCTGCGCCACACCGGCCTGATTCGATAGGTTCTCCCGACGTTCGAATCATCGGGAGTGGGAGACCAGCGCGTGCGGCACACCCTCAGCGCGATCGCCAGGATGATCCTGTGCGCCGCGGGATTCGTGATGTCCATCTACGGCAGCGTCCAGCTCAATGCCCTCAAGTCGCCGGGATTCCGCGAGCTGCTGCACGAGTCGAGCTTCTGGGTCGCGGCCGTCGGCGGCCTGATGACCGCGATCGCGTTCGAGGCGATGCGACGAGCGCAGGTCCCCGCCGCTCCCGCTCCGCAGCCCACCGAGCCCGTCACGCCGGTCACGCCCGTCACACCCGTGACCGCCGATGAGCCCGCGAAGGACGAGAGGGACGAGCGACCCGCCGATCAGGCCGACAAGCTGAGCCTCGTCGAGGTCGTCGGTCTCGCCGCGGGCGGCGTGATCGGATCCGGCTGGCTCCTGGCCGTTCCCACCCTTCACGAGAGCCTGGGCGAGGCCGCGCTCCTCGGCTGGGCCGCCGGCGGCCTGCTCATGCTCACCATCGCGGTCGTGATGGTCGAGTTCGGGCTCATCTCCCAGCGCACCGGCGGGCTGCTGTTCCATCCGCACGACGCCTTCGGGCCGCTGGTGGTGATCATTCTCGCGGCGTCGCTGTGGATCTCGTACGCCATCAACCCGGCCGCCCAGGCGGCCGCGGCGGTCAACGGGCTGGCCGAGATCGTCCCCGCCCTGGCCGGCGACGGCGGGCTCACCGGGATCGGGTCGACCCTGGCGGTGCTGGTGACCGCCGCGATCATCGCCTTCGTCCTGCTGCCCCGACGGCTCGTCCTGCGTACGAACGCGGCCCTGACGCTGCTCAAGATCGCCATCCCGGTGATCTTCGTGGTGTTCCTGGCGCTCGCGGCCCCCGGCCGGCCGACGGCTCCGGGGACCGCGGCCGGGCCTACCACGACCGGCGTGCTCAGCGCGCTGATCACCAGCGGCGTGATCTACGCCTACATCGGCTTCCAGGCTCCTCTGGACGTGACCGGAGAGGTCCGTGGCGGCCGTCGCGAGGTGGCCAGGCGGGTGCGCTGGGCGGTCTACGGCACGGTCGTCGGCTCGTTCCTGCTCTACTCCTCCCTCCAGCTGGTCTACGCCGAGCACATGGCCGGCTCCGGGGCCGAGCACGGCACCTCCTACGCACGCCTGACCGACGCGGCCACGCTGGCCGGGGCGCCGCTCGACTGGCTGGTCGTGCTGGTCCGGATCGCCGCGATCCTGGCCCCGATCGGGTCCGGCATCGTGTTCACCTACGCCCTCAGTCGCGAGGTCTACGCGCTGAGCGCGGAGAGGTACGTCCCCAGCGGCCTGCACGAGCCGCGGGCATCACGCCTCCCCGGCCGCACCGGCGACTCCTTCTGGCTGATCCTGCTCGTCAACCTGGTGCTCGCGCTGGTGGTCCTGGTCGCGGTGGGCGGCGACTGGCAGACCCTGGCCGTGCTCAACACCATCCCGATCCTGATCCTGTACGCGGTCACCTGCGTCGTCCTGGCCGTGCGCTCCGACCTGCTCGGGACGGGTGCCCAGCGGCTGCTCCCGTTCGCGGCGTACGCGGCCTTCGTCGTCATCGCGCTGGTCGTCAACGAGTCCGCGTGGGACCGGGTGTGGAAGGGCGTGGCGGTGATCGGCTGGGGATCGCTCGTCCTGCTCGTGCTCCCCTGGCTCCATCATCTCCGGGTCCCCGGCCTGGGCTGGTACGACGCGAAGAACCACGGCGCGCGCCTGGTCTCTCGCGACCCGGCGAACCGTCCGTTCGTCGTGCTCGCGCTGTACCTGGTCGCGCTGACCCTGCTGAGCGCCGTCCGCCACCGGATCGACGACGACTCCGTGTGGAGCGTGTGGAGCCTGCGCGCCCTGGTGATGATCGTCGCCTCGGGCGCCTTCGTCCTCCTCGTCGGTGCCGGGCGCCGCTACCTCAGGCAGACCCGGCTCACGACGACCCGGCCCTGACCCACTCGGCCTCCTCCTCCTGGCCGGCGGCGACCAAGGCCTCCACGACGGCGTCGACCCGGGCCCGGTCCTGCCACCGCCCCACCGAGCGGCGCAGGACCCCGGCGCGACTCGCCTCCGGATAGCGGTGCAGGCGGAGCCGGGTGGTGATGCCGACGATGTCGGTGGGGGTGACGCTCTGCGCCTGGTCGAGATAGCGGATCAGCAGCCGGTCGGCCGTGCCGGCGAGCTCCTTGCGCCGGAGCTGGTGGGCGGTCTCGGCGATCGTCGGCCCGGCGCCACGGCGGTTGATCGCCTCGTCGGCGAGATGGTGCCACGACGTACGCACCGCGTCGGTGAAGCCGGCCTCCTCGAGAGCGACGAGGCACTCGGCGTACCAGGCGACGTACGTCTCCTCGGTCGGCGCCGGGTAGACGAGCAGATCCTCGGCCAGCCTCCAGCCGACGTCGGCGGCGACGGCCGAGCGGCCCCGCCTCCCGACCCGGGAGGGTACGTGGCCGAGCAGACCCACGATCTCCTCGGCCGGGCGGAGCCTGACCAGGGTCGCGGCCTGCCGGCGAAGGTCCTCCCCCAGCGTCCTGCCGTGCCCGTCGGCCAGATACCCGGCGACACCCTCCACGACGGCGGATCCCATCGGCGCGCGGTCCGCGCCCTCCGGGGTGAGCACCCAGTGGAGAAGCTTCCGGGTGGTCTCGGCGGACGGCTGCGCCCACGACCACCGGTCGAGGAAGTCGCCGAGCCGCTCGATGTGGCCGCTGTGGGCGATCGCACGGACGAGCATCGCCGCCTGGGCCTCGTCGCCCTCCTCCATGAGGGTCTCGCAGATGCGCTTGAGGTTCATCGGCGTCGCGTCACCGGCCATGGCTGCCAGGAGGCTGTCGCGGCCGGGTCCCCGGCTGCCCCGCAACAGCAGCACGACGTGCTCGCGCGCCTCCTCGGCGTTCTCGCTGCCGTCGAGGCGCAGCTTGAACCAGTCCTCGAGCACGCGTCCGCCCGGGCACAGCTCCCAGAACGCCGCGACGAGATCCTGCTGCTGGGCGGGACCCGGCGCCCGGCCGAGGTCACCGATCGCGCCGAGGGTGCGCCAGAGCAGGTCCAGGGCGATCTCACGCAGCCTCGGGCTGGCGTACAGCGCGACGTAGAGCAGGGCCTTGTCGAGGTTCGAGCGACCGCTGGCAGGGGCCGCGAACTGCTTCACCGTGTCGTTGACCAGGTCCGGCGCCCCGAGCAGGTGCAGCGCCCGGAGGAACCGGGCGATGTCGGGGACGGTCCGCTGACGGAGCACGTCGTGGATGACGGCGTGGGCGATGGAGGTGTCGTGCTCGTTCTCGATCGCGAGCCGGGCGGCGTCCTCGGGCGGGCGGTGCAGTGCGGCGGCGGCGATCAGGATCACGGGGTCCGCGGCGGACTCCAGCGAGGTCGCCAGGGCGGCCAGATCGCCGTCCGCGAGCCGGCCGTAGGCGTGCAGCGCCTGGACCGCGATCGCCGGATGGCCCTGCGTACGCAGCTCCGCGAGCCAGGCCACGAACCGGTCGACGCCTTGGGCTGAGACCCTGGCGAAGGCGTTGTCGATCAGCTTCTGGGTGTTGAGGACCTCGTCGGCCTGGGCGCCGTCGAGGACGGTGACGTACTCGACCAGGCCGGCCAGATCGCCGGTCAGCGTGTCGAGCACACGTTCGTTGAACCGCAGCGCCGCGGTCTGTCCGTCCTCGCTCAGCAGCGTCCTGGCCTGCTCGCCGGCCTCGGCCGGCTCGACCTGCAACGAGCCCGAGCGAGCGAACCAGCGCGCCCAGGGACGATCCTCGCTGCCGGACGCCGCCCCCTCGATGCCGCTGTTTCTCCCTACGATCGCCCACACCTCCCCTGTCAGGTGCGCCACACCCTAGTGGCGAAGGACTGTCGGTGGCACTCGCTAATGTGTTCGCATGGGCAGTAGTAGCGCGGTGCGGGAGGCGCGCAAGGAGATGCGTGCTCGGGCCGTCGCCCGCCGCCAGCGTGAGCAGGCCACCGGAGGCTGGGAGGCTCAGCGGGGCTTCGACGAGCTCGGCAGGCCGCTGCGCGACCTGACCTTCTGCGTGGTCGACCTGGAGACCACCGGCAACAGCCCCGACAACGGCGGCATGATCACCGAGATCGGCGCGGTGAAGGTGCGCGGCGGCGAGGTGCTGGGCGAGTTCCAGACCCTCGTCAACCCCCACACCGGCATCCCGCCCTCGATCGCCGTGCTGACCGGGATCACCAACTCCATGGTCGCCTCCTCCCCCACCATCGAGTCGGTGCTCCCGGCGTTCCTCGAGTTCGCGGAGGGCTGTGTGCTGGTCGCGCACAACGCCCCCTTCGACGTGGGCTTCCTCAAGCACTTCGCCGCGAAGCAGGAGCGGCCCTGGCCGCGTTTCGAGGTGCTCGACACGGTGAAGATCGCCCGCCGGGTGGTCACCCGTGACGAGGCGCCCAACCACAAGCTCGGCTCGCTGGCCCGGGTCTTCGGCTCCACCACGACCCCCAACCACCGCGCCCTCTCCGACGCCCGCGCGACGGTCGACGTCCTCCACGGCATGATGGAGCGCCTCGGCAACATCGGCGTGCAGACCCTCGAGGACCTGGCCGTCTTCTCGGCCAAGGTCACCACGGCCCAGCGCAAGAAGCGCCATCTGGCCGAGGACCTGCCGCACGCCCCCGGCGTCTACCTGTTCAAGGACGACAGGGACCGGGTGCTCTACATCGGCACCTCCAAGGACCTCCGCACTCGCGTACGCACCTACTTCACCGCCTCCGAGACCCGCTCCCGGATGGGCGAGATGGTCGGGCTGGCCGCGACCGTGCAGGGCATCGAGTGCGCGACGGCGCTGGAGGCGGGCGTGCGCGAGCTGCGGCTCATCGCCGAGCACAAGCCGCCCTACAACCGCCGCTCGCGACGCCCGGAGAAGATGCATTTCGTCAAGCTCACCCAGGAACCGTGGCCCCGACTGTCGCTGGTCAAGCAGGTGCTCGACGACGACGCCGACTATCTCGGCCCGTTCGGCTCCAAGAAGGTCGCCGAGAAGGCGCTCCAGGCGCTCCACGACACGTTCCCCATCCGGCAGTGCGCCGACCGGCTCCCGCTGCTGCCGCGCAGGACCCCGTGCGTCCTCGCCGAGCTCCACCGCTGCCTGAGCCCGTGCGACCAGAGCGTCCCCTCCGAGACCTACGCGGCCCTGGTGTCCCGGGTCCGCGAGTCGCTCCTCCACCGGCCCGACGAGGTGGTCGAGACGGTCACCGAGCGGCTCACCGGCCTGGCCGAGCAGGAGCGGTTCGAGGAGGCGGCCGTCCACCGCGACCGACTGACCTCCTACTTGCGCGCAGCGGCGCGCACCCAACGACTCACCGGCCTGACCCGGCTGCCCGACCTCACCGCGATCCGGCGTGAGGACGACGGCCGCTGGGCGGTGCACGTCGTCCGCCACGGTCGCCTCGCCGGGGCCGGGGTGATCCCGCGTGAGGCCAACGCCCACACCTACGTCGCCGACCTCCAGCTCAGCGCCGAGACGGTCCTGCCCGCCCCCGGCCCGGTGCCCGCCGCGAGCGCCGAGGAGACCGAGCTGGTTCTGCGCTGGCTGGAGTCCCCAGGCGTACGCCTCGCCCACGTCGAGGGCGAGTGGACCTGTCCGACCGGCGGTGCGGGCCGGCGGGCAGCGGCGCTCTAGGAGGATCGGCTAACGTGACCTGCGTGATCACAGCGATCGTCTTCATCAATGCCGAGGTCTCCCAGATCCCCGAGGTGGCCGAGGCCGTGGCCGCCATCGACGGCGTCAGCGAGGTCTACTCCGTCACCGGCCAGATCGATCTGATCGCCCTGGTCCGCGTCCGTGCCCACGAGGACGTGGCCAACGTCGTCGCCGACAAGGTCAACAAGGTCCCCGGCGTGCTCGAGACCGAGACCCACATCGCCTTCCGCACCTACTCCCAGGTCGACCTCGAAGCCGCGTTCTCCATCGGCCTGGACTAGCGGGCGCAGCCCGTCCGTGGAGCCGAGTCGGCGCATCTGCACGCTTGGAGCGAAGCGAAGCGAGCGATGCGTGCGGATGCGCCGACTCGGCGCGTAATCCGCTACAGCACGAGGAAAAACCCTCAACGCGATGTAGCAGCAACCCAGCGGTCGAGCACACCCTGAGCTGCCCCGGAGTCGATCGCGTCGGCAGCGCGGGCGATGCCCCCGGCGAGCCGCTCGTCGACGCTGCCGGACCCGGCGTCGTGGACGGCGAGAGCAGCACCGGCGTTGAGCACGACGGCGTCGCGTACGGCGCCCTTCTCCCCGGCGAGCAGACGGCGGACGACGGCGGCGTTGTAGGCGGCGTCGTCGCCGCGCAGGTCCTCGGCGGTGGCGCGGCCGATGCCATGGTCGAGCGGCTCGACGGTCGCCTCGGTCACGACCCCCTGCGAGACCATCCACACGTGCGAGGTCGTGGTGGTGGTGAGCTCGTCGAGGCCGTCGTCGCCGCGGAAGACCCAGGCGTCGACGCCACGGCGGGCGAAGACGCCGGCCATGACCGGCGCGGCGGAGGCGTCGGCACAGCCGATCGCGGAGGACGCGGGTCGGGCCGGGTTGGTGAGCGGACCGAGCAGGTTGAAGACGGTGGCGATGCCGATCTCGCGCCGCGCGGCGGCGGCGTGGCGCATCGCGGGGTGGAAGGCCGCGGCGAACAGGAAGGTGATCCCGGCCTCCTCGGCCACCTCGCCGACCCGGGAGACATCGAGGTCGAGCCGGATGCCGAGGGCCTCGAGCACGTCGGCCGATCCCGACTTGGAGGAGGCGGAGCGGTTGCCGTGCTTGACGATCTTGGCCCCGGCACCGGCCGCGACGATCGCTGACATCGTGGAGATGTTGACCGAGAAGGACCGGTCACCACCGGTGCCGACGATGTCGAGCACGCGCCCGGGAACGAAGATCGGGTTGGCCTTGGCCAGCATCCCGTCGGCGACCCCGGCGAGCTCGTCGACGGTCTCACCCTTGGCACGCAGGGCCACCGCGAAGGCGGCGATCTGCGAGGGCGTCGCCTCTCCCGAGAGGATCTCCCCCATCGCCCACGCCGCCTGGTGCGCGGACAGGGACTGTCCCGCGACCAGCGTGGTGAGGACCTCGGGCCAGGAGTTGGGCGCGGACGTCATGCGCCAACGTTAACGGGCCGCAACAGTCCCACGACCGTCCGGGCCAGCTCGAACGGGTCGAGCGGGTGCGGCACGGTGGCTTCCGCACGCGACCAGGTGCCGAGCCACGCGTCCTGAGGACGACCGATGAGGACCACGATCGGCGGAGCGTCCTTCACCTCGTCCTTGACCGCCTTCGCGATGCCCAGTCCGCCGGCCGGAGCGGTCTCACCGTCGAGCACGGCCAGGGCCAGGCCACCGGCATCGAACTGCGCACGCACGGCCGGCTCGGTGGCCACCTCGACGTACTCCACCTCCGGCAGAGACGGGTGCGGGCGGCGCCCCAGAGCGAGGATCACCTGCTTGCGTACGTCGACGTCGTCGCTGTAGACGAGGATCTTCAGTGATTTCGAGGTGGTGTCGGTCACACCCTGATGCTAGCGCCAACACCATGCCCCGCGGCCACATGTCACACACCGAACCTGAGCGGTGTCTAAGGGTGTAGCAGCACCCTGAAACACGACACACAGGGTCCCAAGAAGACTCTGGAAAGGGGGCAGGACATAATGGCGGGCGTGGCGACAGTATCGACTCTTCCAACAGCCCGCCTGCACGGGCATCACGACCGTCCGAGCATGGTCAGCGTGGGGACGATCATCTGGCTCGCAAGCGAGCTGATGTTCTTCGCGGCGCTGTTCGCGGCCTACTTCACGATCCGCGCGGTCAGCCCCGAGGTGTGGGAAGCCAACACCTCCGGGCTCAACATCCCGTTCGCGGCGGTCAACACGACCATCCTCGTGCTGTCGTCGTTCACCTGCCAGTTCGGCGTCTTCGCCGCCGAGCGTGGCCAGGTCGGACGTAAGGGCTCCCTGCTCGCGGTCCGCCTGTGGGGCCTGCGTGAGTGGTTCATCCTCACCTACCTCATGGGCGCGGTCTTCATCGCCGGTCAGGCGACCGAGTACGCAGCCCTGGTGCAGGAGGGCATCGCCCTCAACCGCGGCATCACCGGTCCCGACGACCCCTACGGCTCGGTCTTCTACCTGACGACGGGCTTCCACGGGCTCCACGTCACCGGCGGCCTGATCGCCTTCCTGTTCGTGCTCGGCCGGACGTACGTCGCCAAGCGCTTCACCCACGAGCAGGCCGTCTCCGCGATCGTCGTGTCCTACTACTGGCACTTCGTCGACGTGGTGTGGATCGGCCTGTTCGCGACCATCTACCTCCTCAAGTGACCAAGGACTGAATGTGCGTCTACTGAACCGCTCCGTCGGTCGACTGTCGCGGCACCGTCGCCGCCCGTTGGCCGGTGCCGCCGTGCTCCTGGTCGCCCTGTTGAGCACCGGCGGCGCGTACGCCGCGCTCGCCCCGGCCTCCCAGGCCGAGCAGGAGAAGGACAACGCTGCTCTCGTCGCCGAGGGCAAAGAGCTCTTCATGATCAACTGCTCCACCTGCCACGGCTCCAACGGTGAGGGCATCACCACCCAGAACGGGAAGCTCTACGGCCCCTCCCTGATCGGTGTGGGTGCCGCCTCCGTCGACTTCCAGGTCGGCACCGGCCGGATGCCGATGGCCCAGCCCGGCGCCCAGGTCGAGGTCAAGGACCCCAGCTTCAACCAGGACGAGATCGACGCCTTGGCCGCGTACGTCGCCAGCCTCGGCCCCGGCCCGGCCGTCCCGGACCGGGAGCAGTACGACCCGGACACCTTCGCCTCCGAGGAGGAGCGTGAGGCGGCGGTCGCCCTCGGTGGCCAGATCTTCCTGACCAACTGCACCGCCTGCCACAACTTCACTGGCGCCGGCGGCGCGATGCCGCGCGGCGGCGAGGCTCCGAGCATCCTCAACACCGACCCGAAGCACATCTACCAGGCGATGCTGACCGGTCCGCAGTCCATGGACACCTTCTCCGACGGCAACATCAGCCCGGAGGAGAAGAAGGCTGTCATCGCCTACGTCGAGTCGATGAAGGAACAGCCCGACTACGGCGGCTTCAACAACGGTTCGCTCGGTCCGGTGACCGAGGGCATCGTCGCGTGGGTCGTCGGGCTCGGCGTCCTGGTGGCGTTCGCCGTCTGGATCGCCGCGCACACCACGCGCACCAACCAGACCAAGAAGGGATCTGCCAAGTGAGCAGCGACCTCAGCGAGATCGAGAAGCACGACGACTCGCACCCCGAGCTCAACGCGCACACCGACGCGTTGCTGCCCGACCCGGGCATGCACGAGCATCACTGGCGTCCCACCGACGTCGACCCCAAGGCGGAGAAGCGCGCCGAGCGCCAGGTGAGCGCCTTCTTCGGTCTCTCCGCGATCTGCTCGGTGCTGTTCGTCGTCGCGTACTTCACCATCGAGCCCGGCTACGACGGTGACGTCTGGGCCGGCTTCGGCGCCTCCAACCTGGCGCTGGGATCGAGCCTCGGCTTCGCCCTCCTCTTCCTCGGCATCGGCGTCATCCAGTGGGCCCGCAAGCTCGTCGTCGACATCGAGCACACCGAGGACCGTCACCCGGCCGCCTCCTCCCCCGCCACCCGCGAGGCAGCCGTCGCCGAGCTCAAGGCCGCGCTCCACGAGTCCGGCATGGCTCGCCGCCCCTTCATCCGCAACGCGATGATCGGCTCGGCCGCCCTCCTCGGCCTGCCCGCGGTCGTCATCCTCAGGGACCTGGGCCAGACCAACGCCCAGATCACCGAGGAGCAGCCCTACCCGGGCGCCGGCCTCGAGCACACCGTCTGGGATGCCGGCGTGCGGGTCGTACGCGACGTGGTCGGCACCCCGATCCGCCCGGGCGACCTGGAGATCGGTGACCTGGTCAACGCCGAGCCGGCGACGATCTTCGACGGCAGCCTGCACGGCGCGCCGCTGCAGATCGCCAAGTCGAAGGCGGCCACCATCCTGCTGCGGATGGACCCCAACGACATCGACAACGACGTGACCCGCAACTGGTCGGTCAACGGCATCGTGGCCTACTCCAAGATCTGCACCCACGTCGGTTGCCCGATCTCGCTGAACGAGCGCACCACGCACCACCTGCTGTGCCCGTGCCACCAGTCGACCTTCGACCTCGCCGACCACGGCAAGGTCATCTTCGGCCCGGCCGGACGCCACCTCCCGCAGCTGCCCCTGGGCGTCGACGCGGACGGCTTCCTGGTTGCCCTCTCGGACTACCCTGAGCCTGTGGGCGTCAGCTACTGGGAGCGCAACACCTACGACATCGACGAGATCTTCGACGACTGGTCCAAGGACCACGCCGCCGATGCTGAGCAGTACGGCTACAAGGAGGGCGGCCAGTGAGCACCGACACGTCCAAGGTTGCCGCCAGCAACGGCACCGAAGCCGCTGCCCCGGCGGGCAAGCCGACCAAGGCAGGCGCGGCCGCGAACTGGGCCGACGAGCGTCTCGGCATCGGCGGACTGAGCAAGTTCCTCTCCCGCAAGATCTTCCCCGACCACTGGTCGTTCATGCTGGGTGAGATCGCGCTGTGGAGCTTCGTGGTCCTGCTCGTCACCGGCACCTTCCTGACCCTGTGGTTCAAGCCCTCGATGGCCGAGATCACCTACCAGGGCTCCTACGCGCCGCTGCGCGGCATCGACATGTCCGAGGCGATGGCCTCGACGCTGGACATCTCCTTCGACGTACGCGGCGGCCTGCTGCTGCGCCAGGTCCACCACTGGGCGGCGATGCTGTTCATCGCCTCGATGATGATCCACATGATGCGCGTCTTCTTCACCGGCGCGCACCGCAAGCCGCGTGAGATCAACTGGGTCATCGGCGCCACGCTGCTGCTCCTCGGCACGCTCGAGGGCTTCACCGGCTACTCGCTCCCCGACGACCTGCTCTCCGGCACCGGCATCCGGGCCGCGGACGGGTTCATGATGGCGATCCCCATCGTGGGGACGTACATCTCGTTCTTCCTGTTCGGAGGCGAGTTCCCAGGCGACGACATCATTCCACGCCTGTTCACGATCCACGTGCTGCTGATCCCAGCGCTGCTGCTGGCGCTGATCGGTGCCCACCTGATCCTGCTGATCTACCACAAGCACACCCAGTGGCCTGGACCCGGACGCACCGAGAAGAACGTCGTCGGCTACCCGATGGTGCCGAACTACATCTCCAAGATGACCGGCTTCTTCTTCATCACCTTCGGTGTGACCGCCCTGCTCGGCGCCTTCTTCTCGCTCAACCCGGTGTGGAAGTTCGGGCCCTACGACCCGACCAAGGTCACCGCCGGCTCGCAGCCTGACTGGTACATGGGCTGGCCCGACGGCGCGCTGCGCATCATGCCGGGCTGGGAGTCGCACTTCTGGGGCTCGACCTGGTCGTGGAACATCTTCTTCCCGGTCATCGTGCTGCCGATGGCGGCCTGGATGGTCGTGCTGATGCTCCCGTTCATCGAGGCCTGGATCACCGGCGACAAGCGCGAGCACCACCTGCTCCAGCGCCCGCGCAACGCTCCGACCCGCACCGCCACGTTCGTCGCGCTGATGACGTTCTACGCGGGCTTCTGGGCCGCCGGCGGCAACGACATCATCGCGATCAAGTTCGACCTCTCGATCAACCAGATCACCTACTTCCTGCGGGCGTTCGTGTTCCTGGGTCCGATCGCGGCGTTCATCATCACGCGTCGTTGGTGCATCTCGCTGCAGCGTCACGACAACGAGAAGCTGCTGCACGGCTACGAGACCGGCACGGTCATCCGTACGCCGGAGGGCGCCTACCACGAGAAGCACCTCCCGCTTCCCGAGGACGAGGCCTTCGCCATGACCGTCCGCGACCGCGGCCGGGCCGGCGAGGAGCCGGAGCTGAAGAAGAACGGCAAGCTGTCGCTCCGCGCGAAGCTCCGGGCCTTCTACTACGACCACGACGTGGACAAGCCGACCCCCGAGGAGCTCAGCGAGGCACACCACCACGCCGAGCACGTGGCCCACGAGCTGGCCACCCACGAGGGTCACCAGGTCGACGGTCACGACTTCGACGATCACCGCCACTCGGCGATCGAGGAGCCCCTCAGCCGCTGAGGTTGAAGCCGTACGCCACGTGGCGCCGTTCCCTGCGGGGGACGGCGCCACGTGCGTTTCTGGGCGCTCCAGCGGCCGAAACCCGGTTGCCCGCGGCCGGACGCGGATTCTAGGGTCCAGCACATGACCGGCCTCCAGGCTCGACTCCGAGCCGACCTCCTCACCGCCCGCAAGGCGCGCGACACTACGGCCACGGCCGTGCTCCGCTCGACGCTCTCCGCCATCGCCAACGCCGAGGCCCTCCCGGTGGCGGAAGGGGCGCTCGTGAGCGACGGACCGATCGCCGGCGCCGCGAGCGGCGTGGGTGCCACCGAGGCCGCGAGACGCGACCTGACCGATGACGACGTCCGAGGCATCATCTCCGCGGAGCAGACCGAGCGGCTGAGCGCCGCGACGGACCTGGAGTCCCACGGCGCGGGCGAGAAGGCGGAGCAGCTCCGCGCCGAAGCAGACCTTCTCGCGGCCTACCTCTGAAACATGCCGAGTCGGCGCGTTCTAACGCGCCGACTCGGCCTTGTTGGGGTGGTCAGCCCTGCGGGTCGAGCTCGCCGCCGACGACCTCGAGCACCCGGGCGCGTACGTTGGCCGCCGCCTCGGGGTCGCGGGCTGCCACGGCGGCGACGAGTGCGTTGCCGAGGATGAGCTGCGGGATCCGGATGATCGAGTCGAGCTCCTGGCGGAACCCGGCGCGACCGCCCTGCGGGGTGACCAGCTCGACCTCGGCGAGCTTGGTCAGCTGGGTGCCGGTGAAGGAGGTCAGCGCGATGACGGCCGCTCCCCCGGCGACGGCCGCCTGGGCGACCTGGATGGTGGGCGCGGTGGCGCCGGTGCCGCTGACGACGACGCAGACGTCGCCCGGCTGGAGCAGACGGGCCCGGATGAGCTGGTCGAGGTGGTCGCTGGGCGCGACGGTGCTCAGCCCCTGGGAGCCCAGTCTCATCGCGATGTCCTGGGCGACCGGCGAGGAGACGCCCGTGCCGGCGACCAGAATCGAGCGGGCCTCGGCGAGGAGCTCCACGGCCCGGGTGACCTGCTCCTCGGAGAGGAGCCCGACCATGTCGGAGGCGGAGTCGGCGATGTCGGCGAAGAAGGAGCGCACCACCGTCAGCGGGCTGCCTCCCTCGGTCGTCTCGGTCTTGGCCGTGCCCAGGTCGCGCGCCAGCAGCACCTTGAGGTGCGGGAAACCGCGGAACCCGAGTCTCTGCGCGGCTCTGACCACGGTCGCGGTCGAGACGGAAGCCTCGGCGGCGATCTCGGCGGTGGTCGCCTCGATGGCCCACTCCGAACGGGTCAGCACGACCTCGGCGACCGCGCGCTCGGAAGGGTTGAGCCGCGGCATCGCGGCCCTGATGGCTGGAAGAACCGGCGCGCTGGTCATGCCGCCACCACAGTGGCTTCGGCGCCGTGCAGGATCCGGTGACGCAGCGCTGCTGACAGCTGGTCTACCAGGATCGTCACGATGATGATCACAGCTAGCATGATTCCACCCCACTCCCACTCACGGCCCCGAAGGACACGGTTTAGTAACGCACCAATTCCACCGGCGCTCACCACGCCGAGGATCGCGCTTGCCCTGATGTTCACCTCGAAGCGGTAGAGCCAGAAGGCCACGGTCTCCGGCATCATCTGCGGGATGACGGCCGTGCGGATCCGCTGCCACCACGTCGCACCGGCCGCCGTGACGGCCTCGACGGGACGTGGGTCGACCGCCTCGATGTTCTCCAGCGTCAGCTTGCCGAGCGAGCCGATCGAGTGGATGCCGATCGCCATCGCTCCGGCCATCGGGTTGAGCCCGAAGAGCGGCAGCATCACGATCACCGCGAGCAGGATCTCCGGCACCGCGCGGATGGCGTTGAAGAAGAGCCGCACCGGGAGGCGTACGGCCAGCGGCGCGGTGGTGGAGGCGGCCAGGAACGCCAGCGGGAACGAGAACAGCGCGCCCACGCAGGTGCCGATCCAGGCGAGCGCCACCGACTCCCCCATCAGCTTCAGCGCCTGCAGCCACCAGTCCCCGTAGGTGAGCTCCGGGTCGGCCTGGCCCTCGGGATGCGCCCCCGGCCAGGTGAGCACGCCGTCGAGCATCTGCCCGGCGTACTGCAGGATCTCCCCGGGGAACTGCGGCAGCCGCTCCCACTTGGCATCGTCCAGCGACCATCCGGCCACCAGCACGATGCCGATCAGGGCCATGCCGGCCACGGTGTAGGGCCACTTCGGCGGCGGCTTCGGGCGCGTGATCGCGGGCGCCGAGCTCATACCAGCCTCCGGCGCAGGAACTGGGAGAGCAGGTCGATCCCGACGACGACCGCGAAGATGACGATCACGACCGCCGCGAGCTGCGGGTAGTCGCCTCGGGTGAAGTAGAGGATGATCAGCTGCCCGATCCCGCCGGCCCCGACCGCGCCCAGCACCACGGAGGCGCGGATGTTGAGCTCGAAGACATAGAGGACGTACGAGGCGTAGTTGGGCAGCACGGCGGGCACGATCGCGACGCGGGCGCGCTGCCAGCGGGTCGCCCCGGCGGCATCGAGCGCCTCCAGGGGGCCGGGATCGACGGCGTCGATGCTCTCCGAGGTCAGCTTGGCGACGATGCCGATGTTGAAGATGGTCAACGCCAGGATCCCCGGGAGCGGACCGGTGACGACGGCGACGAAGACCAGCGCGTAGGCCATGTCGGGCAGCGACCGGATCACCGACATCACCGGCTTCGTGACCCGGTAGACCGCGGGCGGCGCGCTCACCTTGGAGCCCAGCAGAGCCACCCCGAGGGCGATCAGGGAGCCCACGAAGGTCGCGATGACCGCGATGGCCACGGTCTCCATCAGCGCGGTCCACAGCCGCGAGGACGGGTCGGTGATCTCCGCCCACTCGGGGTGCACGACCTCCTCGAGGATCATCGTCAGCATCGGCCACTGCTCGACGACCGGCGTGAGCGAGAAGTCGATCGCCCAACCCGCCACCACGGTCACGGCGACCGCGCCCAGGATGCCCCCGATGAGGAGCGGGCTCGGCGGCGGCTGCGGCGGGCGTTCCTGCTTCGGTGAGCCGCCCGGGCGCTCGAGGGTCGCCTGGCTCATGTCAGGACGTCCTCGGCGGTCAGCGAGCGGCCGTAGATCCTCTCGAAGACAGCGTCGTCGGCCTCGGCCGCGGGACCGTCGAAGACCACCTCACCTGCGCGCATGCCGATGATCCGATCGGCGTAGCGCCGGGCGAGATCGAGGAAGTGCAGGTTGACCACAGTGGTGATACCGAGATCGCGGTTGATCCGTTGCAGGTCGCGCATGACCAGGTTGGCCGTCGGCGGGTCCAGGGAGGCGACCGGCTCGTCGGCGAGCACCACCGACGGCTGCTGCGCGAGCGCGCGAGCGATCGCGACCCGCTGCTGCTGCCCGCCGGAGAGCTGGGAGGCGCGTACCCACGCCTTCTCGACGATCCCGACGCGCTCCAGCGCCTCGAAGGCGATCTCCTTGTCGGCCTTGGTGTGCAGCCCGAGGGCCGACCGCGCCCACGACTGGGCGTGCAGCCGCCCGGTGAGCACGTTGCCCATCACCGAGCGGCGGGTCACCAGGTTGAACCCCTGGAAGATCATCCCGATCTCGGCACGCAGCCGGCGCAGCCGGCGCCCGCGCGCAGTGGCCACCTCGGTCCCGCCCACCGACAGCGATCCCGAGGTGACCGGCACCAGGCCGTTGATCGTACGGACGAGCGTCGACTTGCCGGCCCCGGAGAGCCCGACGACCACGACGAACTCCCCCGCCGGGATGGTCAGGGAGACCTTGTCCAGGCCGCGGGTGCCGTTCGGGTAGACCACCGAGACGTCGTCGAAGACGATGCTCATTCGCCGAAGTTCTCCTCCACGGACTTCGCCTTCTTCAGCGCGGCCGTGTCGACCTTCTCCAGACCCTCGATCTCGTAGACCGCCTCCAGCGTCTTGAGCCCCTTGGGGTCCTTCGCCATCGCGGTGAAGGCGTCGGTCACCTTCGTACGCAGCTCCTTGGAGAGGCCAGCGGCGACGACGATGCCGTCGTTGGGGATCTCGGTGGAGTAGGCGAAGACCACGACCTCGGAAGCCACCTTCGGCTCGTCGGCAGCGACCTCCTCGCGGGCGTCGTCGAAGCTCACCCCGATCGGGTAGTCACCGCGCGCGACGGCCAGGACCGCAGCGTCGTGGTCGCCGGCGAACTGCGCGTCGAGGTCGACCAGGGCGTCGCCGCCGGTGACCTGACCCCACTGGGTGGCCGGGTAGTAGTAGCCAGAGGCGGAGCCCTGGTCGACGAAGGCGATCGAGGTGCCGGGCTTGATCTTGGCGAGCGCCTCCTCACCGGCGGGACCGGTCTTGGCGGCATCGGTGCCGTTGCAGTACTTGAAGCCCTCGACCACCTTGACCTCGTCGGCGCAGTAGGTCTCGGGGTCATTGGTGAACCACTGGGTGTGGTAGGTGCCCGAGCCGAAGCGCACCGACTGCAGCACCGGCACCGCGCCGGCCTGGTCCTCGGCCTGGACCATGCCGATCGGGCCGAGCATCGCGACCTGGGCCTGGTCGGCCTTCATCGCCACGATCGCGGCGGCATAGCTCTCGGTCACCTCGGCGCGTACGGGGATCCCGATCTTGTCGCTGAGGAAGGACTCCAGGCCCTTCGCACTCTCGGTGATCGAGTCGACGTCGCCGGAGGGCACCAGCGACAGCACGATCTCGTCGGGATCCTCCGCGGGCGCGGTGCTCTCCTCACCACCACCGCAGGCGGCGAGCGAGAGGGCGAGCGATGCGGCGGCACCGACCGCCAGCAACCGGTTCCTGGGGGTTCTCAACATTGGACAGACTCCTTGAGGGGGTGAGCTGCTATGAAGGATGACGGGTCACTCGACCAGTCCGAGACTGCGGGGTACAGGTCCACGAACGATCCTGCACGAACATGTGCCGGTCCCTGCCGGCGGTCGAAGGCGTCAACGTATGCAGCAACACAACCACGCTCGACGGCGGGGGCAAGGTCATTGCGCCAGATGTCGCCGACCGACATCAACCACTCGGGTGTGTCGGCGGCACCGACGTGGTCGAGGAAGCCGTCCAGGTGCCCCTTCATCCGGGTCGGTTTGAGCGCGTCGGTGCACACCTCGTCGACCACGTCGCGTACGCCGAGGTGCTCCAGGATCGCGTCGAGGCCGCGGCCGCCGGGTGAGTTGGTCAGGATCACCCGGTGCGCGTCGATCCCGTCGAGCAGGTCGATGAGCCCCTCGGGCGTGCGGATGTCGCCCGGTTGCTCGCTGATCGCCTCCCGGCTCGCGACGTACGCAGCGCTGAGCTGCTCCTCGGAGACCCCGGCCGCCAAGCCCAGGATCTTGACCGCCTCATAGCCGTCCTGAGCGCCCGTCAGCGTCTTCGGGGCGGTCTCGGGCAGTCTGTGCCCAAGGAACGCCGCCGCGGTCTCCAGAAGCGCCTCAGGGGCGTCGGTGAGGTCCGCCACCCGGGTGGCGTAGAGAAGTGCCGGTGTGTCTCCGAGACACACCGTGCCGTCCAGGTCGAGCACCAGCACAGGCCGAGGCAACGAGTCCACCTTCCAAGGCGGCGCGGGCCGTCGGGGTCAGCCCTGCGCAACGCGATTACGTGTTAGGTGGAACGTAGGTAAAGTCGCGATCAGGTTCAAGCATCAACCACACGATGTCGCACGCTAATTACTGCAATGCACAATGTCGACTCAGGCGAGGGCGGACCCCGCCCGGTATTCGTCGTAGGAGGTGTTCCAGTCGCCCCAGCCGTTGCTGAAGGTCATCTGGCGGTTGGTGCCGACGGTCTCGACGACGTCACCGCGGCGGGTCATGTCGTAGAGGAACTTGGCGTTCTCGTCGCTCATCCCGGTGCACCCGTGGGAGACGTTGGCGTTGCCCTGCTGCGCGACCGACCACGGCGCGCCGTGGATGAACTCGCCGGAGAACGTCAGCCGCATGGCCCACTTCACGCCCTCCATGTTGTAGTACTCCCGGTCACCCTGGTTGATCCCGATGGTTTCGGAGTTCATGGTCTTGCGCTTGAACTTCTCGATGATCACCTTCACGCCGCTGCGGGTGATGAACCCTTCCTTGCCGGTCGTGATCGGGATGGTCCGGATCTTCTGCCCGTTCTTGAAGACTTCCATCTGGTGGGTCTGCGCGTTGGCCCGGTAGATGTGCGCGTCACCGGTCTTGAACGTGATCTCGCGGTCCTTCTGGCCGAAGATGCCGCCACCGGCCGGGACCGAGTTGATGTTGAGCTTCACGTTGATCGTGGAGTTGGCCTGCCAGTAGGTGCGCGGGCGGTAGTGCACTTCCTTGTCGCTCACCCAGTACCACGACCCCTCCTGCTTCGGGGTCGACTCGACGATCATCTTCTTCTCGAAGGCGGCCTTGTTCTTCACCGGCAGGTCGTACGTCACGATGATCGGCATCCCGACGCCGACCGTCTCGCCGTCGAGCGGCGCGATCGACGGGTAGGTCTGGCGATCCAGGCCGAGGTCCTCGGTCGAGAACTTGATCTGGCTCGTCTGCTCCAGACCGTCGTCGCCGGTCGCGGTGACCGCGAGGGTGTAGGAGGCGGTCGGCTCGAGCACCTCACCCGCGCTCCAGCTGAGCCCGTCCTCGGTGATCGTGCCCCGTACCTTGGTGCCCTTGGCACCGGTCAGCATGACCTCGTCGAGACGCCCCTTGGCCACATCGACCTTGACGACCTTGTCTACGGCGACGCCGGTGGCGTTGTCCTCGATGTTGGACGTGATCTGCACCGTCGGCTCGGCGGGCTTCTTGGGCTCCTTCGAGGCCGGGTCCGCCCCGCACGCGGCGAGCACCGGCGCGAGGGCTGCCGCTGCGGTGGTCAACAGCACCCGGCGGCGGGCAAACACGGACGGGCGGCGAAACGGTGACTGCGTTGACACGGTGAGACTGCTCCAGACCTGATTCATTTACCCCGACGCCCTGAACCGGGACGTGGGCGCGATAACCCTACCGGGCATCACCAAGAGCTTCCCAAGAAGGTAAGCGGGGCCCGATCCATCTCGGATCGGGCCCCGCGTACGTTCCTCTGCTCAGTGCTTGAACTCGCCTCGGTAGTACTCGAAGTTCCAGCCGGCGAGGGCCAGCAGGCCGAGCACGGCGGCGATGATGAGGAGCCACCAGGCGGCCATCGCGACGGCGAGGACCACCAGACCGAAGGTGAGGCCGGCCCACAGCGGCCACCAGGAGAACGGCGGGAAGAAGCCGTACTCCCCGGCGCCCTCGGCGATCTCGCCGTCCTCACGGTCCTCGGGACGCGGGTCCATCTTGATGGCGTGGAAGCCGAGGTAGACGGTGATCATCGCGAACAGCAGCGTGCACATCACCAGCGCCGAGGTGCCGGTCCAGTCGCCGCCCTCCTCGGAGGCCGCGGTGACGAACCAGTAGGCCGGCGTGACCAGCACCATGAAGGCGGTGCAGACCACGAAGATCCAGGCTTCAGACTTCATCGGGGTCAGCCTTCCTTGTTGGAGCTGGTGGAGGCGAGATCGTCTTCATCGTGCTCCAGCGCGGCGATCTCCGGGTGGTGGAGGTCGAAGGCCGGGGACTCCGAGCGGATCTTCGGGATGGAGACGAAGTTGTGGCGCGGCGCGGGGCAGGCGGTGGCCCACTCCAGCGAGCGGCCCCAACCCCACGGGTCGTCCACCTCGACCTTGGGAGCGTTGCGCGAGATGTAGAGGTTGTAGAAGAACGGCAGCATCGACAGGCTCAGCAGGAACGCGCCCACCGTCGAGAACTGGTTCAGGAAGGTGAACCCGTCACTGGGCAGGTAGTCGGCGATGCGTCGCTGCATGCCCTCGACACCCAGCCAGTGCTGGACCAGGAAGGTCGCGTGGAAGCCGACGAACAGCAGCCAGAAGTGAACCTTGCCGAGGCGCTCGTCGAGCATCCGGCCAGTCATCTTCGGCCACCAGAAGTAGAAGCCGGCGAACATCGCGAACACGACGGTTCCGAAGACCACGTAGTGGAAGTGCGCGACCACGAAGTAGGAGTCGGAGACCTGGAAGTCGAGCGGCGGGCTCGCCAGGATGATGCCGGTCAGACCACCGAAGAGGAAGGTCGTCAGGAAGCCGATCGACCAGAGCATCGGGGTGTCGAAGCTGACCGATCCGCCCCACATCGTGCCGATCCAGTTGAAGAACTTCACGCCTGTGGGCACGGCGATCAGGAAGGTCATGCCGGAGAAGAACGGCAGGTTGACCGCGCCGGTGACGAACATGTGGTGCGCCCACACCGCCACCGAGAGGATCGCGATGCCGAGGGTCGCGGCGACCAGGCCGACGTAGCCGAAGATCGGCTTGCGGCTGAAGACCGGGAGGATCTCGGAGATGATGCCGAAGAACGGCAGCGCGATGATGTAGACCTCGGGGTGACCGAAGAACCAGAACAGGTGCTGCCACAGGATCGGGCCACCGTGCGCGGCGTCGAAGACGTGGGAGCCGAACTGGCGGTCGGACTCGAGCATCAGCAGCGCGGCGGCCAGGATCGGGAACGCGATCAGCGCGAGCAGCGCGGTGATCAGGGTGTTCCAGGTGAAGATCGGCATCCGGAACATGGTCATGCCCGGCGCCCGCATGCAGATGATCGTGGTGATGAAGTTGACCGAGCCGAGGATCGTGCCCAGACCGGCCATGTAGAGACCCATGATCCACAGGTCGCCACCGACACCCGGCGAGTACTGCGCGCTGGACAGCGGCGTGTAGGCGAACCAGCCGAAGTCGGCCGCACCGGTCGGGGTGAGGAAGCCGCTGGCCGCGATCAGGCTGCCGAAGAGGTAGAGCCAGTAGCTGAACATGTTGAGCCGCGGGAAGGCGACGTCAGGCGCGCCGATCTGCAGCGGCATGATCACGTTGGAGAAGCCGAAGAACAGCGGCGTCGCGAAGAGCAGCAGCATGATCGTGCCGTGCATCGTGAACAGCTGGTTGAACAGCTCGTCGTTGACGACCTGCTGGCCCGGGAAGGCCAGCTCCGAGCGCATCAGCAGCGCCATCAGGCCGCCGATCAGGAACCAGACGAACGACGTGACCAGGTACATCTTGCCGATCAGCTTGTGATCGGTGGTGGTCAGCAGCTGGTAGATCTGCGTTCCGAGCGGCTTGCGGCCCTCGGTGACCGGGCGCGCAGCGGTGGCGGTCACTCGCCCTCCTCCTCGTGAGTGGGGATGTCGTCGGCGGGGCGGGTGGACTTGCCACCACCGAGCAGCGGGCGCTCGGCCTCGAAGCCGTTCTGCGCCAGCGTGTCGACGTAGGACTTGTAGTCGCTCTCGGAGAGGATCGCGACCTTGAAGATCATCCGGGCGTGGTAGACGCCGCAGAGCTCGTAGCAGGCGCCGCGGAAGGTGGTGCCCTCGATGAGGTCCTCCGCGCTCGGGTCGAAGGTGGCCGTGGCCTCCTTCGTGGTGATCGAGTAGTGGTTCACCCGACCCGGGATGACGTCCATCTTCATGCCGAAGTCCGGGATGCCGAAGTTGTGGATGACGTCGGCCGAGCGCAGGTTGAACCGCGTGGTGGTCTCCTCCGGGAGGACCAGCGTCGGGATGTGCGAGCCCGTGCCCACGACGTAGCCGTAGCTGTCGTAGGCGAACTCGTCGTCGACGAGGTTCTCGTCCGCGCTCAGGTCGGGCTCACCGATGCCGTGGTTGAAGGTCCACTGCCACTGCTGGCCGGTCACCTCGATCACGTTGGTCGGGTTGCCGTCCTTCAGCATCTCGTTCTGGACCTTGACGGTGTGATCGAAGAACACGATCACCATCAGGACCGGGGCGATCGTGTAGAAGATCTCCAGCGGCAGGTTGTAACGCGTCTGGACCGGGACGTCGGCATCGCTGCGGCGCCGGTAGCGCCAGATCGCCCAGAAGATGAGCCCCCAGGTCAGGACACCTGTGATCAACGCGGCGATCCATGCGCCCTGCCACAGGGCGAGGTTGTGCTCCCCCTGCTCAGAACGTGGCTCGGGGAAGCCGAAACGCGCCGCCTCGTCCGTACAGCCACTCAGCAGGAGGGCGCCGGCCGTCAGCGTCGCCACCAGCGCACCACGTCGGGCGCGGGCGTGGGACGGAGTCGTTCCGGCCCCTGGCAAGTGCAGACCCACTACGAGCCTCTCTCTCATGCGAACACTCAGATGTCGGCAGACTACCGCGACCGCCTCCGGATTCATCTTCAGGGGTTCCTCATGTCGCGTATGGCTACCGTTGGGTTCTGTGACCGACCGCTTCACCTACCTCGACGCCGCCTCGGCCGAGCCGCTCCATCCCGCCGCGCGGGAAGTGCTGCTCGCCGCGGCCGATCAGGGGTACGCCGACCCCCGCCGCCTCCACCGGCCGGCCCGTAACGCCGGGCTGCTGCTCGCGAACGCCCGCGAGGTCGTCGCCGAGGCGCTGGGGGTGCGTCGGGATGAGGTGCTTTTCACATCCTCGGGGACCGCCGCCGTGCACGCCGGCCTGCTGGGGCTCGGATCAGGTGGCATAGGTCACAGTGCCGTCGAGCACCAGGCCGTCATCGACGCCGCACGATGGTCGCAGCGCTCTCCCGTCACCGAGCTGGCCGTGGACGGCGAGGCCCGGGTCGAGGTCGCCGCCGTCCGGGAAGCGGTGCAGAGCGGAGACGTCGACGTGATCGCGGTCCAGCAGGCCAACCACGAGGTCGGCACGCTCCAGCCCCTCGACGAGGTCGCCTCCGCCGCCGGCACGGCATCCCTCTTCGTCGACGCCGGCGCCGCCATGGGGCGGCTGCCGCTGCCGTCGGTCGGAGACGCGATCGCCGGCTCCGCTCGCAAGTGGGGCGGTCCCGGTGGCGTGGGAGTGCTGGTCGTACGCCGGTCTGCCCGCTGGCGCTGGCCGTTCCCGGGCGACGAGTGGTCGCGTACGGATCAGGGCTTCACGAACATCCCCGGGGCCTTGGCGGCCGCGGCCGCGCTCCAGGCGGTCGTCGCCGAGCGCGAGGAGGTCAACGCCCGCCAGCACGAGCTGGTCGCACTGGTCAGGGAACGCGTCCGGACGGAGGTCCCCGACGTGGACGTCGCCGGGCCCGTCGATGGCCGGCTCCCCCACCTGGTGACCTTCTCGGCGTTGTACGTCGACGGCGAGGCGCTGGTGACCGCGCTGGACCGCATCGGCGCCGGTGTCGCCAGCGGCTCGGCCTGCACCTCCGACACCCGTGAGCCCTCTCGGGTGCTTGCTGCCATGGGAGCGCTGACACACGGTAACGTTCGGCTATCGCTGACCCGCGACACGACGCGAGAGGATGTGGAGCGCGTGCTCGACGCACTGCCCGGGATCGTCAAGGACCTGCGCGCCGAGGCCGGCCTGTGAGCGCGCCCGTAGTCGTTCTCGACTGCCGCGGCCAGGCCTGCCCGCGACCGATCATCGAGCTCGGCCGCCACCTCGGCGACGTCGAGGTCGGCGAGGTCATCGCTGTCGCCGCCGACGACGTGGCCGCCCACCACGACGTACCCGCCTGGGCCCGCATGCGCGGCCAGGAGTTCGTCGGCGAGGTGGAAGCCGAAGACGGCGTACCGGTCTATCGGATACGCCGTCTGAGCTGAGCGAAGCGGTAGGGATACCCGGTTAACCGGGTATCCCTTCACTTCTCTGGCGTTGCATTGCCCGAGAAGTGCAGGAATTGCCAGAGAAGTTCAAGCCTTGATGTGCGGCGCGATCTGGTCAGCGGCGGTGTCGCCGTAGGACTCGCGGACCCGGGCGACGAACTCCTCGGCGGTGAAGGAGTACTCCTGCGGGCCAACGGTCTCGACGCAGTAGGCGGCGAGGACGCAGCCGACCTCGGCGGCCTGCTCGAGCTCGCAGTCCCAGGCCAGCGCGGCCAGGAAGCCGGCCCGGAAGGCGTCGCCGACCCCGGTGGGCTCGACGGCGTTGACGTTCTTGGCTGCGGGCAGCTCGATCGCGTCCTCGCCCTTGCGCTGGATGCGTACGCCGTCCTTGCCGAGCGTGGTGACCTGGGTGCCGACGCGGGCGAGGACCTCGTCGGCGGACCAGCCGGTCTTCTGCTGGAGCACGTGCGACTCGTACTCGTTGGTGAACAGGTACGCGGCGCCGTCGACCAGCTCACGGATGAGCTCACCATCGCCGAAGGCGAGCTGCTGGCTCGGGTCGGAGATGAAGGTGTATCCGCGCTGGCGCGCCTCCTGGGTGTGGCGCTTCATCGCGTCGGGGTCGTCCGGCGCGATCAGCACGAACGAAGGCTCGCCCACCTTGTCGGCGATCGGGCCGAGCTCGATCTCGCGCGCCTCGGCCATCGCGCCCGGGTAGAAGCTGGCGAACTGCGCCATCGCGGTGTCGGTGGTGCACACGAACCGCGCGGTGTGCAGCGTCTCGGAGACGTGCAGGTGGTCGCAGTTGACGCCGTGACGCTCGAGCCAGGAACGGTAGTCGGCGAAGTCCTCGCCGACCGCGCCCACGAGCACCGGCGCCAGGCCGAGGTTGGCCAGGCCGAAGGAGATGTTGGCGCCGACGCCACCGCGGCGGATCTCGAGGTCGTTGACCAGGAAGCTCACCGAGAGCTTGTCGAGCTGGTCGGCGACCAGCGAATCGGCGAACTTTCCACCGAAGCTCATCAGGTGGTCAGTGGCGATGGAGCCTGCGATCAGGAGTGAACCGGACATGCGCGGAACCCTACCGGCGAGACCTCGGGCGACGTTAAGGCTCGACCGTAGACAGCAGATGAAATATTACCGCTGAGTCGGCCTTCTGCTACCCGTTGGTAGTGCTTACCGTCGTTTGCATGACAGACATGCGCGTTCCGTACGACGACCTCGACAGCCCCGCGCAGCTCTGCGCCGACTGCGCCGCCGCCGACAGCGCGCTGCGCCTGCCCGCGCCACGGGTGCGTGAAGCGGCCCGCCCCGCGCCCGCCATGCGGATGCAGGCCCGCGAGCCGGGCGACACCGCCATGCTCGAGGCATGCGGACACGTCGCCGACGACCTCGCCCTGACCTGAGCCCGACGCCGCCGCGACCGCTTGTCGTGGTTGCCGGAAACATGACGAGAGCCCCTGTCGCGCACAGGGGCTCTCGTCATCTCAGTGGCCCGGTCAGTCCCTCGTGGTCACCCCGTCCAGGGCGAGGTCGAGGAGGCGGCTGGCACGGTCGGGGTCGGCGGCGCGGTCACGGCTGACGACCCAGGCGATCCCGGCGGCGAGATCGAAGAGATCCTCCATGAGTATGTCTCGCCGGATGTCTCCGGACTCCTGCGCCCGGGCGAGCAGCACCCGGGTCGTCTCCTGCATGTGACCACAGGTCACCCCAAGCAGCGACCCCTCTCGGCCGGCCGCGTCGAGAACACTGCCCGGGAGTCCTCCGTAGGTGCTGATCTGCGCGATCGTCGCCAGCAGCCACTCCCGCAGGGCCACCAGAGGCTCCTCGGTCCCGGCGAGCTCGGTGCCACGCTTGTGCACGGCCGCCATGTTCTCCGCGAGCGCCACGGCGATGAGCTCGTCACGCGTCGGGAAGTGCCGATAGAGCGTCGCGTTCCCCACGCCCGCCGAACGGGCGATCTCGTCGATCGAAGTGTCGACGCCGTCGCGCGCGAATGCCGCTCGCGCCGCCTCGACGACGGCGTCGTAGTTGCGGCGCGCATCCGCCCGCTTCGGCCGCCTGCTCTCCCAGTCGGTGATCTCGGTCGCAGTCATCATTACCCCTTGACAATAACCGGGGACTATCCCCACATTTGAAACGGGGAGTCTCCCTGGTTCCGATGATAGCGAGGTACGAAGACATGACAGAGCTTCACGAGGCACGGACCGGAAGCCGGGCCGGAAACAGAGCCGGTCCCCGCGGCGGAGGTTGGGCGGTGGCCGCGGTGGTGACCTGCCAGCTGATGCTGATGGTCGACGGCGTGATCGTCACCGTCGCTCTGCCCTACATCCGCGAGGAGTTCGGGCTCAGCGCGGTCGGCCTGTCGTGGGTCGTCTCCGCCTACGCCCTGGCGTTCGCGGGCTTCCTCCTGGTCAGCGGACGGCTCGGGATGATGTTCGGGCCCCGCCGCGTGCTCCTGGCGGGCACGGCGATCTTCGTGGTGGCGTCCGCGGCTGGAGGGCTCGCCCCGTCCGGGGAGCTGCTGATCGCTGCTCGGGCTGTGCAGGGCGTCGGTGCCGCACTGGCCGGGCCGGCGATCATGGTGTTGCTCGTCGCGAACACCGACGAGGGGCCGCAGCGACTGCGTGGGATGTCGTGGTTCATCATCGGCTCCAGCCTCGGCAGCTGCCTCGGCCTGGTCGCCGGGGGCATCTTGACCGTGGCCCTCGACTGGCGCTGGGTGATGTTGATCAATGTGCCCGTGGGAGCGGCGGTCCTCGTGGGGACGGTGGCCTTCGTCCGAGAGGCCGACCGGACACCCGGACGCCTGGACATCCCCGGCGCGCTCGCCTCCGCCGTCACCATGGTCGCTCTGGTTCACGGGCTCACCCGAGCGGGCCAGGAGGGCTGGGGCGACCCCGTCGTGCTCGGCTCCATGGCTCTCGCGGTGCTCGCCCTGGTCGTCCTGGTCGCCGTGGAGTCTCGCGCGGCACACCCCGTCGTACCGCTCCGCCTTCTCCGCGGCGCCCGCCGCGCCGTCCCCTATGCCGGCATGCTCCTGGTGCCGGCGATGATGATCGGGTTCTTCACGTTCTCGGTGCTCTTCCTGCAGGACGTACGCCACTTCGACGCCCTCGAGGCCGGGTTGGCCTACCTTCCGTGGGGAGCGTCGGTGATCATCGGCGCCCGACTGGTGCCCGCGCTGGTGGGCCGCATCGGCGACCGCGGCACGATCGTTCTCGGGATCGCCCTCGGTCTGGCCGGGCTGGTCGCGTTCGCGCTGCTCGCCGCCGATGCCCCGCTGTGGGCCGGTGTCCTGCTGCCGTGCTTCGTCTTCGGTTTCACCGCGCCGTTCTTCTTCACCCCTGCCAGCGCCGCGATCATGGCGGCGGCCGACGGTGAGGATTCCGGTGCCGCCGCCGGGATGTTTCAGGCGATGCAGCAGCTCGGCGGGGCGATCGGCGTCGCGACGCTCACCGCCGTGTTCACCAGCCGCTCCGCAGCGGGCGTCGAACCGGCGATGGAGACCGCGATGCTCGCATCGACCGCCTTCGGGCTCGTGCTCCTCGTACTGGCCCTGGCGACGCCCGCGTTCGCTGGTCGCCGGCCGGCGCCGGTCGCCGCCTAAGTGTCACCGAACGCACGAGCGCCCCTGTCCGAGTCGGACAGGGGCGCTCGTGATGCTCAGTGGCTGCGCTGGCTCAGTGGAACGAGTCGCCGCAGGCGCAGGAGCCGGTGGCGTTGGGGTTGTCGATGGTGAACCCCTGCTTCTCGATGCTGTCCACGAAGTCGATCATGGCGCCGTTGAGGTAGGGAACGCTCATCCGGTCGACGACGACGGAGACACCGTCGAAGTCGGTGACGACGTCACCGTCGAGGGTGCGCTCGTCGAAGAAGAGCTGGTAGCGCAGGCCGGAGCAGCCGCCGGGCTGCACGGAGATGCGCAGGCTCAGGTCGTCGCGGCCTTCCTGCTCAAGGAGGCTCTTCACCTTCGCGGCGGCAACGTCGCTCAGGTTGATGGAGTCGGCGCGGCGTTCGGTAGTCTGCTCGGTCATGTAGCTGGGCTCCCTGTGCGTGGGTGCGGGTGTGTCTCAAGGTCAATCGTCGCACATCATCGGTTATTCCCGCTGGTCGGCGGACCACGTCCGGGCCACCCTGGCGGCGACCTGGACCAGGGAGTCGTACGCCTGGCCGAGCGCCTGCTCCTCGCCGACGCTGTCGACGAGCGAGTAGGCGGCGTCGATCCCGAGCGTACGCATCTCGCGCCCGCTCATGCCGACCTTGCCGGCCAGCACGATGCAGGGCCGCAGCGCCTGCTCGGCCAGCCTGGCGACCCCGGCCGGCACCTTCCCGGCCGCGCTCTGCGGGTCGAAGGAGCCCTCACCGGTGATCACCAGGTCGGTCCGGGCGGCCAGCTCGGGCAGTCCGAGCAGGTCGGCGACGACGTCGAACCCCGGACGTCGGGTGGCGCCGAGAAGCAGCAGCGCGAACCCGATCCCGCCGGCCGCTCCCGCGCCCTTCTCGGTCGCGGTCTTGCGTGACGTGGCGGCGGCCAGGTCCTGGAGCACGCCGTCCCAGCGGGGCATGGTCTCCTCGGCCAGCCCCTTCTGCTCGCCGTAGACCTTGATCGCGCCGAAGAGCCCGGTCAGCGGGTTGTCCACGTCGCTGGCGATCACGATCTCGAGGCCGAGGGGCTCGGGGAGCGTGACCTCGGTGATGCCCTCGAGCCCGGCGACGCCGGCATCGAGCGGCCGGTCCGCGGTGGCGCCGAGCGCGGCGAGCAGCCCCGCTCCCCCGTCGCTGGTGCCCGAGCCGCCGAGGCCGACCACGACCGTGCTCGCGCCGGCGTCACGGGCGGCGAGCAGCAACTGGCCCACTCCGTACGAGCTCGCCTGCTCCGCCCCCTTCCCGCCGGTCAGGTGCAGGCCGGCGGCCTGGGCCGACTCGACGTAGGCGGTCTCGCCGTCGACCAGCACCTGCGCCGTCACCGGCTCACCGTGCGGCCCCCTGACCTCGACCTCGTGGAGGTCGCCACCGAGGACGTCGTGCAGCAGCTCGAGAAAACCCGGCCCGCCGTCCGCCATCGGCGCGAGCGAGAGCTCGTCGCGGGGCGCCGTACGCCGCCACCCCTCCGCGATCGCGGCGGCCGCCTGGGAGGCGGTGAGCGTGCCTGCGTACTTGTCGGGGGCGATCAGCACTCGCATGGCCGAAACCTACCCGCGCACGGAAGCACCAGGTGTTCCACCTGACATTTTTGGTGTCGTAACCATTCCGCATGCGTCGCGTTAAGGTCGTTTCGTGCGGATCTTCGGGCGGCGCGGGGCCGGCGACTCAGAGACCAGGCGGATCAACGGCTTCTGGACCTGGTGGGCCCAGAAGGGAGCTCTGGCCTGTGGTGCGGCGCTCGACGCCGACGACCAGGACGCTCTCGTCGCGCTGCTGGCCCGACGCGTCGACGCGATCGAGGCCGGTCTGAGCTGGGAGGTCGGGCCCGGGCCGCTGGGCGGCCGGCTGCTGGTCGTCTCGGCCGGCGGCAACCCCGACCATCGTGCGCTGGCACGCCGCTGGCTGCTCGCCGCCCCCGAGCCCGACGGCGTCTCACCCTGGGAGTTCAGCGACCAGCGCCCGCCCGTCGACGATCCGGTCGAGGCGGTGCTCACCACCCCCGGCGGCGCCGCGATCCGGCTGGCCGACGTGCTGGTCGCCGCCCGGCAGAGGGGCGCCCACTTCGACCTCACCCTGTTCCACCCGGCCTTCCCCGACCTCGCCGACGACGCCCGTCTGCAGGTCGCCTTCCATGCCCTCGACACGACACTGGGCGAGTCCAGCACCGAGCTGTGGATCGGCGAGGTCGAGACCACCACCGCCCGACCCCGCGACGGCTTCGGCCTCGACGGGCTGAGCGTCGCCGTACGCAATCTCCGCAAGGAGTACGTCGACCCCGACGGCAACCCGGCCTGGGTGCTGCTCCACGGGGAGAGCCCCCAGGGGCCGGTGATCGCGAGCGCGGTCGTGCCCCTGCACCCGGTCACCGCGCCGAACCTGACCCATCACGTCGGCGTGATGGTCCCCTACGTCGGCTTCGCCGAGCGAGGTCTCCCCTCGCCCGACGCTCTGCGCGAGCTCGGCCAGCTCGAGGACCGGCTCGCCACGACCCTCGGGCGCGACGGTCGCGTCGTGGCGCACGAGACCACCAACGGCGTACGCGTTCTCCACGCCTATGTCGACCCCACCACCGCAGCCCCGCAGCGACTGGAGGAGACGGTCGACGGCTGGGCCCACGGCGACGTCGTCACCCGGGTCGACACCGACCCGGCATGGGATGCCGTGCGCCCCCTGCGAGTTTGAGCCCGTACCACCATGTGACCCATGCCACGAGGGCGCCGAGCCCTCGACATGTATTATCGTCATCATGACGACTGTCGACCTCCCGCTGCTCCCTCTGGGGCGCGGCACCGACCTGAACTCCGAGCGTGGCGTCGAGTGCCCCGGCGACCTGCCGGCCGCCTCCGACCCCGACCTGGTCAAGCGCGCGCTCGCCGCCAAGGAGAAGCTGGGCGAGAAGGTGTTCGTCCTCGGACACCACTACCAGCGCGACGAGGTCATCCAGTTCGCTGACGTGACCGGGGACTCCTTCAAGCTCGCGCGCGACGCCGCCGCCCGGCCGGACGCGGAGTACATCGTCTTCTGCGGCGTGCACTTCATGGCCGAGTCGGCCGACATCCTCACCTCGCCCTCGCAGGCCGTCATCCTCCCCGACCTCGCGGCCGGTTGCTCGATGGCCGACATGGCGCGGCTGGGGCAGGTCGAGAAGGCCTGGGAGGCGCTCTCCGAGGCGGGCGTGGCCGAGCAGGTCGTGCCGGTGACGTACATGAACTCCTCCGCCGACATCAAGGCGTTCTGCGGGCGCCACGACGGCGTCGTGTGCACCTCCTCCAACGCGCAGGCCGTGCTGGAGTGGGCCTTCGACCAGAAGGACGACGCCAAGGTCCTCTTCTTCCCCGACCAGCACCTCGGCCGCAACACCGCCGTGCTCAAGCTCGGCATGTCGCTGGGCGACTGCGTGGTCTGGGACCCGCTCAAGCCCGGTGGCGGCCTCAGCGCCGACGAGCTGCGCGCGGCGAAGGTGATCCTGTGGAAGGGCCACTGCTCGGTCCACGGCCGCTTCTCCGCCGACACCATCGACGACCTGCGCGCCGAGATCCCGGGTGTGCAGATCCTGGTCCACCCCGAGTGCCAGCACGAGGTCGTCCTCAAGGCCGACCTGGTCGGCTCGACCGAGTTCATCATCTCGACGATCGAGGCCGCTCCCGCCGGGTCGGCCTGGGCGATCGGCACCGAGCTCAACCTGGTCAAGCGCCTCGCCAACGCCCACCCGGACAAGCGGATCGTCTTCCTCGACCGCACCGTGTGCTACTGCTCGACGATGAACCGCATCGACCTCCCCCACCTCGTCTGGGCGCTCGAGTCCCTGGTCGAGGGCCAGGTCATCAACCGCATCGAGGTCGACCCCGACACCGAGCGCTACGCCAAGCTCGCCCTGCAGCGCATGCTCGATCTCCCGGGCAAGACCCAGGACGACTGACCACCCCTCGCCGAGGCGTCAGCCCGGTCGGCCGAGTTGGCACCGGCCTGCCGTCTCGGCCGACGGGAGCGACGTCTCGGCCGACGTAGGTGACGCCTCGCTCAAGTGTCGTTGAGCCAGGCCAGAACGGCGAGCACGCGACGGTTGTCGTCGCTCGCCTGGGGCAGATCGAGCTTGGTGAAGATCGAGCTGATGTGCTTGCCGACCGCCTTCTCGGTGACGAAGAGCCGGGCGGCGATGGCGGCGTTGGAGCGCCCCTCGGCGATCAGCGTCATCACCTCGCGCTCGCGCTCGGTGAGCCGGTCGAGCGGGCGTTCGCGGCGGGTGAGGAGCGCGGCGACGACCTCCGGGTCGAGGACGGTCCCGCCACCGGCGACCTGGCGTACCGCCGCGAGGAAGGCGTCGACGTCGGCGACGCGGTCCTTGAGCAGGTAGCCGACCGCGCCCTCTCCGCCGGCGAGCAGGTCGCGGGCATAGAGCGGCTCGACGTACTGGCTCAGCACGAGCACCGGGAACCCTGACCGCGCCTGCCGGGCCTCGATCGCGGCCGTGATGCCCTCAGTGGTGAAGGACGGAGGGAGACGTACGTCGACCACCGCCGCGTCCACGTCCGGCCGGACCAGTGCCCGGGCCAGGGCGGGCGCGTTGTCGACGGCCTCGACGACCTCGATCCCGCCCGCTTCGAGGATCCGGGTGAGGCCGACGCGGAGGAGCGCCTGGTCCTCGCCCAGGACCACCCTCAGATCCGGCAAGGCACCTCCAGGGTGATCAGGGTCGGGCCGCCGGAGGGGCTCTCGACCTCGACGGTGCCGTCGAAGGCGGCCAGCCTGGTCGCGACGCCGCCGAGCCCGTGCCCGGTCGGGTCGGCTCCGCCGCGGCCGTTGTCGCCCACGACGATCCGCAGCCGCTGCCCGTTGTGGCTGCCGCGTACGAACGCCCGGTCGGCGCCGGAGTGCTTGACGGCGTTGGCCAGGCACTCGGCCACCGCGAAGTAGGCCGCCGACTCGACCGGGTCGGGCAGCCGCCCGGGCAGCTCGATGGCGACGGTGACCGGCAGCGGCAGCCCGGCGGTGAGGGCCTGGACCGCTCCCACGAGGCCACGGTCGGCGAGCACGGGCGGCAGGATGCCGCGTACGACTCCACGCAGGTCCTCCAGCGCGGACACTGTGGTCTCGCGGGCCTCGCGCAGCAGCGCGGCGGCGGCGTCGGGGTCCGTCGCCATCAGCTTCTCGGCGAGGCCGACGCTCATCCCGACCGCGGCGATCCTGGCCTGGGCACCGTCGTGGAGGTCCCGCTCGATGCGGCGCAGCTCGGCCGCCGAGTGGTCCAGCGTCTCGGCACGGGTCGACTCGACCTTCTCCACCCTCGCGGCCAGCGCGGCGACCTGCCCCTGACCGAAGATGCCCCGCTCGGCCAGCGCCCGCGCCCGGACCAGGCCCGGGGTCGACACCCACCACACCAGCAGCAGCGGTCCGCTGAGCAGGATCAGCAGCCAGGCCACCCAGGTGATGCCGGAGAGGGCCAGGACCAGCCAGGTCACCGGCACGGTCAGGAACGCCGCGGGCAGCAGGGAGAGCACGAAGCCCCCGGTCGCCGAGAAGCAGCAGAAGGCGAAGTCGCGCCAGCGCGCCTTCTCGCGGAGCCACCGGAACGGCCGGCTCAGGACCGGCTGAGCGCTCAGGTCCGCGTACGTCTCCGGGATGGTCTCCCCAAGGAGCATCCCGCTCACCCGGCGATGCACACCGGCGACGGCCTGGGTTGCCGGCACCGCGCCCAGGGCGATCCCGATGCCGACCCCGAACACCAGCCCGAGCGGGATCGAGAGCAGGGTGAGGATCGCCAGCACCAGGGCCGGAGCCATCATCAGGGCATAGCCCAGCGACAGTCCGGTCAGCCGGAGCCGCTCGACGAGCGCCTGCCCGCTGAACGGCTCCGGCCGCACGGTCCGGATCGGTGCATCCCACTCGGTCATCAGGAGTGAGTGTGACATCAGCGAGCGCCGGACGTCGTGCGTAATGCCCGGCTCGTCGCGCCGGCCGCCGAGGCCAGCGTGAGCGCCACTGCGCCGGCGATCAGCAGGGGCGGCAGCCAGAGCTGTGCGTCAGGGACCAGACCCTCACCCCGGACGTAGGCGAACGGGACGATCGTCGCCTGGGCGGCGAGCAGGCCGATGACCGTGCCGACCGCGGCGACCACACCGGCCTCGGCGAGGATGGAGCCGCGTACCTGACCGGGGGTGGCGCCGAGCAGCCGCAGCCGGTGCAGCTCCAGGCGCCGGTCGGCGAGGAGCGCGGCGAAGGCGTTGATCACCATGATCGCGGCGAACGCGCAGATCATCGCGGTGACCACGTTGTTGAGCAGGTTGATCGTCTCGTAGCCCTCGGTGACCTCCGGGGGCAGACCGGTGGGCAGCGTACGCTCGTCGATCCCGACCAGCATCAGGATGCTGACTGCGGCCGCGGAGAGCACCATCACCGGCGCGAGCACGCCGGCGAGCAGGTGCGACCTCCGCGAGGTGTTGTACGCCGCCAGATGCCCGCTCGTGCCGCCCAGGAGCGGCCGCAGCACCCAGCTCCCGGCCCTCAGCAGCAGCGGAGCCAGCGCGGCCAGACCCACCGCGACCAGGAGCCCGAGGGAGCCGGTCATCGCCATCGCGTCGTACGGGTCGGCGGCGTCCTTGCCCGTGGCCATGGTCATCACGACCATGGTCGTGGCGTGGCCGACGGCGACCAGGGCCACGACCCACCGCCACCAGGCGATGCGTCCGGTGCCCGTCCTGGCCTCGGAGAGGGCGACTGTCGCCGGTCCGCGGGAGGCACGTGACCCGGCCAGGCCGGAGGCGGCCAGGGAGACGAGCAGGAGCAGGACGACGTTCGCGGCGAGCGCGACCCAGCCGCCCGAGTGGGCGACCTGCTCGCTGACGACGCCACCGGACTGCAGCAGGTCGAGGAGGGCTCGGCTGGTCAGGCTCGCCACGACGGCGCCGAGGACAGCGGCGACGAGCGCGACCACGAGCGTCTCCGCCCGCACCAGGGCGCGTACCTGACGGGGCTCGGCGCCGACGGTGCGCAGCAGGCCGATCTCGACCTCGCGCTGCCGGACGGTGATGCCGACGGTCGAGACGATCGAGAAGAGCGCGATGACGGTGCCCCAGGCGCCGACCACTCCCCCGAGGACGAGCAGGGTCTCCCGCTCGGCGCTCGGCGTGCCGGGTTCGAGGGCGACCTGGATCAGCGGCGTGAACGAACCCATCACCGCCGTGCCGAGCAGGATCGCGACGAAGGTCGCGGTCATGGCGGTGGCGCGGTGTCGCAGCGAGCGCAGTGCCAGGGTCAACATCACACCATCTCCCGCTCGGCCCGGGCGGTGAGCTCGTCGAGATGTGCCATCTGGCCGGCGACGGCCTCGGCGGCGGGGTTGTCCATCCGTCCCACGGCACGGCCGTCGACGAGGAAGACCACACTGTCCGCGTACGCAGCGGCGACGGGGTCGTGTGTCACCATCACGACGGTCGCACCGAGCTCGCGCACGAGGCTCCGGAGCAGGGCCAGCACCGAGGCCGCCGTGTGGGAGTCGAGGGCTCCGGTGGGCTCATCGGCGAGGACGATGTCGGGACCGGTCACCAGCGCCCGCGCGATCGCGACCCGCTGCTGCTGGCCGCCGGAGAGCTGTGCCGGCAGGTGGCCGGTGCGATCGCCCAGGCCGACGCGGTCAAGCAGCTCGCGGATCCGGCGGCGGGCAGCCGCGTCGATCCGACCCCCGGCCAGCCGCAGCGGCAGCGCGACGTTCTGCTCGGCGGTCAGGTAGGGCAGCAGGTGGAAGCCCTGGAAGACGAACCCGATCCGCTCGCGACGCAGCCGGGTCCGGCGCGCCTCGGTCAGCTCGGTGACGTCCTGGCCGGCGATGACGACCCGGCCGCCCGTCGGCTGCTCCAGCGCTCCGGCGCAGGTCAGGAAGGTGGACTTGCCGGAGCCGGAGGGCCCCATCACGGCGGTGAACGTGCCCGGCGCGCAGGCCAGGTCGAGTCCGTTGAGCGCGGCCACGGCGGCCGCGCCGGTGCCGTAGGTCCTGGTGAGGCCGGTGACCTCGAGGGCGGGTGTGGTCATGGGTGGCTCCTGCGGTTTCGGGTGGCTGATGTCACCCTTCGACGCTAAGGAACCCGCCGCTCGCACACGATGGGCTCAAGGAGCCGAACCGGGTAGGGAAAACCCCACCTCATCCCTCGGACGGGCGCGGCAGACGTACGGCGATCGTGGTGTCGCCCGGGGCACTGGTGAGGGTCACGGTGCCGCCGTGAGCGGTGACGATGGCGTGGACGAGGGCGAGGCCGAGGCCGGCGCCGCCGTCGCGCTGCCGGGCCTCGTCGGCCCGGGTGAAGCGCTCGAACGCGTGCGGGACCAGGGCCGGGGGGAAGCCCGGGCCGTCGTCGTGGAGGTCGAAGCCGTCAGGACGTACGCGGACGGTGACCGTGGTGCCGGCGGGCGTGTGCCGGCGCTCGTTGGTGAGCAGGTTGCTGATCACCTGGTGGAGGCGCTGGGCGTCGCCGGCGACGATCACCTCGGCGTCACCGGAGTCGGCGCCGGCCGGCAGCTCGATCCGCCAGGTGTGCGAGGGGTCGACGACGCGAGCATCGTCGACGGCCTCCAGGAGCAGCCGGGTCAGGTCGACCGAGTCGCGGGCGAGCGGGCGGCCCTGGTCGAGGCGCGCGAGCAGGAGCAGGTCCTCGACCAGCGCGGTCATCCGCAGCGACTCCTCCTCGACCTTGCCGAGCGCCGTCGGGACCGCTTCGGGACGCTGCTGGGCCAGCTCGGTGTAGCCGCGGATGGTGGTCAGCGGAGTACGCAGCTCATGGGAGGCGTCGGCGACGAACTGGCGTACCTGCTGCTCGCTGCGGTGACGCTCGGCCAGCGATGTCTCCACGTGGTCCAGCAGGGAGTTGAGCGCCGCGCCGACCTGGCCGACCTCGGTGTCCTCGTCGGTGAGTCGCTCGGGCACCCGCTCGGTGACCTGGACCTCGCCGGACGACAGCGGGAGCCCCGCGACGGTGTGCGCGGTGGCGGCGACCTCGCGCAGCGGGCTGAGCTGGCGGCGTACGACGACGTAGCCGGCACCCGCCGCGGCCAGAACGCCCAGCAGGGTCAGCAGGGCCTCCCAGAAGATCAGGCTCTCGATCGTGTTGTCGACCTCGGCGGTGGAATGACCGGTGACGAAGACCACCGTCTGACCGAGGGTGGGGCTGAAGACGGACTGGGCGATCACCCGGTAGGTGCCGTGGTCGGGCAGCTTGACGTCGTGGGGGCGTGCGTCGACGCGTACGTCCGCCATCACCTCCAGGTCGACGGCGCTGAGCGACTCCATCTGGTTCGGATCGAAGTCGCCCAGGTTGCCCTGCGCCTCACCGTTCTCCGGAAAGACCGCGACGACTGATTCCGGCCCGACGTTGAAGTCGTTGCGCGGGCCCGGGCCGGCGACACCGCGAGCCATGTCGTGTACGTCCCGGTCGAGCCGCTCCATCAACGTCTGCCGCAGCGCGATCGTGGCGAAGGTCGCGATCAGCAGCGAGACAACGAGGACCAGGGAGACCGCGGTGATGACCAGACGGGAGCTGAGGGGCGCGACCAGCCGCTTGAGACGGACGCTCACTCAGCGGCCTTCAGCACATAGCCCGCGCCGCGCATGGTGTGGATCATCGGCTCACGACCGGCGTCGATCTTCTTGCGCAGGTAGGAGATGTAGAGCTCGACGACGTTGGCCTGGCCGCCGAAGTCGTAGGACCAGACCCGGTCGAGGATCTGGGCCTTGGACAGCACCCGGCGCGGGTTGCGCATCAGGAAGCGGAGCAGCTCGAACTCGGTCGCGGTGAGGGTGATCTCCTCCCCGGCACGGTGCACCTCGCGTGAGTCCTCGTCCATCGTCAGGTCGCCGACGCGGATCACCGAGTGCTCCTCGACCCGGGTCGCGCCGGCCCGCCGCATCAGCCCACGCAGCCGGGCGACGAGCTCCTCGAGCGAGAACGGCTTGATCACGTAGTCGTCACCCCCTGCGGTCAGCCCGGCGACCCGGTCCTCGACCGCGTCCTTGGCAGTGAGGAAGAGGACGGGCACGCCCGGGTTGGTCGACCGGACCCGGCGCAGGACCTCGAGCCCGTCGAAGTCGGGCAGCATCCAGTCGAGCACGATCGCGTCGGGAGCGGTCTCCTTCGCGGCGGCCACAGCCTTGGAACCGGAGTGGGCCATGGTGATCTCCCAGCCCTCGAACCGCAGCGCCATCGCGATCAGCTCGGCGATGTTCACCTCGTCGTCCACGACCAGCACCCGCAGCGGCGAGCCGTCGGCGCGGGTCAGGCCCTTTCCTCCAGCACTCATGCCTCCATCATGCGGCTGTTTGCTGTGTGGTGCCTGTGAGGCCACTGTGGTGTGTCGATGTCACCGCCGCGCGAACGTCCCGTCCCCGGCGCGGCGGGCGGTGTGGACCATCAGGTCCGCGCGCACCTCCACCCGCTCGGGGAGGACCGCAGCCAGGTCGGCGAAGAGTGCGGACCGGTCGGCGGCCGACAGGATCCGGATCGCGGAGATGGTGTCGAGGTGGCGTACGTAGTCCGCGCGGGTGAGGGTGAACCGGCGCGGCACCTCCCGCTGGCGTACGTCGCTCAGCCGGCCGTCGGCCAGCATCTCGTCCCCGGGGAACAGCATCGGCGCGTCAACCGCGGACGGCGGCGGCAGGTGGCGTCCTTCCGGGGCGTACGCCGCGATCATCTCGTCCTCGACGGCCGCGACCTCGTCGTCGGCCAGCATGAACGGGCCGCCGAAGAAGGCCACCGCTCCCCCGGCGCGGACCAGGGCGGTGGCGAGGTCCCAGCGCGTCGCCGGCGCCGTCCAGTGCCAGGCGGCGGCAGCGTAGAGCAGGTCGAACGGCTCGTACGCCGCCGGGTCGAGCTCCTCCAGAGCGGCGCGCACGGTGGTCACCGGCAGGCCCGCGCACTCGCGCCGGAGCACGCCGAGCATGTCGGCGTCGGGGTCGGTCGCGACCACCTCGATCCCGGCGGCAGCGAACGTCCGGGTCGCCTTCCCGGTGCCGGCACCGATCTCGATCGCCCGTCGCACCGGGCCGTCGGCGACCTCGCTCACCAGCGCGACCAGATCGTCGGGGTAGCCAGGACGGAAGCGCTCGTAGTCCTCCGCGACCGCTCCGAAGCTTCGGGAACGTTCCATCTCAGAGCCCGGGGGCGCCCCAGACGGCGAGCCAGCGGGAGAGGTCCTTCTCGACCGGTAGATCGCCCTCGATCGCGCTGCGGACGTTGATCTCGAGCAGGTTGTCGCGCTGCTGCGGGCCGGTCGGGACGAAGGGGTAGAAGGTGCCCTGCTTGTAGAGGTAGATCAGGCCTACGCTGCGCCCCTCGGCGCCCGTGCTGCGGTCACGGAAGGCGATCAGCGAGCACAGCAGTCCGGGGCCGAAGCCGTTCATCTCCAGGGTGGTGTTGACCGCGTGGAGGTCGGTGACCAGGCCGGTGATGTCGGGGTTGTCCGGGTCCAGCGGCTCGTGGTCGACGCTGAGCCAGGTGAAGCCGAACTCGTCGACGCTCGTGGTCACCGTCGGCGCGCCCTCGGAGGCGCCGAGCAGCTCGACGATGTCGCTCTGCGTGCCGGCGAATCCCGCACCGGCCGCGGCCCGGTAGCAGACCGCTCCGTCACCGGTCGGGACCAGCCCGAGCGAGGTCTGCATGGTGAGCGCGGCGGTCGGCACCGCGAACAGTGCGTCGAGGTTGGCCTGCTTCGGTCGCGTACGACCCGTGATGACGTCCCAGAAGCCCACGTCGCCGACCCTACTGGGTCGGGCGGCCGAGCTCGGCCTCGATCCGGGCGAGCTGCTCCAGGCGCTGCTCCAGCGAGGGGTGCGTCGAGGTGAGCGTACGCAGCGACTGGCCGCTGATCGCCGGGGCGATGAAGAACGCGTTCATCGCCTGCGAGGACCGCAGGTCGCGGCTCGGGATCGCGGAGATCTCACCGGTGATCTTCTGCAGCGCGCTGGCCAGCGCGCCCGGCTTCATGGTCAGCTGCGCGCCGGCCCGGTCGGCGGCCAGCTCGCGGTAGCGCGACAGCATCCGCAGCAGCAGCCAGGACACGGCGTAGACCGCCAGCGAGACCAGCAGCACGACCAGCCACACCGGGAGGCCGTTGTTGTTGTCGCGGCGGCCGCCACCTGCGTACGCACCGTACTGGGAGCCGCGGCTCAGCATCCCGGCCACGATGCCGGCCGAGGAGGCGACCGTCATCACCAGCACGTCGCGGTGGGCGACGTGGGAGAGCTCGTGGGCGAGCACGCCCTCCAGCTCCTCGGCGGTCAGGCGCTGCAGGATGCCGGTGGTCACCACGACCGCGGACCGCTTCGGCGAGCGGCCGGTGGCGAAGGCGTTGGGCATGTCGGTGTGCGCGATCCCGACCCGCGGCTTCGGCATGTCGGCCAGCGTGCACAACCGGTCGATCATCGCGTGCAGCTCCGGCGCCTCCTGGGCCGACACCTCGCGCGCGCCCATGGCGCGCATCGCGAGGGTGTCGGAGGCGTACCACTGCCACCAGGCGATGCCGAGCCCGACGATGCCAATGATCGGCGCCCACTGCGCGGGCATGACGAACATCAGCGCCACGATGAGCCCGACGAACAGCGCGCCGAGCAGGAACATCACCGTGGTCATCCGGGCGGTCAGCCCGGCATCACCCTGGAAGCGTGACATTGCTGGTCAGCCGGGGATGAGGCCCTCGTCGCCGAGCATCTCGGAGACCTCGGCGAGCGTGGAGCCGGGTCCGGGAAGGATCAGGTCGGAGGAGTCGATCGCGTCGACCGGGTGGGCGGTGCCCATCGAACGTACGCCATCGAGCAGGGCCGCCAGGGCCGCGTCGAAGACGGCCTCGTCGGTGCCCTTGCAGGCGGCCTCGACCGCGGCGTCGAGCTCGTTGAGCTTGTCGACGGAGGCATCGTCGAGGTCGTACTGCCCCTCGCCCAGGATGCGTACGATCACTGCTCGGCCTTCTTCTCGGTCGACTCCACGTCGATGACCGGCGCGTTGGCGTCGGCACCGGGCAGCGCCTGCGTCTGCTGCGGGGAGTTGAGGCCCTTGAGCGCGGCGAGCTCGGCCTCGACGTCGCTGGTCGAGCTGAGCGCGTCGAGCTGGCGGGTGATGTCGTCGGAGGGACCGGCGGTGAGGTCGTCGAGGGCACCGGAGGCGAGCAGCTCGTCGACGGCACCGGCGCGAGCCTGCATCTCGAGGGTCTTGTCCTCGGCACGCTGCATGGCCATGCCGACGTCGCCCATCTCCTCGCCGATGCCGGAGATCGCCTCGTTGATCCGGGTCTGCGCCTCGGCTGCGGTGTAGGTCGCCTTGATGGTCTCCTTCTTGGTGCGGAAGGACTCCACCTTGGCCTGCAGCCGCTGCTGGGCGAGGGTGAGCTTCTCCTCCTCACCCTGCAGGGTCGCGAGCTGGGTGTTGAGGTCGTTCATCTGCTGGGTGAGACCGCTCTTGCGCGTGAGGGCCTCGCGGGCAAGATCCTCACGGTTCATCTCGATGGCCTTCTGGGCCTGCTGGGTGAGCTTGTCGGACTGCTGCTTGAGCCCGTTGATCTGCAGCTCGACACGCTTGCGGCTGGTCGCGACGTCCGCGACACCGCGGCGCACCTGCTGCAGCATCTGAAGCTGCTTCTGGTAGCTGTAGTCGAGCACCTCCCGTGGGTCCTCGGCCTTATCCAGCGCCTTGTTTGCCTTCGCCTTGAAGACCAGGCTCAGCCGCTTCATCACACTCATCGGTTCCCTTTATGCCTCTCATATGCGGCCGACCGCCGGCCGCCCCGCGTCGTCGCTTGCCGCTGGACTCTCGTCGTCCTAGGACAAGTGTTGCCTCTCACCTTAGGCCGGGTCCACAAAACTCGCTGTCAAGGCCGATCGGGATATCCTGTATGTGTCCCAGCCAACAGGTAAGAGGTCACTTAAGTTGTTCGGTCGCAAGTCCCCCGCCCCGCAGGTCGTCGAGCCCGAGAACCCGGTCAAGGAGACCGGTAAGGGTCGTCCGACCCCTTCGCGCAAGGAAGCGGAGGCGGCCCGCAAGGCGCGTCTCAAGCAGCCGCGCTCCCGCAAGGAGATCAACGCCGCCAACCGCGCCCAGCGCGCCGAGCAGGGCGACAAGATGCGCCAGGCGATGAAGACCGGTGACGATCGCTACCTGCCGCTGCGCGACAAGGGCCCGGTCAAGCGCTTCATCCGCGACTGGATCGACGCCCGGTTCACCTTCGCCGAGATCGTGCTCCCGGTGCTGATCATCGCGCTCGTGGTGCCCTACATCAGCCTCGAGCTGGCGATGTACTCCCAGCTCTTCACCCTCGTCGTGATGGCCACCGTGATCATCAACCTGGTCGCGCTGCGCTTCCTGCTCCGCAAGGAGCTCAAGCGCCGCTTCCCCGACAACGACCTCAAGGGCACCACCTACTACGCGATCATGCGCGCCATCCAGATCCGCCCCCTGCGCCTGCCCAAGCCGCAGGTCAAGATCGGCACGCAGCTCCCCGACGACTACCGCTGACCCCAGCGCCCGGCCCCAGTCGCCGAGAATGCAGTTGTGGCGGACGAAACCACCGTTTCCCCGGGCCAGACTGTCCCCGCTGCCAGATAGGTTGCCACCATGAGAGCGCAGGCGTCGGTGATGCACCTCGACCTCGACGCGTTCTTCGCCTCGG
>NZ_JBEORF010000037.1:0-73145 GCF_040302125.1 Nocardioides sp. NPDC127514 | reverse complement strand
GCGGTGACCTGGCGTTGTTCCAGATGCTCAACCGGCTGCTGCTGGAAGCCGAGGACGCTGCCCCGGGCACGGTGCTGGACCGGGACTTCATCGCCACGAATACGGTCGGGTTCGAGGAGTTCGCGACGCATGTGCGCGGGATCTCCTGGGATCACGTGCTGTCCGCGACGGGGCTGACGTGGGATGAGATCGAAGAGACGCTCCAGCGGGTGCTGGCCAGCAGGCGGATCATCGTGTGCTGGGCGATGGGCCTGACCCAGCACCGGCACGGGGTGGCGACGATCCGCGAGGTCGTCAGCTTCCTCCTCGTGCGCGGCAACATCGGCCGGCCCGGCGCCGGCGTGTGTCCGGTGCGGGGCCACAGCAACGTCCAGGGAGACAGAACGATGGGGATCTGGGAGCGCATGCCCCAGACGTTCCTGGACGCGCTCGGGACGGAGTTCGGTTTCACCCCGCCCACTCGACACGGGTTCGACTCGGTCGAGGGGGTGCGGGCGATGCGCGACGGCAAGGCGAAGGTGTTCGTCGGTGTGGCCGGCAACTTCGTTCGGGCGATGTCGGACAGCACGGTCACCGAGGCCGCCCTGCGCTCGTGTCGGTTGACGGTGCAGATCTCGACCAAGCTCAACCGCTCCCACACAGTCTGTGGAGAGACAGCGTTGATCCTGCCGACGCTGGGTCGCAGCGACCTTGACGTGCAGGCCGGTGGTGAGCAGTTCGTCACGGTGGAGGACTCGATGAGCGAGGTGCACGCCACCCGCGGGCGACTCGCGCCGGCCTCGTCGGATCTGTTGAGCGAGGTAGCGATCATCGGCCGGATCGCTCGGCGCACGCTGGGGGAGGGGAACTCGATCCCGTGGGAGGAGTTCGAGAGGGACTACGGCCTGATCCGGGACCGGATCTCCCGGGTCGTTCCCGGGTTCGAGGACTTCAACACGCGCGTGGCTCGCCCCGGTGGGTTCCGGTTGCCGAACCCGGTCAACAGCGGTGTCTTTCCCACCCCCAGTGGCAAGGCCGTCTTCACCCGTAACGACTTCGTTCACCTCCAGGCACCGCCGGGTCATCTGGTCCTGCAGACCCTGCGGTCCCACGACCAGTGGAACACCATCCCGTACGCCGACAACGACCGCTACCGGGGCATCCACAACGGTCGGCAGGTGGTGCTGGTCAACCCCGACGACCTGGCTGAGCTCGGCCTGGCCGACCGCGACCTGGTCGACATCGTCAGCGTGTGGACCGACGGCACCGAACGACGGGCCGAAGGGTTCCGGGTGGTCGCCTACCCGGCCGCACGTGGTTCGGCGGCCTCCTACTATCCCGAGACCAACGTGCTCGTCCCGCTCGACAACGTCGCCGAGATCAGCAACACCCCAGCATCCAAGGGCGTCATCGTACGGCTCGAGCCGGCCGGGAGCTTGTGACTTGGTGGGCGGCCCTGCATGCGCCTGCTTGGTCTGCGGACCGCTCGCCGTGTGTCCGATCGGTGACTCCGTCGACGTCGCAGTCACGGAATTGATCACGGTTCTGACGGCGTCAATCCACACAGGAGGTCGTAACGTGGCAACGTCGCGAGGCGCATTAGACCGATCACGAAGGTCGCCAACGCGGGAGGGCGGTCTACAGTTTGCGCAGGTCAAGGCACATAAATTAGCAGAGGGTGGCATAGTTCCGCACTCGTGAGGACCGACGGTGCGAAGGTCAGGCCAAACAGCCCGAGCAGACAGCGGAGGGGTCAAGGTTCGGGTCAGGGTCGCGAGTCCATCACCAGCACCGTCGACGCCTACGGTCACCTGCTGCCGGCGGTTGACGAGCTGATCGCCGACATCGTCGACACGGTGCCGAACGGGCATCAGGTCGGGCGAAGATGCCGCTGCGCATCACCGTGTACCGATATCGCACATCCCGGGGCGTCCAACTTCGCCGCGCGCAGCGCGGAAGTCTCAGGACTACCAGAGATCACGGTGTCGGGGAGATCCAGGCCATCGCGTGGCTCATCGGGCCGACCACGCGGTCGATCTTGTCGGCAGCCTTTCGCAGTTCGGCGACGATTTCGTCCTGACGTTGGGGCGTAATCCGACTGATCGGTACTGAAGCGCTGATTGCGTCGGTCGCAGGGGTGGCGTACTGAAGGGCCACTCCGAAGCATGTCACGCCTTCGGCGTTCTCCTGGTTCTCAATGGCGTAACCCCGGTGTCGAGTCTCCTCAAGATCGGCGGCAAGGGCGTCCTTGTCAGTGATCGTGTTGGGTGTGAGTGGCTCGAGCCTGTCAGGTAGGTGCGCCTTCAGATCATCATCGCTCAGGGAAGCAAGAATCGACTTGCCCAATGATGTCGTGTAGGCAGGCAATCTCCGGCCCACCCGGTTGAGTTGTCGAACGTACTGCGTCGACTCACGGGTGGCCAGGAAGACGATGTCGGTGCCGTCGAGGCGACCGAAGTGGAACGTCTCGTTCAGTTTGTCCCGCAACTCATCAAGAATGGGATGCACCAAGGGGAGGCATGGGTCCGTATCGAGGTAAGTGGTGCCTGCGAGCAGGGCCCGAATACCGATGGTGTAGAGCAGGCCCGACTGGTCGACCCGAACCCATCCGTGGCCAACCAACGTACGAAGGAGCGCATGGAGGCTGCTCCGGGGCACGTTGAGCGCCTCCCTGAGCTCTCGTAACCGCACAGGTCGGTTCTGTCGGGCGGCAAGGAACTCCAGTACTTCGAGGGTCCGGCCCGCAGACTTCACCTCCCGCGGAGAAGTGGACCTTCCGGTGGTTGACGATTCAGACATGTCGCAAGCCTACCGGTGACACGACCTGCGACGACGCATGCGCATGGCGTCGAGGTCTGCAATCGGGCGTGGAGATCGTACTAGCCGGCAGCGCAGGTGGCCCCCTCCAGCAGGCATGCGTTGGCTGCCGCCTGATCCGTATGGCACGGCCGAATGGCGTTCTAGGGGACACCATTCGTCTGCGCCTGGCGGACAGCCTCGTCGAGCCGCTAACCCGTCTGGCGGGTCTCCTCGCTGAGGTCGCCGATCCGGTCGAGAGTCGCGACGTCGGCGTGCTGTCGCCACCTGGCTTTGGCGAGCGAGCTCACATCTTCCCGGCGAGTTCTCGACGGAGGTCCGATCGGTGACTCCGTCGAGGTCCGCAGTCACGGAGTTGATCACGGCTTTGACGGCATCAAACCGCACGGTGAGGGGTGATAGTACGCGTCGGGGAGCTGTTGACGGTGTCAACACTGGACTTGATTTCGGGACCTCTCCCATCATGTCCTCGCACCTGAGGAGGCGCTTGAGGCGCCTTCGCGCAGATCGTCTTCATCGGACGCTCATCACCGGAAAGCATGGCACCGACCGGCCGTTCCATCGAGCAGGTCTCCAACACGGGTCAGTATCTGTAACCCGTCTGGACTGCACAATCGGCCCGCCACCTGCGACAAGGGTGGCGGGCCGTTTGCTGTCTGCTGGTGATTTCGGTGGCTCGACAAGCGCTCGTCACGAGTCACATGCCGACGGTCCAGATATTTTCCTGACGCCCGCTTCGTCGTCGCCGACACGTGCAGGCGGAGCCTTGCGGAGCCCCTCCAAACCTCATCACCCCGCGAAGTGCTTGATGAGGAGCTCGGCAACGAATTGTGGCTGCTCCAGTGCGACCGAGTGCCCGGCGGGCGAGACGGTTTCATGGCGTCCCTGCGTAGCTGTGGCGATGTTGCTGCCAGAGATGGGCTGAGGGTATGCGTGGTCCTCGTCGCCGGCGATCGCGAGCACCGGGACGCTCACCCCTTGGAGCTCCTCGTAGATGCGGCCACGGTGGATCACCTGATAGGCCGCCGCGCCGATCGAGGTGTCCAATGCGGACATGTACGAGCGCCAGTGGTCGACCACCTCGCCGCCGTTGGCGAGACTGGTGTCGCCGAACATGATGTACAGGAGCGTCTCGACGTTGGCTGCGGCGGCGCCGTCCTGGCCCAGTGCCTCCGCGAGAGGACCGAACTCAGCGAGCTGGTACTCCTCTTCGGCGGAGGCTCCCAGGGTCGTGACGGTCCGCAACAGCTCGGGGTGGCGAGCCGCAAGCCGCAACGTGATGAAGCCGCCCATGGAGTTGCCGACCGCGTGCACCCGTCCGAGGTCGAGGGTGCGCACCAAGGCCGCGGCGTCTTCGGTGAGGGCGTCCATCGACAGTTCCGCAAGCGTGACTCGGGAGCTGGCGCCTTGGCCGGGGTGGTCGTAGGCCAAGGTGCGATAGCCCGCGTCGTGCAGCAGTTCGGCCAGCGGGTCAAACATCGTGTGGTCGAAGAACAGCGAGTGGCTCAGCAGGACGACCTCGCCTTCCTCCGGGCCGGCAAGCTCGTATGCGATGCGCCTGCCTTTGATCTCGACGTACTCCATGGGGACCGACTCCGTTCCTTCGCGTGCGGCCGTCGACCGCTTATGCTGTGACGGTAGTCACGTGGGCACTGTGGATCTTGCGGATTCGCGCGGACCATCGACGGATCTGCGCAGGAGGTGGCGAGCGTGGTCGAGGTTGGGCTGGACTATCTGGTCGCTTCGACAAGGGCCGATGCGGTGCCTCGTGGTCGGCGGGTCGATTTCTGGCGTGAGCATGTCACCGCCAACCACGGCACCTTGCACTTCGCGTTCGCCGATCGCCAGGACTTCCATGGCGAGACGCGGGTTCAGCGCGCAGGCGGTGTGCAGTTGGTCGCCTTCTGGTCCGATGCGATCGGTTACGAGCGCCGGTCCGTTGACGTCGACCGTGACGGGGACGATAGTTTGCGCGTCGTGGTGCCGACCACCGGCCAGATCGTCGTCGAGGCAGCCGGACGTCGCTCCCGGGTCCGACCCGGCGCTGCCGCGCTTGTGTCCATGACCCAGCCGTTCGCGCTCAGCCACGACGAGCACACCCGCGCCTTCATCCTGTCGGTCCCGGGCACGGCATGGCCGGAAGCAAGGCCACCTGAAGGTGCTCGGCTCTGGGACACGAGTGAGGGCGCGGGTGCGATCTTCGCGGCTATGGTTGCCGAGGTCGCTGAGCAGGCACAGGCTCTTGATGGCAGCTCTTTCGTGACCGCAGCCGAGTTGGCGTTCGAGCTCATTGTCCGCGGTGAGGCCGGTCGCACCTACCGGCTCAGGGAGCAGGCGCGTGCGTTGGCAGGTCGCAGCTGTGCGGACCCGGCGTACGACCCGGGAGCGCTGTCCCGAGAGATGGGTCTCTCGCTGCGTACGCTCCAAGAGCGACTGAGCCGGGAAGGCAGCTCGCCGGCAGCGTTGATCCGTGAGGCTCGGCTCGAGCTGGCCGCGCGACGACTGACCCATCCCGGTTGGCGGCGTCGCACGGTGACTGCCGTCGCGTACGCGAGCGGTTTCGGATCAGTCACTGCGTTCAACGCCGCCTTCCGGGAGAGATTTGGGCGCACACCCTCCGAGCACAGGCTCGGTCGCTAGCCGGTCGGTCGTCACCCGCCGAGGTGACGCAGAAGTGCCGGTCACGGGCCTCGTCGACCCACCCGAGAAGGTCGGCTACTTCGCTACGTCGGAGCGCGCAGCGTCGCGAATGGCCGTCGCGGCGTCCGTCGGCAGCACGTAGCCTTCCAGAACCAGCGGAGTGATGACCTTCCGTACCTTGGATACGTACTGGGCGTGTGTCTTGTACATCGCCTTGAGCTCCGCATCCGAGTAGTAGCGGTGCCAACCGGACACGTTGCAGGGGAAGGCGGGCCCGTTGAGCGCCCCCTGATCAGCTGTCGGCACGACGAACTGGGGGAGTCGGATCCCGCCTTCCACCTTGCCGTCGGCATCGCGTACGAGGGTTCCTGCGTCGGTGGTCGCAAAGCTCCGTGAAGCGGCGGCGGGCTTGCCAGTCCTGGACCAGGTGCGCACCGAGTCGATGGCCTTGTTGTAGACCAGACCCACGTCCACCGTCGTGAACGGCGGAAGCTTGATGCACGCGGGTTCGATCCACTCGAAGAAGGTGATCGGCTGGCCGTTGGGCGCCGTGATCGACTGATCGCGCTGCGCGATCGCCTCGATGTACTCGGCGCCGTAGAGCGAGGCGTGCGTCGCGCCGGCGATGTCCCACTTACGCGTGTACTCAGACGTCGTCCATCGCGCGCCACCGAACGAGCCACCGAGTCCTTCGGAGGCGACGCCGATAGCCGGGACGGTCAGATCGGATCGGAGCTGGCCCGAACGGTCCCAGAGCGCGAAGGCTTCGAAGACGTCGTGCAGCGGCTGGATGGTGTTGTAGTAGACCGCCAGACGGCCGGCCGACTGGGACTGACCGATGGCGATCGCATCCTTTACCTTCAGGCCCGGCATCGGCGCGGCCGCGCCACCGACGTTGTCCTTCAGCGTCTGGGTGACCTGCGCGAAGATGTCGTACGACAGCGGGTCTCCGGGGCACAGCGACGTCCCTTCGGCGCCGCACTTGTTGACGTCCACCGAGAGTCCGGTGTAGCGCGCGGGGCTCCAGGTCTTCAGTCGCTCGACACCGACGCGCTGCGCCGAGACGACCGCGACCGCGTAGCCCTCGCGGAGCAGGTATTCCGAGGCCTCGGCGGCAGCGAACTCGAAGTCGACCCCGATGGTGACGTTGGTCCACTCCACGGCCAACGTTCCGTTGAACTTGTCGGCCTTCGGGTAGCGCACCATCACGCGCGTTCGATAAGGGTTGCCGCCGTCCAGTGCGGAGGCGGTCGTCAACGCGCCCGGAGTCGCGCCGGCGTACCGGTTGGCCTGGCCTTCAGCGTAGAACTCGCGAGCGGTGTAGCCGGCGGCCACGAGGTCAACGGCCGTCGCCGACATCGGCGCCGTCCCGGGAACGTCGACCTCCGACAGGGTCGCGGCGGGCACAGCGACCGGACTCGGTGCCTGCGCGGTCGCCGGCGGCACCGCGATCATGGCCCCGGCGAGAACTACCGGCAGCAGCAACAGCGCGGCCCGACGAACGCTCACCCCTGACAACGTCTTGTGCAGTGTGGACATCACAATCCTCTTCCTGTTTGCGGGAGCGCCTCGAGATAGGCGTGGGCTCGCCGCTCGGCGAGCGGCCCGCGACACGTGGGGAGTCTGAGTCGGACGGGAAGCCGGCGTCTGCGCCGCCGGCCAAGTCGTGCGCCTGCGATCAACAGCTCTGCGTGGTGCAGCAAGTGGGTGCAATCGGGCGGACTTCACAATGTCCAGGACCGGCAAATCGGATGTCCGATTCGTGGAAGACGCGAGTGACGCCGGTCACGTTGACTGCGTACGTCGCCGCACCGCGTGACGCCCGCACTTCGAAAGGAACGACGATCATGCCTGAAACACCTGGTTCGGAATTCTGGCGCGACCTCAAGCCGATCGAGAATGCCCTCAAGCCCGACGCCCAGCCGGAAGTCTTCCACCAGCTCGCGCCGGTCGAGGACGAGCGCTACTACGTGCCTTTCAGCGACACCGTCGCTTCCCGCCCCCTGTGGATCTCTCCGCGCGACAACCGCTGGGCCGATGTCCTGTGGGCCAAGTCCGCCGGCCTGGTCAATCGGCACTACCACCCCCACGAGGTGTTCGCCTACACGATCAGCGGCAAGTGGGGATACCTCGAGCAGCCGTGGACAGCGACCGAAGGGTCGTTCGTCTACGAGACCCCGGGCGAGGGGCACACCCTCGTGGCGTACGAGTCGGATGAGCCGATGCGCTGCTTCTTCGTGGTCACCGGTCCGCTGATCTGGCTCGACGAGGACGGCAACAGCGATGGTCACTTCGACGTGCACGACTACCTGGCTCTCTGCCGGGAGCACTACGACAAGGTGGGGATCGGCGCTGACTACGTCGACACCCTGATTCGCTGAGCGCCCGAAGTCAGGACCCAGGCACACCATGACGACAGCGCGCGCGGTCCGCTGGCACGCAGCCGGCGATCTCCGACTGGAGACTGTCGACATCTCGCCGCCCGGCGACGGTGAGGTGTTGGTGGCGGTCGTCTACTGCGGTGTGTGCGGGAGCGACCTGCACGAGATCGCCGACGGCCCGCACGCTATTCCGGTGGGGACCGCACACGCGCTGTCGGGAACGATGGCCCCGATCACGTTGGGGCACGAGTTCTCCGGCACGGTGGTCGCGGTGGGGAACGGTGTCGACGCGTTGCCGCTCGGTACCCGAGTCGCGGTGGAGCCGAGCTACCGCTGCAGGACGTGCACGGCCTGCAGGGAGGGTCGCTACGAGGTGTGCGCGGGATCCGGCTTCGCCGGTCTCATGGGCGACGGTGGCATGGCCGAGTACGCCGTCGTACCCGAGTACATGGTGCGACCGCTGCCCGACGACTTCGATCTGGCCGCAGCCGCCGTCCTCGAGCCGGCGGCGGTTGCGCTCCACGGCATCCGTCGGTCCACGTTCGCCACGGGACAGGTGGTCCTCGTCGTGGGGCTGGGTCCGGTGGGACTGCTCGTGTGCGCACTTCTGCGTGAGAAGGGCGCCGCGGCGGTGATCGGAATCGATCCTCGCCCCGCTCGCCGCGAGCTCGCCGCCAAGCTCGGCGCAAGCGTTGTCCTCTCGCCGGACGATGACGTCGCCGCCGCGGTGGGCCAGGTAACCGACGGGGTCGGCGTCCACGTCGCGTTCGAAGTCGTCGGGAGTCAGCAGACCTTCGACCTGGCACTCGCCGGACTGCGGACCGGGGGAGAGCTGCTCCTCCTCGGGCTCGTCGACGAGCTCGTGCTGCCGGCATTTCGTCTGCTCAACAACGAGCAGACGATCACGACCAGCGTCGGATACCGCGACTGCCATGACGAGCTCATCCAGATGTGCGCAGAGGGGCGGCTGGACCTGGCCGCGCTGGTGACCGATGTCGTGGGGCTGGACGAGGGACCGGACGCCCTGATGCGGATGGTTTCGGACCCGGGTGACGGCATCAAGACACTGATCCACTGCAAGGGAGAGAAACGACCATGAGCTGGCAGAACAACCTGTTCGAGGGCCGGACGGTTCTGGTGACGGGAGGGACGTCAGGGATCGGTGCCGGAGCTGCCCTCCGTTTCGCCGAGCTCGGGGCCGACGTCCTGGCCGTGGGACTGGGCGCTCAAAGTTCCCATATCCCGGTGCACGAGCGCGTACGCGTGGTGGAGCTGGACCTGACTGACACCGGGTCGGTGTCCGCTTTCATGTCCGACCTGCCGGCACTCGATGTCCTGGTGTGTTGTGCGGGGATCAGCCGCGACCGGGACGAGTACGACCTCGAGGTCTTCGCCCAGGTGCTGGCGGTCAACCTCGGAGCGACGATGCGGGTGGCCGAAGCGGCTCGGCCGCTGCTGGCGCAGAGCCGTGGCTCGGTCGTGACGACTGCCTCGATGTACGGCTACTTCGGTGCCGCCGACCGGCCCGCCTACAGCGCCAGCAAGGGCGGGATCGCCCAGCTCACTCGCTCGCTGGCCGCGGAGTACGCCGGGGAGGGGATCCGGGTCAACGCGATCGCTCCCGGTTGGATCGACACGCCGCTGTCCAAGGGTCTGCAGGCGGACCCGGACGCCTCCTCCGCTGTCATGTCACGTCTTCCGATCCGCCGGTGGGGGACACCTGCGGACGTGTCTGATGCCTACGTCTTCCTGGCCTCGCCTGCCGCCGCGTACGTGACGGGAGTCGTGCTGCCGGTGGACGGCGGGTATCTGACGGTCTAGTCGTCCACGAGAGGAGTACGCCATGTCAGCAGCCACAGTCGTCTCGTCAGTCTCGACAGCCGGGATCGAGCCGCAGGATCGCCTGGAGTTCTGGGAGCACTACAACGCCGAGGCGCTGGTGGGGCTGACCTGTTCGTCGTACGTCGCCGACGGCCTGGTCGCCAGCGAGCTCAACCTCGACGTCGGCGGCTTCCGGGTCGCCAACATCGCGGGCAACGCCCATGTCATCGAGCGGGCGCCTCAGCTGGTCCGGGCACGGCCGAAGGATGCGGTGTTCGCCTCGGTCCTTCTCGAGGGCGACGCGTTCTTCTACCACTCGGAGGGCTGCGCGACCCTCGTCGCCGGCGACGTGATCGTGTACGAGACGGACGCGCCCTACCTGTTCGGCTTCAGCAGCACGATGTGCCAGATCCTGGTCGACGTACCCAGGTCGGTCTTCGAAGAACGATGCGCGCCCACGCCCGCGGTGCCGCTCAAGGTCGCCGCGGACGGAGCGGGGCCGGCGGCGGTGACTGCCCGTGCGCTCAGGCGGATGCTGCTCGGGCTGGTGGAAGATCCCGCGACGGCTCCTCTCGCGACCGGCGATCATCTGCTGGACCTGCTCGGCACCATGACGTCAGGCAGGGGAACGCCGAACGGTGCGGCTCACCTGCTGTCGGCCAAGGAGTTCATCGCCATCCGCCTGGGGGACTTCGACCTCTGTACTGATCGAGTCGCTCATGCCGTGGGAGTCACATCGCGTCACCTCAACCGGGCGTTCGCCACCGAAGGCACCACGGTTGCGCAGTACATCCAGGGGCGTCGCCTGGAGGCGGCCCGCCTGGACCTCACTTCGCCCTCCATGCAAGGGCACAGGATCGCCGACATCGCCGGCCGCTGGGGCTTCGCATCGCAGGCGCACTTCACGAGGCTGTTCCGAGCTCGATTCGGCTGTACGCCGTCGGAGGACCGCGGGTCCGTTCGCCCCGTGACCGGAGGAACGTCTCGCGACGGCACGTAGTCGAGTGTGCGTGGAATGCCCAGTGGCCTGCGCGCACGCTCAAGGCTCAGCGTGCGTCGTGACGGCAGGCTGATCGCATGAGTGGCTTCGGGTTGGACCATCTGCCGTACGGCGTCGTCACGCACCAGGGCCGTCGGCTCGTGGTCGTACGTCTCGAGGATGAGGTGGTCGACCTCGCGACGTTGGCTGCGTCTTCGACGCCGTCCTACGACCCGTCGTTGTTCGCCGGTCCGGACCTCGCGCCGTTGATGGCTGCGGGGCCGGAGATGTGGTCGGCCGTGCGTTCGTGGCTGCAGAGCACCCTGGCCACTTCTTCCGCCGGCCGCATCCCGTTGGCCGAGGTCGAGCCGCGGATGCCGTTCGCGGTGGCCGACTACGTCGACTTCTACGCCTCGCTCGATCACGCGTCCAACGTCGGCAAGATCTTCCGGCCCGACGCCGAACCGCTGTTGCCCAATTGGCGCCACCTCCCAGTCGGCTATCACGGTCGTGCCGGCACGGTCGTCCGATCGGGCACGCCGATTGTGCGACCTCACGGTCAGCGCCGTCCCGGATCTGACGGGCGGCCGGAGTTCGGGCCGTCGCAGGCGCTCGACATCGAGGCCGAGCTGGGCTTCGTCGTCGGGGTACCCAGCACCTTGGGGGAGTCGGTGCCCGCGGCCGCGTTCTCCGACCACGTCTTCGGTGTCACGCTGCTCAACGACTGGTCGGCCCGCGACCTCCAGGCCTGGGAGTACGTCCCGCTGGGCCCGTTCCTGGGCAAGTCGTTCGCGACATCGATCTCACCGTGGGTCACCCCGCTCGCGGCGCTCCAGGATGCCCGAGTGCCGCTACCTGGCCAGGATCCCGACCCGCTGGACTACCTGCGGGTCGCCGAACCGGCCGGATATGCGATCGACCTCGAGGTCGGCATCAACGGCTCGGTGGTGTCACGGCCGCCGTACGCATCGATGTACTGGTCGCCAGCCCAGATGCTCGCCCACATGACGGTCAACGGTGCGTCACTGCGTACAGGTGACCTCTATGGATCCGGCACGATCTCCGGCCCTGACCGCAACCAACGCGGATCACTGCTGGAGCTGTCCTGGGGTGGCACCCAGCCGTTCACCCTCGCCGACGGCACCACCCGTACCTACCTGCAGGACGGCGACACCGTCACGCTGCGCGCCACCGCCGGCACGATCGCGCTCGGCGAAGTCGAAGGCACGATCCGCAGTCGTTGAGGGACAGCCCTCTGATGTCCGAATCCGGCAAGTCAGATGTCCGATTCGCGGAAGACGCACGTGACGCCGGTCACGTTGACTGCCTCTGTCTCCATCCCGTGCGGAGTCGCACCCTTCTTCATCCCCCGCATGCCCGGCGTGCCCGCAGTGTCAACTTCCCTACCCGCTCAGCCAAGCCCCGAAGGGTCACTTCTTTCTACCTTGGCGAGGACGCTGGCGCTGATCGAGTTCCGGTGTCCTATCGAAAGGCTCATCAACATGAAGCGAATCCTCGTCCTCGCGACGGCCCTGGCCGCCGCTGCTGGACTCAGCAGCTGCGGTGGCAGCGCCGGAAGCTCCGGCTCCGACGATCCCATCGTCCTCGGCTCGGTCAACGCCCTCAGCGGCCCGGCTACGTTCCCGGAGGCCTCTGCTGCAGCGAAGGCGGTATTCGACCGGGTCAACGCCGATGGCGGCATCAACGGTCACAAGATCGAGTACACGGCGGCGGACGACAAGGCCGACCCGGCGACCGCGACGCAGCTGGCGCGCGAGCTCGTCGCCACGAAGGAAGCCGTCGCCCTGGTCGGCGGCGCGAGCCTGGTCGACTGCGACGTCAACGGCAAGTTCTACGAGCAGCAGAAGATCATGAATGTCGTCGGCACCGGCGTCGGACCGGGCTGCTTCTCCAGCCCGGTGATGGCGCCCGTGAACGCCGGCCCGTTCCTCGACTCGCAGATGACGCTGACGATCGGATCGGAGAACCTCGGCCTGAAGAAGATCTGTGGGTTCGTCTCCATCACCGGTGCGACCAAGCCCGCCTACCAGGCGTCCATCGACGCGTGGAGCAAGGCGACCGGCAAGGAGCTCGTCTTCTTCGACGACAGCGTTCCCTACGGCAATGCCGACTACACGCCCCAAGCGGTGAAGATCAAGAAGGAGGGCTGCGACGCCGTCTTCACGAACTTCGTGGAGCCGGACGCCCTGGGCCTGCTCAAGGCAGCGACGGCACAGAACATCACCGACGTCACCTGGCTGTTCCTCACCTCGGTCTATTCCGAGCAGTTCGCCAAGGCAGCGCCGGCCGGCCAGAAGGTCTATCTGCCCGCAGAGTTCCTGCCGTTCACCGACGCCAACGCCTCGGCCAACAAGGACTGGCGCGACCTCATGACGAAGAACGAGCTGGCGCTGACGTCCTTCTCCCAGGGCGGCTACCTCTCAGCCACCTACCTGGTCGAGGTGCTGAAGTCGATCGAGGGTGACATCACCCGAGAGTCGGTCACCAAGGCGCTGCAGACCATGGAGCCGATCGACAACGAGATGGTCGGCACGCCGTACGAGTTCGGGACCGGCGACAGCCACAACCCCAACCACGCCGGGTTCCCGGTGATGTTGGAGAACGGCGCCTGGTCGAACGCAGCTGACGACTGGCTCGTCGTCGAGCAGAACTAAGCGAGGCTGCGGTGTTCTCAGGAGCAATGAGCGGGCTGGCGCTCGGAGGCCTCTACGCCACGGTGGCCGTCTGCCTGACGCTGATGGCGCAACTGGCGCGGGTGGTGAACTTCGCGCAGGTCGCATTCGCGATGTTCGGCACGTACGCGGCAGTGACTCTCGCCGATCGAGGCCTGCCGGTCTCGTTGGCGATCGTCTGCGGAGTGCTTCTAGGAACAGTCGCCTCCGGCATCCTCGGCGCGGTCGTCGCGAAGTGGATGCCGGAGGCCGACATCACGCGGCGCTCCGCCGTCTCGATCGCTGCCCTTCTGCTCACGCTGTCGGCGTCGTTCATCGCGTTCGGCACCAAGCCGAAGACCATCACCCCGATCGTCCACGGCGCCGCGTTCGAGGTCGGTGGAACCGTCGTGACCTGGGTCGGACTGATCATGTGCTCGATGGCGCTCGTCACCGCTGCCGTGGCGACCGTGCTTCTCAGGAAGACCGACGTGGGCGTACTTCTCCGTGCTCTCGCCGAACGACCGACGACGGCGGAGCTGTTGGGAGTCCCTTCCCGGATGCTCACGATCGGGGTATGGATGGCGACGGGCCTGGTTGCGGCCGTCGCGGTGGCCCTCGTCGCCCCCACGCAGACGAACGATCAGTACTCGTTGTCGATGCTGGTCGTGCCATCGGCGGCGGCCGCCCTGCTCGGCGCGTTCCGCTCGGTGTGGCTGGCGGTTGTCGGCGGCATCGGGCTCGGCATGCTGCAAGGCGCGCTGGCCCAGTTCAACGATCTCTCTGTCATCAAGTTCTGGATTCCATTCGTCGCGATCCTCGTGCTCCTGCTGTGGAGCGAGCGTAAGGAGGTGTGGGATGTCGCACGTTGAGAGCGAGCCCACCAGTTCTGGCATGGGCGATTCGCCTCAGACCGAGCCGCCTGCGGACCGCGCGGCCGGGTCGCTCCGCCAGGGCCTGGTGGAGTCACCGTTCGCCCCGGCGGCCCTGGCAGTCCTTGCACTCGTGGCGGCGGTTGTCGGCAGCCGGGTGCTGTCGCCGTACATGGTGTTTCTCGGCATCAGTGTCATCACGGCCGCCATCGCGCTGGTCGGCATCGGTGTGGTCTCCGGCCGAGCGGGCATGATCTCGCTCTGCCAGTTGTCGTTCGCCGCCGTGGGGGCCGCGGTCGTGGCCCAGCTCAATGAGTGGCAGGCGCCCGGCGGGTTCATCGTGTGGGTGATCCTCGGCGGCGCGGCAGCCGGGCTCGTCGGAGTCGTGATCGGCATCCCCGCCCTGCGACTGCGCGGCGTCAACCTGGCCGTGGTCACTCTCGGGTTCGCGGCCGCGCTTCGACTGACCCTCGGCCTCACCCAGTTCCCCGGGATCAACGAGGGTCTGTACATCGATCGTCCGGTCGCAGCCGTCTCCGACGAGGACTACTTCGTGCTCTCCGCTGCATTCCTGATCGCATCGGGTCTGCTGGTCGCGTACCTCGATCGGACCAGGGTCGGCTCGAGCTGGCGTGCTGTGGCCTACTCCGAACGCGGCGCGGCTGCGGCCGGGGTGAGCGTTCCGTACGCGAAGACGACTGCCTTCGGCATCAGTGCCCTGCTTGCTGGGATCAGCGGGGGAGTGACGGCCGGTCAGGTCGGCGTCCTCTACCCGAGCAGCTTCGAACCCACGTCCTCGCTCGCTCTGTACGTACTCGCCGTCCTGGTCGGTGCGCAGGCTGTCAGCGCCGCGGTCATCGGCGGCGTCCTATGGGTCGGCATCCCCGAGCTGTTCAAGTCCTGGGGCATCCCGCAGGACTGGGCGCTCGTGGTCTTCGGCCTGGCGGGCATTCAGGCGGTTGCCTCCGGCAACAGCATCGGGGACAGCGTCCAGAAGGTCGTGGGCCGGCGTCACGTGCCCGGCAGCGCAGGTCCCGAGCCTGAGCCAGCGGAGGGCTCGCTCGACGATGGCGTGCTCGGATCATCACCGCCCCCGGATCGCCCGGATGCCGGCGCCGTGGCGCTTCGAGCGCGAGGCATCACACTGTCGTTCGGCGCGGTCACCGCTCTCGACGATGTCGACATCGACATCCCACAGGGGGCGATCATCGGCCTGATCGGCCCTAACGGCGCAGGCAAGTCATCCTTGGTCGATGTGCTCACGGGGTTCACCGTTCCTGCGTCGGGAAGCATCGACCTCGACGACCGGGACCTGACCCGGATGCGTCCGACCGGGCGGGCGAGGGCCGGGCTGCGGCGCACGTTCCAGCAGGACCGGGTCCCGCCGGGCATCACCGTCGGTGCATTCGTACGCCTCGTCGCACGCGGCCGGCACGGCCGCTCGGAGATCAACGCGGTCCTGAGCCACTTCGACTGCCCGCCGGCGCACGCTCGCCTGGCAGATGTCGACCTGGGCACGCGTCGCCTCGTGGAGGTGGCGGCGCACGTGCTGAGCCGACCCCGCGTCCTGCTCCTGGACGAGCCTGCGGCGGGGCTGTCTCACGAGGAGCACCTTCGGTTCGGCCAGCACCTGCAGGCCGTGCCGGACAAGTTCGGTACCTCGGTGCTGCTCATCGAGCACGACCTCGACCTGGTGAGGTCCGTCTGTACGTCGTTGGTGGTCCTCAACTTCGGCCGCGTCATCGCTGCCGGTCCACACGAAGTGGTGCTGAGAGATCCCGCAGTGATGAAGGCCTACATGGGAGAGGTGACCGTATGAGCAGCGAGCTGTTCCTCGACGGCGTCTGCGTCGACCGCTCAGGGGGACGGATCGTCTCCGATGTCACGATCCGCGTCCGTCCCGGTGAGGTGACGACGCTCGTCGGTCCCAACGGCGCTGGCAAGACGACTCTCCTCGAGGCCGTGTCCGGGCTCGTCGCCACGTCGGGAGGCGCGATCAGCTGCGACGGCCACGACATCACCAAGCTCAGCAAGGTCGACAGACGGCGCCTCGGCATCGTGCACGTCGAGCAGGGGCGTACGGTCTTCGGGTCGCTGAGCGTGATGGAGAACCTGCGGGTCGCGACCCGATCCGCAGCCGAGATCGAGCGCGCCTTCGACCTGTTTCCGGAGCTCGCCAAGCGCCGGGACAGCGACGCGACCCTGCTCTCGGGTGGTGAGCAGCAGATGCTGGTGCTGGCTCGCGCACTCGTCACCGCACCGCGGTTCATGCTCGTCGACGAGATGTCCCTGGGCCTGGCGCCGGCGGTCTTCGGACGCCTGCTGCCCATGATGACGGCATTTGCCGAAGACGGTATGGGCGTCCTGCTCGTCGAGCAGTTCGCCCAGATGGCGCTGGGGATCTCGACCGGAGCGGCCGTCATCGCCGGTGGGCGGCTGACGTACTCCGGCACAGCTCAGACGCTGGTCGACGACCCGGACCTGCTGCACAGCAGCTACATGGGCACGTCAACGGCTCGGGCCTGAAACTTGTCGTAGCGTGCATGCCTGTTGACGTCAAGTGCTGAAATCTCAGCAGACTGTGGCACCCGTCACACCATGTGGCGCATACTTTGGTCACATCAACACCACACCGGAGGTTCCATGACGGTGGACAGCATGCCGGGGACGTCCAACGGAGTCGAGACATTCAGCACGGCCGATTTCCACGACTGGCGCCGCCACGTCTCGGAGAGCTTCGTGCCCCTGGACGTACAGACCGATCGCCCTGACACGTTCCATGGCGACCTGCGCGCCAAACGGATCGACCGCTTGGCGATGTTCGATATCAGGGTGAGCCAACACGCGGTCGTTCGTACGCCGGAACTGGTCGCACGGTCTGGCCGCGACTTCTACAAGCTCTCCATGCAGCTGCGCGGCAGCAGCCTGCTGCTCCAAGACGGCAAGGAAGCCGTGCTGACCCCGGGTGACATCGCGATCTACGACACCACGCGGCCCTACACCTTGCTGTCGGACGACTACATGCGGCACATCGTGCTGATGTTTCCCCGGACGTCCATCGACCTGTCGACCGAGGACCTCAGCGAGCTCACCGCCACCCGACTGCCGGCCGACCTCGCGCTGTGCCAGGTCGTCAGCCCGTTTCTCCTGAGGATGGCCAAGAACTTCGAGTCGCTCCACGGCGTCTCGGCGCTCCGCCTCGCTCACACGACGATCGACCTGGTGACCACGTTGTTCGCCAGCGAGCTCGACATCGGACTGGAAGGTGCGAACGAGCCGCGGCGGAGGCTGCTGAGCCAGATCAAGCACTTCATCGAAGCCAACCTCGACGATGACTCGTTGTCGCCGGGCCAGATCGCGGCAGCCCACTACATCTCGGTGCGCCAGCTCCATCAGCTGTTTCAGACCGAGGGCAGCAGCGTGTCGACCTGGATCCGTACGCGACGGCTCGAGCAGTGCCGCAGGATGCTCACCGATCCGGTGCACTCAGGGCGGTCTGTCTCGGAGATCGGTGCCCGGTGGGGACTGCCGGACGCGCCTCACTTCTCGCGGGTGTTCAAGGCCGCCTACGGTGCTTCGCCGCGTCAGTTCCGTGCCGAGGCCCTTCACGACGCCTGATCTGCATACGAAAGGTGGCCGACGCGTGAGCGTCGGCCACCTTTCTGCTTTACCGTCTCGACGCGCTACTCGGCGAGCACGAAGTCAGCAGCACGTTCGCCGATGAGACAGGCCGGTGCGTTGGTGTTGCCGCTCGTGATGCGGGGCATCACCGAGGCGTCAGCGACGCGGAGGCCGGCCACCCCGTGCACGCGAAGGGTCGACGGGTCCACCACGGCGTCGGGGGTCGTTCCCATGGCGCACGTGCCGACCTGGTGGTGGTACGTGATCGCGGTCCGGCGTACGTAGTCGCGGAGCTCCTCGTCGGACTCGAGCCCTGGTCCGGGGTAGATCTCGCGGGCTCCCCACTCGGTGGCCAACGCAGGCTGTCGCCCGATTTCCCGGCACTTCTTGAGCGAGGCGACGAGGGCATCGAGGTCGGCCTCGTCGTCGAAGACGTTGAGGTCGATCGCGACAGGATCATTGGCACCCGGACCGGTCAGTGTGACTGAACCACGGCTCTCGGGCCGGACCAGACCTGCCATGAGCGAGAAGCCGAACTCCGGCCCGCTCATCCATTCCTCGGAGTACATGGGGACGCCGAAGTTGATCGGCTGGGTGTCGGGGGAGTCGAGCCCCTCGCGGCTCCGCCAGAAGTGGTGCGTCTGGCAGGCGGCGAGTCCCGGCGTCGGCGGGCCGACCTCCCGTGTGGTCGTCTCGAAGATGACCGGAGCGATGAGGTGGTCGTGCAGGTTGCGCCCCACGCCGGGCAGATCGCGCTCGATCGCGATGCCCAGCGCCCGGAGCTCGTCCGCCGGGCCGATGCCGCTGCGGAGCAGCAGGCGGGGGGAGTCCAGCGCGCCCGCGCACAGGATTGTCTCGGCGGCGTACGCCTCGGTCGGGACGCCTTGCACGTCGACCTCGACGCCGCTCACCACACCGTCCTCCACGATGAGCCGATTGACCCGGGCACCGGTGACGATCTGGAGGTTCTCCTGCTCGCGGACCGGCTTGAGGTACGCCTTGTAGGTGTTCCAGCGCTCGATGCCGCGAATGTTGAACTGCATCTTCGCCACGCCATCGAGGTGACCGCTGTTGTAGTCCGGGTTGAGCGGCAGGCCTGCCTCGACCGATGCGTCGAGGATGGACTGCTGGATCGGGTCGAGGGTGTACGAGACATTGATGTCCAGCAAGCCGTCGGTGCCACGGCCCGTGGCGGGCTGCCCGTCGTACGCCTCGATCCGGTCATACACGGGGGCGACGTCTTCCCAGCCCCACTCGGTGGCGCCCAGCTTCTGCCAGTGGGTGAAGTCCTCGACGGCGCCTCGAACCCAGATGCAGGCGTTGAGCGCGTGGGAGCCGCCGAGCACCTTGCCGCGTGGCAGGTGCAGGGCACGTCCGGCCGCATTCTTCTGCGGCACCGTGAAGTATCCCCAGTCCTGTGGGCTCATCCAGAGCTCAGCCAGGCGCATCACGTCGTGGATGGCGGGATTGGTGTCCTCGTCGCCGGCTTCGAAGAGCAGGACGGACTTGCCGGCATCCACGAGGCGGCGGGTGAGAATGGAGCCGGCGGAACCGGCTCCGACGACGATTACGTCGGCGTTCAGCGTCATGACGCGACCTCCCAGTGGCGAATGTGCGGCTCGCGAGGGGATCTCGCGACGGCGGCGCTCCTTCTCATTCTGAGAATTGGAAAGGCCGGCGGAAGTGCGGGAGCGGAACCTTTCGCGCTACGCCAAGTGTCGATCACGGCGGGCCAAGTCAACGGTTGGTTCCCGCTCCAGAATCGAGTGGGCGCCTCTCCGGCGCACCGATCAGCGGCACTCGCCGACCTCACCGCAGCGCAGGAGGACACCGGAATGGCAAGCAAGCTCTTCATCGATGGAGAATGGACCGGTTCCTCCGGAACGTCCGCGATCGACACCGTCGACCCCTCCACCGGGCTGGTCATCGAGACCGTCCCAACAGCCAACCGGGTTGACGTGGACGCGGCTGTCGCCGCAGCGCGAGCAGCCCTGAGCAACCCCGCATGGGCCGGCCTGCTCCCGGTCCAGCGCGCGGGCTTGTTGTTCAAGCTCGCGAGCCTGGTTGACGAGCATCACGAGGAGCTGGCACAGCTCGAGACCCGCGACCAGGGTCAGCCGATCGGCATCTCGCGCATGGTGTCGGTGACCGGCGCTGCCGAGCACATCCGCTACTACGCGGGTTGGGTCACCAAGATGCAGGGCAGTACGAACCCGGTGTCCTTCCCGGACACGCTGAACTACACCCGCCGCGAGCCGGTCGGGGTCAACGCACTGATCACGCCGTGGAACTTCCCGTTGATGATCCTGACGTGGAAGCTCGCACCGGCGCTGGCGACCGGCAACACGGTCGTGATCAAGCCCAGCGAGGTCACGCCTCTGACGAGCCTGCGCCTCGTAGAGCTCTGTGCCGAGGCCGGCTTTCCACCGGGGGTCGTGAACATCGTGACCGGCGACGGGTCGGTGGGGGAGATGCTCACCCGTCACCCGGACGTCGACCACGTCTCCTACACCGGGTCCACGGCCGTCGGGAAGCTCATCACCATGGCGAGCGCCGAGACCAACCTCAAGCGGCTCACCCTCGAGCTGGGCGGGAAGGCCCCGAGCATCATCGCCCGCGACGCGGACATCGACGCCGCGGTCGGCGGCAACATCATGGGTGCCACGCTCAACAGCGGGCAGGTGTGCGCTGCGTACACCCGGTTCTACGTCGAGCGTTCCCGCGAGCAGGAGTTCGTCGAGAAGGTGGTCGGCGGGCTCGCCCAGGTGCCGATCGGGCCGGGCGCCGACGAATCCAACGTGCTGGGACCGCTGGTCTCGGCCAAGCACCTGGCACATGTCGAGAAGCTGGTCGCGACCGGAGCCGCCGATGGCGCTGACCTGGTGGCCGGTGGCCGGCGCATCGACCGGGACGGGTACTTCTTCGAACCGACCGTGTTCACCGGCGTCAAGGACAGCGCGGCGATCATGCACGAAGAGATCTTCGGGCCGGTCCTCGCCGTGACCGCGTACGACGACACCGATGAGCTCCACGACCTCATCAACCGCGCCAACGACACGCCGTACGGCCTGGCCGCCACGGTGTGGACCCGCGACATCGCCACGTCGCAGCGACTCGCGAACGGCATCAAGGCCGGCGCCGTGTTCGTCAACATGCCGCCCATCCCCGACATGGCCGCACCGTGGGGTGGCTACAAGGCCTCGGGCTGGGGACGCGAAATGGGTCCGTGGGCGCTCGACGCCTACACCGAGCTCAAGTCCGTGTGGCTCCACTACGGGTCCTGATCCACGCCCCAGCCCACCAGAGCTTCGACCGCCGCAACACCTAGGAGAAGAAACCGTATGTCCAGCAAGCCGTTCGCCTCATCCGCAGACCTTGCCGCGAAGGACCAGACCCTCGAGGTGCTCGCCGATGGTGTGTATGCCCTCACCGCCGAGGGCGACCCCAACCTCGGCGCCATCGAGGGGGAGGACTTCGTCGTGTGCTTCGAGGCGCTGGCGACCCCGGTCGCAGCTCGCCGATGGCTCGCGATGCTTCGCGAGCACACCGACAAGCCCGTCAAGTACCTGGTGCTCTCGCACTACCACGCGGTCCGCGTCCTCGGAGCCAGCGCGTTCGATGCCGAGGTGATCGTCGCGCACGAGCAGACCAAAGTGCTCATCGCCGAACGAGGAGAGCAGGACTGGGCCTCGGAGTACGGCCGGATGCCGCGCCTGTTCGACGAACCGGAGTCCATTCCGGGACTGACGTGGCCGACCGCGACGTTCTCGGACCGCTTCACGATCGATCTCGGAGGCGATCGCGGCGACCTGGTGCTCCAGCATCTGGGTCGAGGGCACACCGCCGGCGACATCGTGGCCTGGCTTCCGAAGCAGAAGATTCTGTTCGCAGGTGACCTCGTGGAGGCTCAGGCGGCGCTCTACACCGGCGATGCGTTCCACCGTGACTGGTCGAGCTCGACGCTGGACGGCATCGCTGGGCTTGGCGCCGAGCAGATCGTCGGCGGCCGCGGCGCTGTTGCGCGAGGGGCCGACGCCGTGTCGGCTGCTATCGAGCAGACCCGTGGCTTCCTCACCACGATGATCGACGAGGTCGGCTCGGTCCAGGCCCGCGGCGGGACGCTCAAGGAGGCGTTCGAGGCGACACACGCGGCCCTGTCGCCGCAGTTCGGGAAGTGGCCGATCTTCGAGCACTGCCTGCCGTTCGACGTGGCCCGGCTGTGGGAAGAGCTCTCCGGGACCGACTGGCCGAGCATCTGGACTGCCGAACGCGACCGCGAGGTCTGGGCCCGGCTCCAGGACTGAGCGGATCCATGACCAGCATGAGCCACTCAGAGGATCCGGTTGTCGTCATCGGCGACGGTCCCGTCGGACAGACCGCGGCGCTGCTCCTGGCGCGATGGGGCCTGCCCGTCGTCGTCGTGGACGCACGTCCAGTACGGGACATGGTCGGCTCGAAGGCGATCTGCCAGCAGCGCGACGTCCTCGATGTCTGGGACAGTCTCGGCGGCGCGGGTGCCCAGATCGCGCGAGAAGGCGTCACTTGGACCCGGGCAACGACGTTCCATCAGGACCATGAGCTGTTCACGCTCGAGTTCCAGGACCCGGGCCAGTCGCCCTTCCCGCCGTTCGTGAACATCTCGCAGTGCCGCACCGAGGAGATCCTCGACGAGAAGATCGAGACCAACCCTCGTATCGACGTTCGGTGGGGTCATCGGGCCACCGGGATCGCTCAGAACGACTCCGGGGCCGTGGTCACGTGTGTCACCGAGTCTGGCGAGGTTCGTATCGCAGCGTCGTACGTGATCGCGTGCACCGGCGCCCGCAGCGATCGGCTCCGCGCGGAGCTGGGACTGACGTTCGAGGGTTCGACGTTCGGCGACCAGTTCCTGATCTGCGACATCCGCACGGACCTGCCGGGCTGGGGCCAAGAGCGCCGGTTCTACTTCGACCCCCCGTGGAATCCGGGTCGTCAGGTGCTCATCCATCCCTGCCCCGACTCCACGTTCCGGATCGACTGGCAGGTGCCGGAGACGTTCGATCTCGCCGAGGCGGAGCGGTCAGGTTCGCTGGACGCGCGCATCCGCCAGATCATCGGCGACCGCGAGTACGAGGTCATGTGGAGCTCGGTCTACCGGTTCCACTCCAGGGTCGTGAACCGGATGCGCGTCGGGCGGGTCCTGCTGGCCGGCGACTCGGCTCACTTGGTCTCGCCGTTTGGCGCACGCGGTCTCAACAGCGGTGTCCAGGACGCCGAGAACGCCGCCTGGAAAATCGCATTCGTTCTACATGGCTGGGCTCCGGAGAGCCTCCTCGACAGCTATCACGACGAGCGGCACGCGGCGGCGCTGGAGAACATCGACGTCACGACAGCCACGATGAACTTCCTGGTCCCGCACACCGCCGCCGAGCAGGACCATCGCCGCCGGGTGCTCGAAGCGGCACGCCACGACCCGATGTCACGGGCCGAGGTCGACTCCGGTCGGCTCGCCGAGCCGTTCTGGTACTCCGACTCGCCGCTCACGACACCGAGCGTCGACCGCCCAGCGTCCGGCCGTCCACCGCGCGGCACGACGCCGCCATGTGCGCCGGGGGTGTTGATTCCCGACCACAAGGTGTACGACAGCGTCGATGGGCGCCCGGACCGCCTGAGACGGAGGCTGCGCGACGGCATGACCCTGCTGTGCGGGACAGCGGTCGACGTCGGTCAGGTTCGCGACGTCGTGGCGGCGGCCGGCTCCGCTCACGTGTACGTCAGCGGAGTCGACGAGCTCGACGATGACCTCGGGCGCGCACTCGGGCTCGGCGCCGACGAGGTCTGGCTGGTTCGGCCTGACGCGCACATCGCAGCGTGTCTGGCGTCGGCCGACGCGGCCGACGTCCTCGCAGCGGTCCACCGCACACTGGGCAGCACCGCGAATGCGCTTTCGTGAGCCGACTTTGGCCGGTGAGCCGGGGCGGCCGGTTCATCCAGCTCGCGGTGGGTCTGCTCATCGCGTCGACGGGTATCTGGCTGAGCATCCGCGCGAACCTTGGGGTCGCCAGCTGGGAGGTCCTCCACATCGCTCTGGCAGACCGCCTCGGGATCGGTGTCGGAACGGCGTCGATCGGGGTCGGAGTCCTGCTGGTCACGATCGTGGCACTCCTGGGCGTACGTCCTGGCGCAGGCACGCTGCTGAACGTCCTGATCATCGGGATCGCTCTGAATGTCCTGCTCGACCTGCCAGCACTCGCGTCGTTGCCCTCGGGCGGGCTGCCAGTTCGGCTCGGTGTACTTGCCGCCGGAATCGTCGTGTTCGCAGTTGGATGCGCGATCTATGTCGGGGCGCATCTGGGTTCGGGTCCCCGCGACGGGCTGATGCTGGCGGTCCATCTGAGAACGGGGCTGGGCATCGGGCCGGCGCGGATCCTCTCCGAAGGCGTCGGGCTGGCCACCGGTTGGCTGCTCGGGGGACCGGCAGGGCTTGGGACCGTGCTGTTCGTCCTGACCGCCGGCCCCTGTGTGGCAATTGCGTTCAAGGCTCTCGGTCTGCGGCCTCTGGCACCTACATCACCGCACGCCGCGGCGTGCTGACCACCATCTGTAAGGAGACGGCTCGTGTTCTATCGCCACCTGGGTGACATCCCTCGGCACCGGCACACCCAGATGAGGGACGCCGATGGCCGGTTGCACTACGAAGAGCTCATGGGCGAGGAAGGTTTCTCGTCTGACTCATCCTTGCTCTATCACAGAGAGATCCCGTCAGCGATCGTCGCGACCGCGGCGTGGGAGCTGACGGACCAGGCGACCGCTCCGAATCACCCCCTCCGGCCGATCCACTTCACGCTCCACGACCTCTTCCGCGACAGCGAGCCTGATGGAACCGATGCTGTGACCGGCCGGCGCCTGGTGCTCGGCAACGGCGACGTCCGGATCTCGTACGTGGTCGCCGGCGCAGTCGCGCCCTACTACCGCAACGCGATCGGGGACGAGTGCGTCTACGTCGAGTCGGGCTCCGGCATCGTCGAGACCGTGTTCGGCGCCCTGCCATACCGGACCGGTGACTACGTAGTGATTCCTCGGGCGGCGACCCATCGCTGGGTGCCGGCGGACGTCAACCGCCTGTACGCCATCGAGGGACAGGGGCACATCGCCCCTCCGAAGCGGTACCTCTCCCGCTACGGCCAACTGCTCGAGCACGCACCGTTCTGCGAGCGCGACCTGCACGGGCCGACCGAGCCGCTTCTGGCCGAGGGATCCGACGTCGAGGTGCTGGTCAAGCATCGAGGCAACGGTCCAGGGGGAATCGTCGGGACGACGATGACGTACGCCACCCACCCGTTCGATGTCGTCGGCTGGGACGGCTGCCTCTATCCCTACACGTTCAACATCGAGGACTACATGCCGTTGACCGGCAAGGTCCACCAGCCACCCCCGGCTCACCAGGTCTTCGAGGGAAACAACTTCGTGATCTGCAACTTCGTCCCGCGCAAGGTCGACTACCACCCACTAGCGGTGCCCGTTCCCTATTACCACTCCAACGTCGACAGCGACGAGGTGATGTTCTACGTCGGCGGTGACTACGAGGCCCGCAAGGGCTCAGGAATCGATGTGGGTTCGGTGTCACTGCACCCCGGCGGCCATGCTCACGGCCCCCAGCCCGGCGCGATGGAGCGGTCGCTCGGAGCAGAGTTCTTCGACGAGCTCGCGGTCATGGTCGACACGTTCCGCCCGCTGGAGGTGGGCGAAGCCGGTCGCATGGTGGACGACGGTGTGTACGCCTACACGTGGGCGCATGGCCGCAGCGGATCACTGGGATGAACGACGCGCTCGCTCGTTCCATTGCCAGTTCCGTTCCATTGCCAGTTCGTCCGCTCCCGATTATAGTACGAACGTAATTTAAAATGCAGAACGGCTCAGGAACGAGCCCCTCATGACGAGCCAGTCGTGGCGGGACGGCTTCGTGACGTCGTACAAGGACGTGCCTACAGAGAAGGAAAACGCATGCCGTCTGTTCCGGTGACAGGTGCAAGCCGGCGTAGCCGACGACGCTTGCAGTGGACCCTCGCGGTGCTAGCGGCTATCCCCACCACCAGCGCCGCACGCGAGATCGTGCTCGGCCCTCGAGGAGTGCCAGGCGGATCGCCGGAGGTGACCCCGACGGTGGACAGTGCCCTTCGCTACGCCAACGTGTTCAAGCTCGCCGTTGGACCTGTGATGTGGTCTCAGGTCCCACGTGTCGACAACAACTCGCCGGCACTCACTTCTGTGCTGGCCGCGCTCTTCGTCGGCGGTCTTGCTCGGACGTGGTCCTGGAAACAGGCTGGCCGGCCCCATCCGGTCTCGGTGACAGCGCTGGGGCTCGAGCTCCTCGCCCCGCCCGTGCTGATTGCCTGGCAGCGGCGAGTTGCCTCGCGCTGAACCTCGTTCATCGGTCACGTGGAGGCAGAGGACCTCGCTGTTGTCCTCTGCCTGGTCACTTGTCCTGGGTGAGCGGGTGCTCGAGAATCGTCGACCGTGACCAGCCTCATACGCGCCACGGTCATCTCAGGCGCCCGTGAGCTGATCGACGAGCTCGGCGGGAACGCGGATGAGCTGCTCCTGGCCCACGGCATAGATCCGCTGGCGATCGATGACTTCGACCGCTACGTCCGCTACGCGGATGCGGCCGCGGTACTGGGGCAGGCGGCGCGTCAGCTGGATGTCCCGGACGTCGGGCTGCGCCTAGGCGGCAGGCAGGGCATCGGAGTCCTTGGCCCCCTTGGTGTCATTCTCCGCAACGCTGAGACCGTGGGTGATGCGGTGTCAGCATGCTGTCGGTTCCTGGGCAACATCGCGCCGGCAGACACGGCCGAGCTGATTCCGGGATCGGGCTCCCGATCCGCTGTCTATTCATACTCGACGATCTTGGACAGTCCCTTCGACCGGCGCCAGATGGTGGAGAGAAGCCAGGCGTTGGCCATGCACGTGCTGCGGATCATGATGGGCGATGGCTTCACGCCCCGACGAGTGACGTTCCAGCACGAACGGTTCGCGGCGGTCGACTGCTATGAGAACGTGTTTGGCTGCCAGGTGGTCTTCGGTCAAGACCGCAACGGCATCCATCTCGCACCGGATGACCTCCGACGCGCCATCGATCACCGTGACGCAGTGGCTGCCGAACTGGCCGAGGACTACTTGAGCAGGTTGCATCCCACGGTCGCTCTGGCCGAGCACATCCGCGACGTCACCCGGCGGCTCATGATGGTCGGCGAGATCGGGTTACGCCAGGTCGCCCGGGCGGTGTCGATCCACGAGCGCACCCTCCAGCGCGAGCTTGCTGCAGAGGGGACGAGCTTCGAGGAGATCCTCGACGATCTACGCCGCGCCACGGCATGGGAGCTCGCGGCGACCGGCATGCAGGCTGCGCAGATCTCTCGCGCGTTGGGGTATGCCGAACAGAGCAGCTTCACCCGTGCGTGTCGACGCTGGTTCGGTCACTCTCCCCGGGACCTTCTTCGTCAGCGGCGAGGCCAGAACCCAGGGCGGGAGCCAGCCCGGCGAGCGTAGTGATCGATCGCTGGGTCGACCTTGCTGGCGTCAGATGACAAATCTGTGTCGCCCGAAGGCAAGTTCACAGACGACCTCCTCTGCCATCTTGTGATGGACGTCACGCCGGTCGGGCGTCCTCGAATCGACAGGATGGTGGATCCACGTGTCAGATCTCAATCGGGTCACAGTGCTGGGGGCAGGCGTGCTGGGTGGGCAGATCGCCTGGCACAGCGCGTTCAAGGGCAAGACCGTGGTGGTCTACGACATTGCCGAAGACGCCATCGAGAGAGCGCGTGCCACGCACGACGGCTACGCAGAGATCTATCTCGATCAGGTCGGCGCGAGTGAGGGTGATATCGCCGCCACGCGCGGACGGCTCACGTACAGCACGGACCTGAAGGCAGCGGCGGCTGAGGCGGATCTCGTGATCGAGGCCGTGCCCGAGGTGCCCGACATCAAGGTCGCGGCCTACCAGAAGCTCGCCGATGTCCTGCCCTCGCATTCATTGATCGCGACGAACAGCTCGACCTTCCTGCCCCGGGACTTCGCTTCCGCCACCGGCCGGCCGGACAAGTTCTGCGCGCTCCACTTCGCCAACATGATCTGGGCCATGAACGTCGCCGAGGTCATGGGCCATCCGGAGACGTCGAAGGAGACGCTGACCTCCGTCACGGAGTTCGCCATCGAGATCGGCATGCGGCCCATCCCGGTGCGCAAGGAGCAGAACGGCTACGTCATCAACACCTGGTTCGTGCCACTGCTCAACGCCGCCCAGACGCTGGTGACCAACGGCGTAGCCACACCCGAGGACGTCGACCGCACGTTCATGCTCAACGGCGCGAACTTCGGTCCGATGGGCATGTTCGATTTCGTCGGCATGAAGACCGCCTATGACGTGCTCGCCTACTGGGGAGCACGGTCCGGCGATGAGCAGATGAACCGGAACGCGGCGTACATCAAGGAACGGTTCCTTGACCGCGGTGCGTTGGGAGTCGCCACCGGCTCGGGTTACTACAGCTACCCGGACCCGACCTATCAGCGGGCCGACTTCCTGGCCGTTCCGGACCTGGCGGAAGTCCCAGGTCTGGTCGAGTCGATGCTCCCGTCCTGAGCCCCGCACCCGCCCCAACCCGGAAACAACGAGGAGCCCGCGATGACTGCTACAACCTCAGCCCACACGTCCGTTGCCTTCGACCACGTCGACGTACTCGTCGTCGGCGCGGGGATCGCCGGCCTCAGCGCCGCCTACCATCTCAAGAGACTGCAGCCGGGACGTACGTTCGCGATCGTCGATGCGCGCAGCAACATCGGCGGCACGTGGGACCTCTTCAAGTACCCCGGCATCCGTTCCGACGCCGACCTGCAGACCTTCGGCTTCGGCTTCAAACCATGGCGTCGGGACAACGCGATCGCCGACGCCCACGAGATCCTCGACTACCTCCACGAGACCGTCGAGGAGAACGACCTGCAGCGACACATCCACCTGGGACACAAGGTGCTGAAAGCGGACTTCTCGACCGCCGACGAGCGCTGGGTCGTCACGCTCGAACGCGCCGGCGACGGCGCGCGGGTCGATGTCACGGCCACCATGCTCTTCTCCGCGGCCGGCTACTACGACTACGACCAGGGCTATACCCCTGAGTTCGAGGGCAGGAATGACTTCGGTGGCGAGATCGTCCACCCTCAGCAGTGGCCCGAGGACCTCGATCACGCCGGAAAGAAGGTCGTCGTCATCGGGAGTGGCGCCACTGCCGTCACCCTCATCCCGTCCATCGCCGCGAGCGCCGATCACGTCACGATGCTGCAGCGCTCCCCGTCGTACGTGCTCCCGATCCCTCGACAGGATCCGATCGCCAACACGCTGCGCCGGTTCCTACCTGCCAAGCCGGCCCACGACCTGGCCAGGGCGTTCAACATCCGTAGGTTGAACGTCCTCTACGGGTTGAGTCAGCGGTTCCCCAGGCAGATGCGTGCACTCGTGCGGAAGATCAACGCCGCGTCTCTCCCCGAGGGCTACCCCGTCGACACCCACTTCAATCCGGCCTACAACCCGTGGGACCAGCGCATGTGCATGGTCCCCGACGGCGACATGTTCAAGGCCATCTCTGACGGCAGCGCCTCCGTCGTGACGGACAAAATCGTCCGCTTCACCGAGTCCGGCATCGTGCTGGAGTCGGGCGCCGAGCTCGAGGCGGACATCATCGTGACCGCCACGGGACTCAGGATGGTGCCCTTTGGAAAGATCGCCCTAGCCGTCGACGGCACTGACGTCCACCTTCCTGACCACGTCATCTACAAGACGATGATGGTCAGCGACGTCCCGAACTTCGCTTTCACCGTGGGCTATGTGAACCAGGCGTGGACTCTGAAGGCGGATCTCGTCTCGGCATGGTTCTGCCGCCTTCTCGCCTCTATGGATGAGCACGGTCACGCCAGCGTCACGCCGGTGGTTTCGGACAGGTCCATGCCTCTGAAGCGCTACGTGGAGATGGATACGGGCTACGTCAACCGGGCCATGCACCTGTTCCCCAAGCAAGGCACCCGCGGCCCCTGGGTGGCGCCACAGAGCTTCAACCGTGACCGGGTCGTCCTGGGCAAGGACCCGATCGACGACCCAGAACTGCACTTCACGGATACGAAGCTGGCTCCGACGACAGCCACGTCCTCGTCCGCCGAGCCGGCCTTCGAGGTGGTGCTTGGTGAGTAGCCCGGCATTCGTCGCTGTGCAGGGCCGGCGCGTACGCGTGCGGCTCGCCGGTCCTCCCGAGTGCCCACCGGTCGTCCTGATCCATGGGATCGGTCGGACGCTGGAGGATTGGGCCGAACAGTTCCCTCGGCTCTCCTCGAGATGCCGACTGATCGCGCTCGACCTTCCTGGCTGTGGGTTCTCGCAACGTGCACCGCAGCCGACGACGCTAACCGTCCTGGCCCAGGCGGTCGTCGATGTCTTGAACGAGCTCGACGAGGCGCGGCCAGTGCATCTGGTCGGTAACTCCCTAGGTGGTGCCGTTGCGATGCAGGTCGCCGTCACGGAACCCAGCCGTGTCACGAGCCTCACCCTGGTGGACAGCGCAGGCTTCGGGAAAGAGGTCGCACTCGCACTGCGCCTGCTTGCTGTGCCGTTGATCGGTGAGGCCTTGACCGCACGTCTCCCACGTTGGTCCGCGCGAGTGTCGGAGCGCACGCTGTTCGTCGACCCTCGCCTTGCGACCGAGGCGCGCGTGGGTCATGCACTCGCGGTCTCTCGCCAGCCCGCCACCGGGAGCGTGATGCTGGAGATCGCTCGGTCGCTGGCGACGCTGTCCGGTGTCAGCGCCGCCTGGCGCACGGACCTCCTCCGCGCGGTGGCCGACCTCGAGCTCCCGACTCTTCTGGTGTGGGGCGATCGCGATCGGGTGCTTCCCCATGCCCACCTGCAATCGGCACGAGCTGCTTTCCCCAAGGCCGAGTCGGAACTGTTCCCAGGGGTCGGGCACATGCCTCAGATCGAGGTCCCCGACGCCTTCGCTGAGCGGTTCCTCGATTTCCTGGGCGGCGTTCCGCAGCCGACCGGGTCTGGTGCGGTGAGGTCGCCATCAGTACGGCGCCGGGCCGAGTGATGCGGTTGGAGTGCTCTCCAAATGTGGCTTCCGGAACTGGGGTGTTCCACATGGCGATCGATGTGTGACCGGTGTCACCGTACGGGGGTGGCCCGCACTGATGGCGCGGCGACTGAAACCCACTGTTGCTCGGAGGCTTCCATGGTCGATCACCCCTCGGACGATGCGGCGCCAGCCGATGGCTGGGTCGGACCGGCCTTGGGCAGACGCAAGGTCCTCGGGTACTTGTTGGCGGCACCGACACTGGCGGTGGCGGTGCGCCTGGGAGTGGACTCGAATGTGCCCAGCGAGGCTGGCGCGCTGACCGCGCTTCCCGTGCCCAGCAACGATCTGCCGGCCGACATCTTCGACCTCGGGGATGCGCAGAACTACGGTGCGAAGCCGACGTCGCACCTGATCTGGATGGAGCTGCGCGAGGACGGCACGGTTCACTTCGCGCTCCCGCGTATGGAGGCCGGCCAGGGCATCGTGACCTCGACGGCGATGATTATCGCCGACGAGCTCGACATCCCGGTCAGCAAGGTCGAGGTGACCCTCGCGAAGGCACGCCCCGAGCTGGTCATGAACCAGTTGACCGGCGGCTCCAACACCACCATGTCGACCTACTACCCGGTGCGCGCTGCGGCCGCCATCGCTCGTGGTGCGCTCCTCGAGGCCGCAGCCGCCATGCTGGGCGGGCTCACCCCGAACCTTCTCGACACCGAGGCAGGCGCGGTGGTCGCCCCCGACGGGACCAAGATCCCGTACGGCGATCTTGCCGCTGCTGCCGCGGTGCCGAAGACCACCGAGGTGGAGGCCGAGCTCAAGGCGACGTCCGAGCTCAACATCGTCGGGTCGCCGATGGGTCGTACGGACGCGCGCGCCGCAGTGACCGGAGCGAAGCGTTTCACCTTGGACCTCGACATCGCCGACGCCCTGCCCTGTATGGTCGCCAAGCCGCCGACGATCTTCGGCAAGGTCCGCCAGCTCAACAACGAGGCGGAGGTCGTCGCGATGCCGGGCGTCACCCATGTCGCCGTCATCGAGACCGGCGTCGCGATCCGGGCACGCACCTTCGGCCAGTGCATCGATGCCATCCGAGCCCTCGATGTCGACTGGGATCCGGGACCGGTCGGCGCCGATTCCGACGACGATGTGCTGGCTGACCTCAAGCGGGCTGAGGTGCCGCTGCTGGTTCCCAGCGTCCCGATCCTTGCGAAAACCGTCGATACCGAGTTCACCTTCGCCTTCGCCAGCAATGCCTCGCTCGAGCCGGACTGTGCGATCGCCGACGTACGTGCGGACTCTGCCGAGATCTGGGGCGGGTTCAAGGCCCCGGTTCCTGCCCAGCAGGAGATCGCGTTGAAGCTCGGACTGCCGCAGGGCCAAGTGACGATCAATGTGGTCACCGGGGGTGGGTCGTTCGGCCGCAAGCTCTTCCACGACGGCGCCATCGACGCGGCTCTGGCGTCCCAGGCGATGCGGGCACCGGTGCGGTTGATGTGGCACCGCGCAGACGCGTGTCGGCACGGGCGGATGCATCCGATGTGCACGTCGCGTGTGCGGGCAACCACGCTGGGCAAACAGGTCCTGACCTACGAACAGCGGCACACCAGCGCCCGCACCGACTTCGGCCACGGATTCGGCGACATCATCACGGCGGCAGCCGGGAAGCTTCCGGTGACCGACTACACCCTGTCGCAGACCGTCTACTCCCTGACTGCCGGAGCGCACTACAACTTCGGTGCCACCACATCGCTGCTCAACGAGCTGGTGGACCGACGGTTCAACACGGCGTCGATGCGCAACATCTACTCACCGAACGTGGCGATCGCGCGGGAGGTGACGGTCGACAAGATCGCCAGAACCACCAACCAGGACCCTTACCAGCTCCGACGCGCCTTCGTCCGCAAGGATCGGTCCCGTGCGGTCCTGGATCGCGTCGCCGAAGCCGGCAACTGGGGACGGTCGATGCCCGCCGGCCACGGCCAGGGCCTCGGGATCCACAACGAATACCACGGTTTCAGCGCATGCCTGATCGAGGTCGACGCCACCTCGGCGACGGTGAACCGGAAGATCCGGAAGGCCGTGACCGGCCCCCGTGTCACCAAGGTCGTCTTTGCTGTCGATGTCGGCCTGATCATCAACCCGACCGGGCTCAAGGCGCAGATGATGGGCGGCATCATGGACGCGCTGGCGATCGTCTTCACCTCCAGCGTCCACCTGAAGGACGGCAACTTCCTCGAGGCGAGCTGGGACAACTACGCCTACACGCGACAGTGGAACACGCCGCCCGAGCTCGAGATCCACTTGATCGAGTCCAACGACGAGAGCCCGGGTGGAGCGGGGGAGTTCGGGGTAGCCGCCGCCTGTGGCGCTGCCGCCAACGCGTACTGGGCGGCCACCGGCACCATGCCGACGCAGTTCCCGATCAACCACAACGGCCCGCTGCACTTCGACCCGTTCCCGTACACGCCGTCCGTCCCACCGTCGCCGACCAACGGCCTCGACTTCGTCAGTTAGGACCACGAGATGTCGACACACACGTTCAAAGTCAACGGCAACCAGGTCAGCGTCGAGGTCGAGGACGACGTACGTCTCCTCTGGGTCCTACGGGACGTCCTGGGCATCACCGGACCGAAGTACGGCTGCGGCATCAACGTCTGCAAGGCCTGCACCAGCCACATCAACGGCAAGGCGTTCAACCCGTGCGCGGTGCGAGTCGCAGACATCGCCGCCGGCGACGAGGTCACCACCATCGAGGGCCTCGCGGACACCGTCGAGGGCGACCTGCACCCGATGCAGCAGTCCTGGATCGACCACGACGTCGCCCAATGCGGTTACTGCCAGCCTGGCCAGATCATGGCCGCCGTCGACCTTGTGCGGCGGGTGAAGGCGGAGGGCCGCGCCGTCACCGACGCCGACCTGGACACGATCCGCAACGTCTGCCGCTGCGGCACCTACCCGCGCATCCGCTCGGCCATCCGCGACGGCGCGGAGAGGATGTAGCCGAGATGATGTAGCCGTGCGGCCTCGCCTGTCACGAGCCTGCGCGCAGCACCCGGACGGCTAGGAGCAACTCCACGAGCGACTCGAGTCTGCGAAGGTCGGAACCGGTGCTCGAGGCGATGCGCTCCAGCCGGTAGTAGACCGTGTTGGCGTGAACGTAGAGGGTCTCCGCCGCTTCGCGGACGTTGAGGTTGCTGTCAGCGTAGGCCTCCAGCGTGTCGGCATAGATACCGTCGCCAGCCAGATCCTCGGCGAAGAACGCGACCACTTGATCCCTGAGGAGGCGACGAGCGAACGGGTCGGGTCGCCGAATCAGGTAGGTGAGAGGGGAGACTTCGGCAATCGGCACGAACCCCTGGCGGCCCCTGAGCGATTCGCAACCCAGGGCGGCCGCGCCATAGGCATCAGCGACAAGCATGAGACCCGCTTGGACCGTGCTGCAGCCGACCGACATCGCGGTACCCCGGGTATTCAGCTCATCCGCGAACCGACGCAGGGAGTACGTGACCTCCGACTCGGTCCTGTCCAGCAGCGGGATCAAGCCGACCATCTCACCGCGCCGGGCGACGAAGAAACCGGCCCCCGCAAGTGCGACAGTCGCGGCCGCCACGGCTTCGGACAGGTCGTCACTACACTCATGGCCAACTGCCGGTCTTGCCACCACAAGAAGGAACGTGGAGTCCTCGGCGAGGCCTGCATCTGCGAGGATGCGTTGGCCCAGCAGCCCCTGTGGAGCTCGCCCGTCCAGAAGGTCGTCCAGTACGTCCCGCTGCAGTCGTTGGAGATCGGCGAGCTGGTGCTGCTGAAGCTCGAAGTATGAACTCGCCACAGCGGAGCTGCCCGCCTCGATCAGGCGCATCAGCTGGGTGACGATCCCCAACAACATCTCCGCAGCCTCATCCGACTGAGCGCTGTAGGCACGAAGGCCCTGCCAGAGTGTTCGTTGACCGACTCGGAACGCGGTGAGGAAGTCGACGAGTGAGATGTCGGCCTCGAACCTCGGCCTGGTGTGCTTCGACATCCACGGAAAGTCCTCGGGAGTCGGCTCATGCCCTTCGCGGAGGCTGCGTGCGAAGATCCCGAACACCTGGCGGCAGTGCGCCGCGACGTCAGCCTCCTGGTCGCTGTCTCGGTAGGCGGGGACTGCTTCCCAGATGTCCTGGACCGCCTGCCGTGCGAGCGTCTCCGCAGATTCGTCGATCCAGTCGGCAATCTGTGGCCGCGGCGCACCGTGGATGTCTCTCGGGGCCTGCCCGCCCGCCACAAGGATCTCTCCACTCCCCGGGCTCTCCGGTTTCATGGTGATCGTTCTCCTCCAAGTGGCGGTCGGGTGGGTGTCAGGCGTGAGTGAGCGTCGGGTAGTCGGTATACCCGCGGGAGCCACCGGTGTAGAGCGTGTCGGCGTCGAGGTCGTTGAACGGGGCATCGGTGCGGAGCCGCTCGGCCACGTCGGGGTTGGCGATGGCGAACCGGCCGAGCGGCGCGATGTCGGCCAGACCTGCGTGGATGTCGTCGGCGATGTGCTCGCGCTCACGCCCGTACCGGACCACGAGCAGCGCGCTCGGCCACGCGTCCCGGAAGGAGCGCAGCAGCTCGTCGTCTCCCAGGTGGTGCACGTGCAGGTACGCCAGATCGAGCTTGGCGAGCTCGCCCACGAGGAAGCGGTACTGGGCACGTACGGCCTCGGTGTCGCCCTCATCGAGGCCGCCGAGCGGGAAGGCGGGGGAGATGCGGATGCCGGTACGGTCCGCGCCGATCTCGTCGGCGACGGCCCGGGCGACATCGATCACGAAGCGGGCCCGGTTCTCGATCGACCCGCCGTACTCGTCGGTGCGCTGGTTGGCGTTGGGCGCCAGGAACTGGTGCAGCAGGTATCCGTTGGCGGCGTGGATCTCCACGCCGTCCGCGCCGGCGGCGATCGCCGAGGCGGCGGCGTGACGGAACTCGCCGATGACGTCGTGGATCTCCCCGGCGCTGAGCTCGCGCGGCACGGGGGTCTTCTTCGGGCCCTCGGCGGTGAACATGTCCTGCTCGGCAGAGATCGCCGACGGGGCGACCGGCTGCCGGTGGTGCGGGGTGTTGTCCGGGTGGGAGATCCGCCCGACGTGCATCAGCTGGATGAACAGGTGGCCACCCTTGTCGTGCACCGCATCGGTGACCTTCCGCCACCCCGCGACATGCTCAGGTGTGTAGATCCCCGGCGTGTTGAAGTAGCCCTGCCCGTCGTCCGAGGGCTGCGTGCCCTCGGAGATCAGGAGGCCCAGTGACGCGCGCTGGCTGTAATAGGTCGCCGCAAGCTCGCTGGGGGTGCCGTCGGAGCTGGCGCGGCTGCGGGTCAGGGGAGCCAGCGCGAGACGGTGGGGGAGCTCGAGTCGACCGAGGGTGAACGGCTGCCAGATTGAAGAGGAGGAAGAGGAGGAGGTCATGACCGGGTGATGTTCCTTTGCAATGAAGCGGTGGCCACTGTTCCGGTGCGAGGCCAGGTCGTCTCGTACCGCCGTGGGAGAATGAGCACGGGCACCTTCGAGCCCACGCAACAGTGACTACACTCAAAACTGAGGCTAGTCATAGTTTATTCCAGGAGGAGCACGATGCCAGTGGCGTCCCAGGCGCTTGGGCGACGCGAGCGGAACAAGCAGGCCAAGCTCGAACGCATCACCGCGGCGGCCAGCGAGCTGTTCGCCGAGCATGGCGTGGATGAGGTCACCACGCAGCAGATCGCGGACGCCGCCGACATCGGCACCGGCACCCTCTTTCTGTATGCCAAGACCAAGGGGGAACTGCTGCTCCTTGTCCAGAACGCGCACTACGTCGAGGCGCTGGAACGCGGCCGCGCCGCCGCCGAGAGCGCATCCAACGCGCTGGACGGGGTTCTCGCGCTGGTCACGCCGGTCGTGGAATGCAATCGTGTCCAGGTCGACAACGGCCGCACCTACCTGCGGGAGATGGCCTTCGGCGATCCCACCGAACCCCATCACGCCGAAGCGCTGTCCATCGTCGTCCAGACCGAGGAGGCCGTCGCCGGCATCCTGAACGACCGGGCGCAGATCGCCCCTGCCGAGGCGTTGACCCTGGCTCGGGTGGTCACGGCCATCATGTTCTTGGACATGGCGGTGACCGTGAACGCAGGTTTGAGCGTCCCGGAGATCCTCGCGAGCATTCGCACCCAGCTGGCAGCGATCCTTCCGCGCTGACCTCGGCACGTCAGCTCTCGTAGTGGGGCAGGACCTCGCCCTCCTTCACATAGGTCAGGGTGGCGGCGACGTCGTACGCGTGGATCGCCGAGACGTACGGGACCATCAGATCGGTGAGGTCGCCGACCTGGGTGCCGGTGAAGAACGCGTCGCGGGCGACGTCGTCGGCGAAGCCGAGGATGACGGAAGCGTGCAGGTGTTGATCGCCGGGGTTGTCATGGGCGACGTTCGGGGTGTCCCAGAGCTTCTCGCTCCACGGCAGGAACACCTGCGTGCGCAGCTCCTTCAGGACTCCCGTCCCGGCGAGAGCGGGCACGAGGCCTTTCTTGACGAAGCGGTGGAAGTCGATCGTTCCGGCGTCCGAGTGGCGGCGTAGGTAGACGACCGCGCGTGACCCAGGCCTGTCTCCCGGAGCGACGTCGTACCAGCGGGAAGAGTTGGGTGGGCCGGCGTAGAGAAGGGTGCGGCGGAACACGTTGATCTCGTCCTCATAGGCGAGTGCGGTCTGCTTGCGGCCGGCCAGTGGGGACAGTGGGCTCTCGAAGGTGACTTCGGCGATGCCGTCGATCTTCCGGTCGACCGGGATCGCAGTCTCGACTCCTGGCGTGGCGGGCCAGCGGCCCGGGTTGGCCTCGGCGAGGTGGATCTGCCGGTACTCGAGCTGCCCCGGAGTGTTGGCGATGATGCCGGAGTGAGGGCCCTTCCAGTAGACCATGCCGGTCTGGCGGGGCTGATCGGTGCGCATCCACAACAGGATCGAGGAGCTGAAGTGCTTCGAGACGTCCGGTGTCTTCGTGGTGGCCTTGCTCATGGTGATGCCTTCCGTTCCTCGTGTGCTGTCGGGGACGTCGTTCACGGCGCGAGGAACTTTGCGGCGACCGGAGCGAACTCCTGCCAGTACTGGAAGATGCCACCGTGGCCCGAGTTCGGGTAGATGATCAGCTCGCTGCCCGCGATCCTCTTGTGCAGGTCCTCGGAGAGCACGGAGGGCACCATCCGGTCGTTGTCGCCGTTGGCGATCAGCGTCGGCTGGGTGATCACGGCCAGATCCGACGGTTCCGAGCGACCGAATCGCTGGATGGCCTTCAGTTGCGTACTGAACGCCTTGTTGCTGATCTTCTTGTCGCGGTCGGCGGTGCGCTCCTTAAGGCGTTCCACGAACGCCTTCCCAGCCTGCTTGCCAACCTTGTCGCGGTTGAAGAAGAGGAACTCCTTCGGGTCAGACCGTGTGATCACGGACCGAAAGATGTCCCAGTAGGTGACGCCCACGACCTTGTCGATGTTCTCGCCGCCGCGCGGCCCCGTGCCGGTCAGCACGAGCTTGCGGACCAGGTCGGGGTGCTTGACGATGAGATCTTGGGCGATCATCCCGCCCATGGAGAAGGAGAAGACGTCTACCTTGTCGAAGCCGAGCGCGGTGATGAACGTGTAGGCGTCGTCGGCGGCTTCCTCCAGGGTGTCCGGGACGGTTCCGGAGGACGCGCCGACGCCTCGCTGGTCGAAGGTGATGACGTGTCGGGTCTTCGCGATGGCGTCGACGATGCGCGGGTCCCAGTTGTCCAGGGTTGCGGCGAGGTGCACGAAGAACACGACGGGGATGCCGCCCGTCGGTCCGAGCTCGCGGTAGGCGAGCGTGACATCTCCCGCGGTGACGGTCTTGGCAGGGGCTTTCGCGTACGAGGTGATGGCGGGTTCGCCGGTGCTGCTCATGATGTTGTCCCCTTCGGGGGCCGGTGTTGCCGGCTGCGTTGTCATGGGTGTCGCGACGTATCCAGTCGCGTGCTCAGCGGCGCAGGAATGGGAAGCCCTGAACCCAAGTCCTGGATCGAGGACCTCATGCCGCCCGAGCCCACTCAATCATGAGCGCGCTCAGTAGCGGTGTCAAGGAGGCCCCGCGCGGAGCAGGTTGCCGGTGGTATCCCTGCTCTCGGTCCCGTCAACGCAGCTCGCGCTTGAGGATCTTCCCTGTGGCGGTCATGGGCAGAGAGCTGGCGACTTCGATGATCCGCGGGTACTTGTACGCGGCCATCTGCTCCTTTGCCCAGCGGACCAGGTCCTCGCTGGTCGCCTCGGCTCCCGCGTTGAGGATGACGAACGCCTTGACCTCTTCGCCGTGGCTCTCGTGGGGAATGCCGATGACGGTGGCGAGGCTGATGTCCGGGTGGCTCATGAGGACTTCTTCGATCTCGCGGGGGTACACGTTGAAACCGCCCCGGATGATCATGTCCTTGGAGCGGTCGACGACGTAGTAGAAGCCGTCCTTGTCCTTACGGGCCAGATCGCCGGTGCGGAACCAGCCGTTACGCATCACCTCGGCGGTCGCCTCGACCCGGTTGTAGTAGCCCTTCATCACGTGGTGTCCGCGGGTGGCGATCTCGCCGATCTCGCCGACCTGGGTGACCTCGTTCCAGTCTTGGTCGATCAGCTTGACCTCGACGCCCCAGACGGGAATGCCGATCGATCCTGGTCGGGGATCGCGGTCCGGGTCGCTGAAGGTGACGACCGGCGAAGTCTCCGACAGGCCATAGCCCTCGAGGATCTGCACCCCGAGCTTCTGCTGGGCGCGAGTGATGATGTCCACCGGCAGGCTGGAGCCACCGGACACTCCGATGCGGAGGTTCTGCGCGATCCGTGTCACGTCGACGTCGTCGGTCAATGCTTCCAGCAGGCCCCACCACATGGTCGGTACGCCGGCGAAGAAGGTGATCGACTCGCGCTGCATGAGGTCGATGACCTGTCGCGCATCGAAGCGGGGCACCAGGTGCAGGGTTGCTGCCATCGAGAAGCCGGCGTGCATCTGCACGGTGGCTCCGAAGGTGTGGAACAACGGCAGTGCCAGGACGTGGGTGTCGGTCGCCGGTTCGCTGGAGAACAGCCGGTTGCAGGTCAATGCGTTGAAGGCCGTGTTGGCATGCGAGAGCTCGGCGCCCTTCGGGCTTCCAGTGGTTCCGCTGGTGTAGAGGATGCAGGCGGTATCGGTCGCCTCAGTCGCAACCGACTCGAACTGCACGGGCATGGACGCCAATGCCTGGCCGAGTGTCTCGACTCCCTCGATCGGGCTGGGAGCGGCCGGATCCGCGGTGATGAGGAAGAAGTGGCTGGCGCTCGATGCCTGGAATCCGCTGTGTCCTTCGGTCCCGACCGGGAGTTCTGGGGTGCCTTCGAAGCAGAAGTACGCCACGGCCTCGGAGTCGGAGAGATGGTAGGCGATCTCGCGCGACTTCAGGAGAATGTTGAGCGGGACGATGACCGCGCCGGCCTTGAGAGCCCCGTAGTAGACGATGGGAAACCAGGCGATGTTGGGGCTGCTGAGCGCGACCTTGTCGCCGGGTTGGATGCCCCGGTCGATGAGGAGATTTGCCACCTGGTTGGCGGCCGCATCGACCTGCGCGTAGGTCAGGCGAGTTCCCCCGAACACCAGGGCGTCACGCCGAGGGTACCTACGGGCGGAGTCCTCGAGGAGGACGGACAAGTTGAACATCGGATGCTGCTCCTTGGCGGTTCATGGAACGCCTGGTCGTGCTCGGCGGGCCGTAGTGCTGTCGATTGCAGTATGACCATAATGTGATGAGCGCCATGTGAACAAGGGGCCATGGAGCGATCCGCAATTACTTTGCGTTGGGGACAGGTTCTGGTTGCTGCCGAAGAACGTCCGTAGAGGACAATGGCTCGTTGCTTACGACGCCGACCGGGTTTCGAGCACGGCACGGAGTCGGTCGTCGGCGGCAGGTCCGGGCCGGAATGACGTGTGTTCCTCGTCAAGCGGCTTGCCGGTCGAGCGATCGACCAGCACGGGGTCGACCTCGGCTTCGGTCTCGCTGTCGACCAGGAGGACGTTCACTGCCTCCGGCGGATAGTGCTGGTTGCCCCAGGCATACAGCGCGATCAGTACCGGACGGAAGGCGTGCCCGGCTTCGGTGAGCACGTACTCGTCGCGGGGAGGCCGCTCGTTGTATCGGCGCCGTTCGAGGAGGCCGGCATCAACGAGGGCGGCGAGCCTGCGAGAGAGCGAGTTGGGCGAGATGCCGAGGCTCTTCTGGAACTGCTCGAACCGGGTGAGGCCATGCGTGGCGTCTCTCAGGATCAGGATGCTCCACCACTCGCCGACCCGCTCCAGGGCTAGTGCGACCGGACAACTCATACCTTCGAAGCTTGTGCGTTCCATGATGGAAGTCTACCCGAGTGGTGCGCTTCAGTGCCCGCGCCATCGCTTCCAAAAAAGTTCCATGATCGTAGTCACTTGCGTCATGGTAGTGACGAGCGTTACATTCCACTCGTTACCAGTCCTTCAAGCGAACGAGGTGTGTTGTGAGCTCTTTGGTGATTGACAGCAAGTACCGCTCGGTGGAGATCGAAACGAAGTACGTCGAGGTCGACGGTGTGCGGTATGCCTACCGCGAACTCGGTCCGGCGCAGCCGGTGGACGCGACGCCTCTGGTGTTCCTGCACAGGTTCCGGGGGACCTTGGACGACTGGGACCCGGCCTTCGTGGACGCCATGGCCGCGGAGCGGCACGTGATCCTGTTCAGTGACGCGGCGGTCGGTTCGTCGACGGGAGTGCCGGCGACGAGCGTTGACGAGAAGGCTCGCAACGCGGCCTCGTTCGTGCGTGCACTGGGCCTCGGAAGCGTCGACGTACTGGGCTTCTCGATGGGCGGATTCGTCGCCCAGGCGATCGCCATGGCTGCGCCCGAGCTGGTGCGCAAGGTCGTGCTGATCGGCACGGGGCCCGGCGGTAACGCCGAGACCGATCCGCCCACGGACATCGTCTTCGAGATCGCCCTGAAGCCCGAGTACGCCTTCGAGGACGTCCGCTATCTCTTCTTCGCCGAGGGTCGTGACGCCGAGACCCAGGCCTACATCGAGCGCCACGCGCTGCGTACGGATCGGGAACCGCTGGTCTCCGAAGAGACCATCCAGGCCATGGTGGGCCTGATCCTGGACTACATGGGCGGCAAGACCGACCACTATGCACGTCTTGCCGAGCTGCGTCAGCCGGCGCTCATCATCAACGGGGACGACGACCACTTCTTCCCCTTGAAGAACGAGTGGCTGCTGTATCGCGAGCTGCCCAACGCGCAGCTGGCGATCTATCCCCAGGCCGGCCACGCGCCCCACCAGCAGCACCCGGAGACGGTTGCGGCTCAGGTCAACCGGTTCCTCGGCGCCCAGGACGCGGAAGCTTCTCGATGACCGACCATGGCAGCCTCTACCAGGGCTGGCGGGAAGACCCGCTCGGCTACTGGCGAGAGCAGGCCTCTCGGATCGCCTGGGACACGCCGCTGTCCGAGGTCTTCGACGCTTCCGCCGGTCCGTACGGCCGCTGGTTTCCCGACGGCCGGCTGAACACGAGCTACAACTGCCTGGATCGTCACGTCGAGGCAGGTGCTGGTGACCGCCCGGCGCTCGTCTGGGACAGCGCGATGACCGGTGAGGTCGTCACCCACACCTACCGCGAGCTTCGCGACCGGGTCGCCAAGCTGGCCGGGGCACTCGCTGCAGTGGGAGTGGGCCGGGGCGATCGGGTGGTCATCTACATGCCGATGGTCCCGGAGGCGGCGATCGCCATGCTGGCGTGCGCACGACTCGGCGCCGTCCACTCGGTGGTGTTCGGCGGGTTCGCGTCCTCCGAGCTGGCGACGCGGATCGACGCCACCTCTCCGCGAGTCGTGATCGCGGCATCGTGCGGACTGGAGCCAGGCCGGGTGGTGGAGTACAAGCCGGTGCTCGACGAGGCGCTCATGCTTGCGCGCCATCGCCCAGAGGCGTGTTTCGTGCTCCAGCGTCCGGAGGCGCCGGCGGAGCTGATGCCGGGTCGTGACCACGATCTGCTGGCCGCGGAGGCGGCGGCGAGCCCGCACGATCCGGTGCCTGTGCAGGCGACCGATCCGCTGTACATCCTGCACACCTCGGGCACGACGGGTCGACCGAAGGGCATCGTCCGCGACAACGGCGGGCACGCGGTCGCCCTCGCCGCCTCGATCCCGACGATCTTCGGACTAAGCGAAGGAGATGTGTACTGGGCCGCCTCCGACGTCGGGTGGGTGGTCGGACATTCCTACATCGTGTACGCGCCGCTGCTCGCCGGGCTGACCTCGGTGATGTATGAGGGCAAGCCGGTCGGCACACCGGACGCTGCCGCGTTCTGGCGGGTCATAGAGCGGCACCGGGTCAACATCCTCTTCACCGCGCCCACGGCGATTCGGGCGATCAGGCGTCAGGACCCGGAGCTGGACATGAAGGCGGAACACGACCTGTCGTCGCTGCAGGCAGTGTTCCTGGCTGGGGAACGCTGCGACCCGCCGACCGCGATCTGGTTGCAGGAGCAGCTCGACCGACCTGTCATCGACAACTGGTGGCAGACCGAGACCGGCTGGCCGATCACGGCCCGGTTCCGAGGTGGAGAGCTGACTCCCTTCAAGCCCGGCTCCGGAGGACGACCGAGCCCGGGTTTCGAGGTCGCTGCGCTCGATGATCTCGGCGGTCCGTTGGCGGTGGGGGAGACCGGCAACCTCGCGATCCGACTTCCGCTGCCACCGGGATGCGCACCCACGTTGTGGGGCGACGACGAGGGCTACCGGACGTCGTACCTGGAGGACTTTCCGGGCTGGTACCGCACGGGTGACGCCGGGCGCGTCGACGGGGACGGTGACGTCTGGGTGCTCGGCCGCACCGACGACATCATCAACGTGGCCGGGCATCGCTTGTCCACGGGTGCGATGGAGGAGGTGCTGGCCGCCCATCCCGATGTCGCCGAGTGCGCGGTCATCGGTGCACCCGATCCGCTGAAGGGCGAGCTGCCGACGGGACTGGTCGTGCTCAAGGCGCGCGCCGACCGTGACCCGGCCGCCATCACGGCCGAACTGGTGGCGATGGTCCGCGAGCGGATCGGCGCCGTTGCGTCGTTCCGTACGGTCCTCGTCGTCGACCAGCTTCCGAAGACCCGCTCGGGGAAGATCCTTCGTCGCACGCTCCGCGACCTCGCCACCGGAGGGCCGGTCCAGGTGCCACCGACGATCGAGGACCCCGATGTCGTCGACCGCCTTCGCGAAGCCTTTGGCGCGATCGAGGCCCAGGCAGCGCGCTGATGAACCACGACGCCGGGCTGCACCCGCAGCCACGACGCCTCGCTTCACACGGAGCGGCCACGATGGCCGGTCCCGTTCGGATCGAACAACGAGGAGAAGGTCATGGGACGAGTCGAGAACAAGGTCGCGTTCATCACCGGTGCGGCCCGCGGACAGGGTCGTGGCCATGCGCTGCGACTGGCCGCTGAGGGCGCCGACATCATCGCGCTGGACATGTGCAAGCAGCTGCCGTCCGCGCGCTACGACCTGGCCACTTCCGAAGACCTGGTCGAGACCCGCAAGGCAGTCGAGGCACTGGGTCGTCGGGCGATCGCCGTCGAGGTGGACGTACGTGACGAGCAGCAGCTCGAGGAGGCGTTCCGGGAGGGCGTCGCTGAGATCGGCCATGTGGACATCGTCATCGCCAACGCGGGGGTTGCCCTGTTCGCGGTGGACCAGCCGCACGAGGCGTGGAAGGACACGATCGACATCAACCTCACCGGCGTCTTCAACACCCTGGAGACAGTCGTGCCGTCGATGATCGAGCGCGGCGCAGGCGGGGCCATCGTGCTGACCAGCTCGACGGCGGGTCTGCGCGGAATCCTGGGGCCGTCCCGGGGGTCACTCGCGTACGTCGCCTCGAAGCACGGCCTGGTCGGGCTGATGCGGTCCTATGCCAACAATCTGGCGGCCCACTCCATCCGGGTGAACACCGTGCACCCGACCGGGGTGGAGACGCCCATGATCGTCACCCCGTCGATCGACGCCTTCCTCGAGGCGAACCCTGAGCTCGTCTCGCACGTCACCAACGCGATGCCGGTCGGCCTCGTCTCGGTCGAGGACGTCACCAACGCGGTGCTCTACCTCGTCTCCGACGACGGCCGCTACGTCACCGGGACGACTCTGACGGTCGATGGCGGCTTCGCGAACAAGAACTGATCCAGGACTCATCCACACAACCAAGGAGCACAACATGACTGGACGCGTCGAAGGCAAGGTCGCCTTCATCACCGGGGCAGCCCGGGGACAGGGCAGGGCACATGCCGTCCGGCTGGCCTCAGAGGGAGCCGACATCATCGCGGTCGACATCTGCGAACCGATCGACTCCGTGCCGTACCCCCTGGCGACCGAGGCCGAACTCAAGGAGACGGTGAACCTCGTCCAGGGCCTCGGCCGCAAGATCGTGGCGAGCCACGCCGACGTGAGGGACTTCTCGGCACTCGAGGCCGCCGTAGCAGACGGGGTCGCGGAACTCGGACGGCTCGACATCGCCGTGGCGAACGCCGGGATCCTCTCGGCAGGCCCGACCGAAGCCCTGCCGGAGCAGACCTGGCGGGACATGATCGACGTCAACCTCACCGGCGTCTACTACGCCGCCAAGGCCGCGATCCCGCACATCCGGGCAGGCGGCCAGGGTGGGTCGATCGTCCTGACCAGCTCCGCGCTCGGCATCCGGGCGATGCCGAACATGGCGCACTACGTCGCCGCGAAGTCCGGTGTCATCGGCCTGATGAGGGTCATGGCCCTCGAGTTGGCCGCTGAGAAGATCCGGGTCAACACCGTCAACCCCAGCATCGCAGACACACCCATGGTGCAGAACGAGGCTGTGCACAAGCTGTTCATGCCCCACATCGACAATCCGACACGTGAGCAGGCGGCCGAGGTCTTCGCGACGCTGAACCCGATGCCGACCCCATGGGTCGACGCCCAGGACGTCAGCGACGCGGTGCTGTTCCTCGTCTCGGACGAGGCCCGTTTCGTCACCGGCCTCGAGTTCAAGATCGACGCCGGCTTCTGCCTGGCCTGACGGGCGCCCGCCCTCCCGCGGACCTCGGACAGCCCGGGGCCGACCAAGCACCTGCCAAGGAGACCAGATGAGAGCAGTACAGATCCTGAAGGACGATGCCGGCCAGCGCGCCGAGCTCACCGAGATCCCCGACGAGGACATCGGAGACGGCGACGTCACGATCGCCGTCGAGTACTCGGCGGTCAACTTCAAGGACGGGCTGGGCGTCACCGGTGCCGTACCGGTGGTGGAGCGCTTCCCGGTGGTCGCCGGCATCGACCTCGCCGGCCGCGTGGTCGAGGCCTCGGCCGAGTCCGGGTTCTCGCCGGGCGATGCGGTCGCCGTCAACGGGTGGGGACTGGCCGTGAACCACAACGGTGGCTTCGCCACCAAGGCACGCGTACCCGCAGCGTGGATCACCCGGGTACCTGAGCGATTCACCACCTGGCAGGCGATGGCGATCGGCACCGCCGGCTACACCGCAGGGCTCAGCGTCGTGGCCCTCCAGCAGCACGGGTTGAGGCCCCAGGACGGACCGGTCATCGTCACGGGTGCGGCCGGCGGCGTCGGCTCGGTCGCGATCGCACTGCTCGCCGCGCTCGGCTACGAGGTGCACGCTTCGACCGGACGACCGGCCGAAGAGACGTACCTGCGTCGCCTGGGTGCCTCCACGATCGTCTCGCGTGGGGAGCTCTCGGAGCCGGCCGCGGCACCGCTCCAGAGCGAGCGATGGGCAGGCGGCGTCGACAGCGTCGGCAGCCATACGCTGGTGAACGTGCTCGGCCAGATCCGGTATGGGGGAGTCGTTGCGAACTGCGGGCTCGCCCAAGGACTGGACTTCCCGGGGTCGGTCGCTCCGTTCATCCTGCGGGGCGTCACCCTGGCCGGGATCGACTCGGTCAACGCTCCGCAGACCAAGCGGAACGACGCCTGGGATCTGCTGGCAGCGAACCTCGACGCAGACCTGCTCGAGCAGATGACCACTACGGTGCCACTCGGTCAGGCAGCCAAGGTTGCCGAGCAGGTGCTTGCCGGAACTGTGCGCGGGCGGACGGTCGTCGACGTCAACGCCTAGTGATCCTTTGGGAGGCTGAGGGCGGCGAGCGGTGCGGAACTACGGGAGAGTGTGAGTCATGTTCGATGACTTCCGCCGGGAGGCGGTCCGCACCGCGATCACCATCAACACGGTCGTCGGCGGCAGTGGCAGTCCCGTGCTGCTCCTGCACGGCTATCCGCAGAACCTCTCGATGTGGGCACAGGTAGCCCCAGCCCTTGCTGCCGACCACACCGTGGTCTGCGCAGATCTGCGTGGCTACGGCGACTCGGACAAGCCCGTCCAGGACGAGGACCTGGCCAACTACAGCTTCCGCCAGATGGCCCAGGATCAGGTCGATGTCATGCGGACCCTGGGCTTCGAGCGGTTCCATGTGGTCGGCCACGACCGCGGCGCACGGACCGCGCATCGTATGGCCCTCGACCACCCCGAGGCTGTGCGGTCGCTCGCACTGCTGGACATCGCACCCACCTACGACATGTTCCAGCGCGTCGACGCGGCCATGGCAAAGGCGTACTGGCACTGGTACTTCCTGCAGCAGCCGGCGGCATACCCCGAGGAGATCATCGCGGCCAACCCCGACTACTTCTTCGAGGGCTGCCTGACTGGCTGGGGAGCGATGGAGCTGAGTGACTTCGACCCCGAACAGCTCGCGTCCTACCGTCGATCCTGGCGTGATCGCGACTTCATCTTCGGCAGCGGCGCCGACTACCGTGCCGCAGGCGAGGTCGATGTGCGCCTGGACGAGGCCGATCTCCACCGCAAGGTCGACTGCCCGGCTCTGGTGCTCTGGGGCGAGCGAGGAATCGCTCGGCTCATCGACATGGAGCAAGTGTGGTCCGCCCGGTTGTCACGGATGCGAACAGCGACTCTGCCCAGCGGACACTTCTTCGTCGACCAGTTCCCCGCAGAAACCACCCGACTCCTCCGCAGCTTCCTCGCCTCCGTCTGACACGCCCTGGGTGAGGGCGTTCGTGTCGTGGCGGATCCCGGGCAACGGCATCGACGCCACCATGGTGTTTCTGTGGGTGATGCTGGTTTCGCGATCTAAGTGTGCGCAAACAAGCCACAGCGACGCACTCCGTCGCTGCGGCTCTGTGGCACGCAGGTGTCAGTTTGCGAGGTGCGAGCGCAGGTGGGCCATCGTGGCGTCGAGCAGGTCGGGGAGCGAGGCGTCCTCGTCGGCGAGCCATGCCTGATAGGAGGTCAGGGCGAGGGCGAGGGAGACCTGGCCGATGGTCTGGGGGAGGAGGTCGTCGGGGCGGAGGCCGGTGCGCTCGGCGACGTATCTGGCGATGACCTCGCGCCAGCTGGCGTAGCGGAGCACGGAGTGAGCCTGGAGCGCCGGGGTGGTCAGGATCAGGCGCATCCGGTCGCGGTGGCTGGGGCTGGCGTCGGCGGGGAAGTCGTTGAAGGCGAGTACGCCGCGGTGGACCGCCTCGTGCAGCGGGAGGTCGGCAGGCATGGAGCGCAGGATCTCGCGGAAGGCGTCGAGGGTGCGGTCGAACTGTCCCCAGGGGATGTCGTTCTTGGAGGGGTAGTAGCGGGTGATGGTGCGCCTGCCGACTCCGATCGCCTCGCCGATGTCGTCGAGGGTGGTGGCCTCGAAGCCCCTGGTCACGAAGAGCTGGAAGGCAGCCTGCTCGATCTCCGCGTGCGTGGTGGCGGCGGGGCGTCCGCGGAGCGAGCTGCGCCGCGTCGCGGGGGCGGGGCTGGTCGGCATTCGTCCGAATCTATCAGCAGCCTCAGTCGCGCCGTAGGCAAAAGAGTTGCCGGTTCTGGCGAACCCCTATCTTTTTGACCTTGAGTGTCATTAATGTGTCGTACGTCACCCGAGATGAAGGAGAGCTGTCATGAATCCTGAAGAGAACACCCAGGTAGTGGACGAGGCCATGACCGAGGAGTCGCTGATCGAAGAGGTCTCGATCGACGGCATGTGCGGCGTCTACTGATGCTCGTCACGCTGGAGAGCGCGTGGGCGCTGTCGCCGTCGGTCGCGTTGCGGCCCGAGCCGTTCGGGGCGCTGGCTTACCACTTCGGGAACCGGAAGCTGACCTTCCTCAAGCGTCCCGAGCTGGTGGCGGTGGTGCGTGCCCTGGGGTCGCACCCGGATGTGCGTGGTGCGCTCGTGGCATCGGGAGTGCCGGAGGGCCAGCACGCTGCGTACGTCGCTGCGCTCTCCGGCCTGGCCCGGACCGACATGATCCGTCCCGTGGCGTGAGGAGACTGTGATGAAGCTGGTGGAGCACTTCGAGCTCGGCCTGGATGCGCCGATCTGTCTGACCTGGGAGCTGACCTACGCGTGCAACCTGGAGTGTGCGCACTGCCTCTCGAGCAGCGGCCGGCGCGACCCGCGCGAGCTGACCACCGAGCAGTGCGAGGCGGTGATCGACGAGCTGCAGCGGATGCAGGTCTTCTACGTGAACATCGGCGGTGGCGAGCCGACCGTACGTTCCGACTTCTGGCACCTGGTCGAATATGCCGTCGCCCACGACGTCGGGGTGAAGTTCTCGACCAACGGCGTCCGGCTCACCCCGGAGCGGGCGCGGTGGCTGGCGGGCAGCGACTATGTGGACGTACAGATCTCGCTCGACGGCGCCACCGCCGAGGTCAACGACCGGGTGCGGGGGACGGGGTCCTACGACACCGCGATCACCGCGCTGCGCAACCTGCACGAGGCGGGGTTCGGTGACGCCAAGGTGAGCGTGGTCTGCACCCGCGAGAACATCGGGCAGCTCGACGAGTTCAAGGCGATCGCCGACCGGTTCGGGGCGACGCTGCGGCTGACCCGGCTGCGTCCCTCGGGCCGCGGGGCGGATGTGTGGGACGAGCTCCATCCGCTGCCCGAGCAGCAGCGGGAGCTGTACGAATGGCTTGTCGCCAACGGAGACAATGTGCTGACCGGTGACTCCTTCTTCCACCTGGCCGCCTTCGGGCCCGCGGACGGCAGCGGTGCGCTGCCTGGTCTGAACCTGTGCGGCGCCGGCCGGGTGGTGTGCCTGATCGACCCCGTCGGGGATGTCTACGCCTGTCCGTTCGCGATCCATGACCAGTTCCTGGCCGGCAACCTGCTCACCGACGGCGGCTTCGAGAGCGTGTGGAAGACCTCGGCACTCTTCCAGGAGCTGCGGGAGCCGCAGACCGGTGGCGCCTGCTCGGGTTGTGCCCACTACGACTCCTGCCGCGGTGGCTGCATGGCCGCGAAGTTCTTCACTGGACTGCCGCTGGACGGGCCGGACCCCGAGTGTGTCCAGGGCTATGGCGAGTCCGCGCTCGCCGGTGCCCGGACCATTCCCGCGGTCGGCCAGGACCACTCCCGCAGCGCCCCAAGCCGCAACGCGCCGGTGCTGCTGACGCTCTCCCGACGGCGTCCGGACTCCGACCTCGCCCCGCCGGTGAGTGCTTGCGCCGAGTCGCCGCTGGCCGGCTTCGCCCCGAACTGAACCCTCTGAAGACAGAAGCGAGATCAGACATGCCCTGGAAGAATCCCTGGAAGCAGAACCCGTGGTTCGAGTCCGTCGCGGTGGCGCAGGAGCGTGCCCGCAAGCGGCTGCCGAAGCCGGTGTACGCCGCGCTGCTGGCCGGCTCGGAGCGTGGCCAGACGATCGCGGACAACCAGCAGGCGTTCGCCGACCTCGGGCTGGCGCCGCACGTGGCCGGCCATCACGACAAGCGCGAGCTGGCGACCTCGGTGCTGGGCCAGGAGATCGGGTTCCCGGTGATCATCTCGCCCACCGGCGTACAGGCCGTCCATCCCGACGGTGAGGTCGCGGTCGCGCGGGCGGCGGCGGCGCGGGGCACGGTGATGGGGCTGTCCAACTTCGCCTCGAAGTCGGTCGAGGAGGTCGTGGCGGCCAACGCGGCGACGTTCTTCCAGATGTACTGGACCGGTGACCGGGATGTGATGATCCGCCGGATGTGCCGGGCGCACGCCGCCGGGGCGAAGGCGCTGATCGCCACCCTGGACTGGTCCTTCTCCATGGGCCGTGACTGGGGCAGCCCGGAGATCCCCGAGAAGGTCGACCTCTCCGCGATGCTCCGGTTCGCGCCCCAGGTGATGAGCCGGGGGAGATGGCTGGCGGCGTACGCCCGCAGCGGCGGCATCCCGGACCTGACCGCCCCCAACCTGGCGCCGATCGCCGACGACGGCAGCCTGGGGGAGCCGCCCACGTTCTTCGGTGCCTACTACGAGTGGATGACCACGCCGCCCCCGTCGTGGGACGACGTCGCCTGGATGGTGAGCACCTGGAAGGACCTGACTGCCGACAATTCTGGTCAGGGCAAGCCGTTCATGCTCAAGGGCGTTTGCCGGGTCGACGACGCACTGCGCGCGGTCGACGCGGGCGTGGACGCGATCTCGGTCTCCAACCACGGCGGCAACAACCTCGACGGCACCCCGGCCACCATCCGGGTGCTGCCCCCGATCGCCACCGCGGTGGGCGACCAGATCGAGGTGCTCCTCGACGGTGGCGTACGCCGCGGCTCCGACGTCGCCAAGGCGCTCGCCCTGGGCGCGCGTGCGGTGATGGTCGGCCGTGCCTACCTGTGGGGCCTGGGCGCCAACGGCCAGGCCGGCGTCGAGAACGTCCTCGACATCCTCCGCAACGGCCTCGACTCCGCGGTCCTGGGCATGGGCAAGGCCTCCATCCACGACCTCACCCCGGAGGACCTGGTGATCCCCGACGGCTTCGAGCTCGCCCTGGGCCAACCATCGGACCGGCCGTGAGCCTGGTCGACCGCCCCTGGCCGGAGATCGTGCCGGGCGGCACGATCCTGGTGCCGGTGGGGTCCACCGAGCAGCACGGCCCCCACCTTCCCCTCGACGTCGACACGGTGATCGCGACCGCGGTGGCCGACGAGCTCGCCCCGCTCATCGGCGCCTCCGTCGCCCCGGCGGTGCCGATCGGTGCCAGCGGCGAGCACCAGTCGTTTCCCGGAACTATCTCGATCGGCACCGAGGCACTGACCAGCCTGCTCGTCGAGCTCGGCCGTTCACTGACCACCTGGGCTTCCCGGATCGTCTTCGTCAATGGGCACGGAGGAAATCTCGACGGACTCAAGGCCGCGGTCAGAATCCTCCGCGCTGAAGGTCGCGACGTCGCCTGGGTGCCCTGCCAGGTGCCGTACGCCGACCCGCACGCCGGGCTCACCGAGACCTCCCTGATGCTGCACTTGGCCCCTGAACGAGTACGCCTGAAGCGAGCCACGCCGGGCAGCACCCGCCCGCTGCGGGAGCTGCTTCCTCAGATGCGCTCCGGTGGGGTGGAGGCAGTTTCGGCCAACGGAGTCCTCGGCGACCCCACCGGCGCAAGTGCCGAAATCGGGAAACTGATTCTCACCGAGATGACCTTCGCCGCCTACGACCGCGTCAAGATCGGCGTCGCGGCGCGATGAAGACTGATGCGGTGGACGCAGACGAGGTGGGACGGGTGGCGCTGGTGACCGGTGCTGCGCGCGGGATCGGCGCGGCGACCGTGCGCGGTCTGGTGGCCGAGGGCGTACGCGTCGTGGCGCTCGACTGGTGCGCGGGTGAGGACTCTCCGGCCGGCTATCCGCAGGCCACGAAGGCCGACCTGGACACCCTGGTCGCCTCGCTCCCGCCCGGCTGGGTCGAGCCGGTCGTCGGTGACGTACGGGACCCGGCGGCGCTGACCGCCGCGGTGGACGCCGCGAGACAGAGGTGGGGGCGCGTCGACGTCGCCGTCGCAGGTGCGGCGGTGATCGCCGGCGGGCGCCCGCTGTGGGAGGACACCTCGCTCGACCTGCAGTGGCAGATCGACGTCGCCGGAGTCTGGAACACCGCCGCGGCCGCCGTCCCCGCGATGCTCGCCGGGCCCGACCCCAGCGGCTGCCGGTTCGTCGCGCTCGCCTCCGCCGCAGGATCGCGCGGACTGTTCCACCTCGCCGCCTACAACGCCGCGAAGCATGCCGTGATCGGCCTGGTGAGAGGCCTGGCCGCCGACCTGGCCGGCACGGGCGTGACCGCCTGCGCCGTCTCGCCGGGCTCCACCGACACCGCGATGCTCGCTGCGACCGCCGACCTCTACGAGGTCAGTCCGGACGACCTCGCCGCCCATCAGCTCCTACGCCGCCCGCTCATGCCCGACGAGGTCGCCGCGACCGTCGTCCACGCCTGCTCGCGTGCCGGGGCGGTGCTCAACGGCTCGGTCGTCGCCGCCGACGGAGGCTTCGGCGGATGACACTTCGGCGGATGAGGCTGCCGGATGGGTTCACGGTGCGGGTGCGCGATGACGTACGTCTCCTGCCCACGGCGGACGGTGGGTTGTCGCTGGTCGGCGGCTCCCCGTTGCGGTCCATGCGCCTGGCGTCCACGGCCGCCGACCGTGTGATCGGCAGGCAGGTGCGGGTCCACGATGCCACCACCGACCTCATTGCCCGCCGCCTGCTCGACGGCAACCTCGCCGACCCCGCGGGCCTGACGCCCGCCGACCCTGCCGACCTCACCGTCATCGTCCCGGCCCACGACCGACCCGAGCTCCTCGACCGCTGCCTGGCCGCGCTGAGCGGGCTCGGCGTCATCGTGGTCGACGACGCCTCCCGCGCCCCGGATGCCGTCGCGGAGGTCGTACGCCGCCACGGCGCCACCCTCCTCGCGCTGACCGACAACCGGGGACCTGCCGGCGCCCGCAACGCCGGGCTCGCGCGGGTCGCCACGACCTACGTCGCCTTCGTCGACTCCGACGTCACCGCGGCCCCGGAGGTGCTCGCGCAGCTGGCCGGTCATCTCGTGGACCCTCGGGTCGCGCTGGTGGGGCCGCTGGTGCGCGGGCACAGCGCCAAGGCGCGGCCGGCGTGGTTCGAACGCCACGACATGGCCGCCTCCTCGCTCTCCCTGGGCTCCAGAGCGTGCTCGGTACGTCCCGGCGCGGCGGTCGGCTGGCTGCCGTCGGCCTGCCTGGTCGCCCGCACCACGACCCTGCGAGCGGTCGGCGGGTTCGCCGGCGACCTGCGCGTGGGCGAGGACGTCGACCTGGTCTGGCGACTGGTCGAGGCCGGACACGTCGTCCGCTACGCGCCGGATCTCGTGGCCCTGCACGAGGTCCGCGGCACCGTACGCGGCTGGCTCGGCCGCAAGCTCGTCTACGGCACCGGCGGCGCCGAGCTCGGGCGCCGTCACGGCTCGGCGGTCGCCCCGGCCGTACTCTCCCCGGCGATGGCGGCGGCCGGAGCCGCGATCCTCGCCGGCCGCTGGTGGTCGGTACCCGCGGCTCTCGCCTCGCTGGTCTGGGGCAGCCGCGTCGTCTCGGAGGCTCTGCCCGACGTACCCGGCCGCCGTGGCCTCGCCTCGCGTCTGGCCGTCCGAGGACTCGGCTGGTCGCTGCGTCAGGAGTCGGCGCTCCTGCTGCGCCACTGGTGGCCGCTCACGCTGGTCGCCTGTCTGTTCAGCCGAACCGCACGCCGGATGGTGCTCGCCGCGCTCGTCGTCGACACCGCCGTCGCATTCCACGAGACCGACATCCGGCCCACGACCCTCATCGGCCGCCGCCTCGACGACCTCGCCTACGGTGCCGGACTCTGGCTCGGCGCCGCGAGATCCCGGTCCGCGCAGTGCCTCACCCCGCGCCTGGTGCGTCGGCCTCGGCGGTAGGCACCCCGGCGCGGAGGTCAGTCGGTGAGGAAGTCGGCGGCGACCGGGGCGAACTTCTCGTGGAACTGGAAGATCCCGCCATGACCGGAGTTGGGGTAGATGATCAGCTGGCTGGCCGGTCACGGTCGATGGTGCGTTCCTGGAGCCGCTTGATGAAGGCCTTCGCGGACGGGCTCGTTGCCGGGGATGCTCATCGGGTCACCACGATCTTTCCGTTGGCCTTGCCCTGGTCGAGGTACGTCATCGCTTCGGTTGTGTCGGCGAAGGGGAAGGTGCGGTCGAGGACCGGCTGGAGGATGCCGTCGTCGTAGAGCGCGGCGAGAGTCTTGAATTGGGTGCCGTTGGCTTCCATGAGGAGGAACGAGTAGCGCACGCCGAGCTTCTTGGCGCGGGATCGGATCTTGCGGCTCATCAGCGCCAGGACAGGCTTGAGGAGCATCGAACGCCCTTCCGAAACTTTGAGGTGCACAAGCACGCTAGAACTCTGAAGGAGTTGATCGAAGGGACGTAGCCGCCCTGTCGGCGTACACGACCGCCAAGATCGATCGCGAGACGTTTAGGGCCACCTCCGAGGGCCGGACGGAACCTGCGTGTGAGTGGCTGTGCCCCTGGGCTTCTTCGACGGGAGTCGCGCTTCGTCTCCAGGAGCTGTTGACGGTGTCAACACCACGCTGGGCTTCGGTACCTCTCCCACGATGTCCCCGGACCTGACGAGGCGCTCGAGTTGCCTCCATGCAGATCGTCTTCATCCGCACGCTCATCACCGGCAAGCAGGGCACCGAGCCCGGCCGTTCGATCGAGCAGGTCTCCAACACGGGTCAGTATCTGTAACCTGTGCCGACCGACCAATCGGCCCGCCACCTGCGAAAAGGTGGCGGGCCGATTGCCGTCTGCTGGTGATTTCGGTTGGCTCGACACGCTCTCGTCGCGCATGCCGCAACTCCCTAACCCGAGGCCCTTGAGTTCCCCGTGCCGGTGGACATCGTCCTACGAGGGCTTGGGGCAGAAGTTCGGGGTCGCGGCGCAGACGGCGGCCACGTCGCGACTGGCAAGCATGACCGCTCGATCTGGCCGCACCAACGCCGCGGTCATGCGGTTGTGCGTGAGCCAGTCGTGGAGTGGGGAGCCGGCGGGGGCCTCGACCGCGACCGCGCCCCGACTGGTCAGGAGCGACCGTTGAGAGGCGGTGAGGGGCTGCGCGGAGATGACCGCGAACCGGTGTCCGACGGTCTGGTCGAACCGACGGCCCTCGGAGGTGGCCGCGTTCGGTGCCAAACGCCCTGCTGGTGAGCGGCGAATCCTCGATCTCCTGACGAGTGCGGTACGCGCCAGTGCGGGGGTCTCGCTGTCCAGGATCTTGGAACGGATGCCCGGGATGTAGCGCAGGCGCGGGGCAAGGACGCGGCGAGCGGTGTCGCCTGCGCGGCCGCCCTGGGTCATCAGGACGCCCATGAGCTTGGCGATGCGGATCAGTGCACGAGCATGGGGTTTGCGCTCGGCCTCGTAGGTCTCCAGCACGCTCTCGGGGAGATCTCCGACCAGCACGCCGGCGATCTTCCAGCTGAGGTTCATCGCATCTCGGAGGCCTGCGCCCATTCCCTGGCCGATGAACGGCGGCGTCAGGTGAGCGGCGTCGCCCAGCACGAACACATTGCCATCGCGCCACCGGTCCGCGACCTGTGCGCGGAAGGTGTACTCCGCGACTCGGACGAGTTCCAGATAGGAGATGGCGGTGCCTTTCACCCAGGGCTGGATCATCGGAAGCAGCGCCTGGAGCGAGGCGAAGTCATCCGCGGTCTCTCCCGGTAGCAGCTGGAACTCCCACCTGTACCGGGTCTCGCCGATGCGCATGTATGTCGCGGCACGGGCGGCGTCGCAGACCTGGTGGACGCCTTCCCACTGGTCGAGGTCAGCCGAGGTGGCGACGTCCACGACGAGCCAGCGCTGCTCGAAGTGGAGGTCCTCCATCCGGGCTCCGATGGAGGTCCGCACCACGCTGTTCGCTCCGTCGCAGCCGAGGACGTACGTCGCCAGGACCGACTCGTGGGCGCCGGTGACCCGATCGGTGAAGTCGACGCGGGCACGGCCATGGCCGTCCTGGGTCACGTCGGTGACCTCGGCGTTGCCACGCACGGTGACGCTCGGCTGGTCCTTCAGGTTCGTGCGGAGCAGGTGCTCGAGGTCCGGCTGGTCGAACATGTTCGCGCGCGGATGCCCGTGGCGTCCTTGCTCGCCTCGCCGGTCGAACTCTGCCAGAACCCGGAGATGCCGGTTGACGAGCCGCAGACCGTGCGCCGGTCGCGAGATCGCGGCGAACTCGTCCTCCAACCCGAGTTCGGCGAGGATCCGGTAGATCTCGTCGTCCAGATGTACAGCGCGAGGCTGGGGGTAGACCCCGTCCCAGCGATCCAGCACGAGGCATCGGATTCCGTAGTGACCCAACAGTGTTGCGGCGGTGACGCCCGTCGGGCCTGCGCCGGCGATGACGACCGGGTAGGTCTCGGAAGGAGCTGTTGAGTTCATCGGAGGCTCCCCAGTCCGAATGCGAGGACTACGGTCAGGCAGCCGAGCACCAGAGCCGGGGCTGCTTCCTTGGGTCCGTCACCGGCGCGGATATGAACGAAGGTCGCTGCACCGAGAAGGAGGAACAGTCCGAGCGCGGCCGCGATGGGGATGAACCTCGAGGCTGGTCCCAGGAGCAGCCCTGCCGCACCCGTGATCTCGAGGGCACCGATGCCGCGGTAGGCGGCGACGCCGAATCCGACGTGGGCCGCTCGCTGAGCCATGGCGGGCAGAGCGAGCAGCTTGGCCGCGCCCAGCGCTGCGAAGACAGCGGCCAGGGCGACCGTGAGGATGGTCAGAGCAGTCATCGAGGTTCCTACGGTCGGTCGTGCATCTGAGAGAGGGGGAGGATCGCGGCGACGAGGCGCCAGGCGATGGGATATCGCCCGAGAGCGTCCTTGACGTGCGCTTCGTCGAGTCCGGTCGTGGTCTCGATCTCGGCGACCACACCGCCGTCCTCGACCAGCCCACGGACCTCGGCGACGCCGTCGACGCCGGCGAGGGCGGCCACGACCGCGTCGCGGGTCGCGTCAGCCCGCAGGGCGGGTTTGTAGGGCTTGCCGACGTCGGTGACCGGCATGGCCTCGAGGACGGTGACGGACTTGGGCGCGGCGGCCTGCTCGGCCACGTTGTCGCGTGCCCAGTCTCGTAATTCGGCGGTGGTCGCGGCGGCACCGGGCATCAACGTGACGAATGCGACGGGCACCTCGCCGGCGTGCACATCCGGTCTGCCGACCGCTTGCGCAGCCGTGACCTCAGGATGGGACAGCAGGGCGTCCTCGATGATGGCGGGGTCGATGTTGTGGCCCCCACGGATGATCAGGTCCTTGGCGCGGCCGGCCAGGTGGACGAAGCCTTCGGCGTCGATCCAGGCCAGGTCGCCGGTGTCGAGCCATCCGTCGCGGAGCTTGCCGAGGCCGTCGAGCAGGAGGCGCCCCTCACTGCTGCGGCCGGTGACATAGCCCGGGAAGACTGTCGGCCCCTTGATCGCCAGGATGCCGACGGTGCCGTCCGGCAGGTCGACCCACTCGCCACTCGGAGAGATCTCCACGGTCTTGACCTGCTGGTAGGGCAGTCGTTGCCCGACCGCCCCCGGACGAGGGGCGTACGGGAAGCTGCGGGCACTGGCGCAGGTGGCCTCGGTGAGTCCGTACCCCTCCACCAAAGCGACTCCCGTGTGGGTCTCGAAGCTCTCGCGTACGGCCGGCGGCAGGGGAGAGGCGCCTACCAACGCAAAGCGCAGGGAGGTGATGTCGGCGTCCACCGGGCACGCGGCCAGGACGGCATAGACGGTGGGCACCGAGCTCATGGCAGCGATCTGGTAGCGCTCGACCAGCCGCCAGAAGCACCCGTAGAGATTCACGTCGCGGTAGCCCTGCGGTCCGGCCCAAACGACGCGCTGCCCCTTGAAGAGTGGTGCCAGTACGGTCACGACCAAGGCGTTGACGTGGAACAACGGGAGCGCGGCGAACACGGTGCTGTCTTCGTCGAGCAGGCCGTTGGCCGCGATCATCCAGGCGTCCGAGACCTCGTTGGCGTGCGTGTGGGCGGCCAGTTTCGGAGTGCCGGTGGTCCCGCCCGTATGGAAGACGGCAGCCAGGTCGCCGCTGGTGGGCTCGACCCCCGCGAAGCCGAAGTCAGGTTCATCCTGAGCCAGTGCGGACAGGTACTCCAGACGTACGTCGCCGATCGCGGGAAGCGGCTCGGCCGGTCCATCGCCGGCGGTGGGTCGCAGCACCAGCAGGGCGTCCACTTCACCCTGGGACGCGATCTCGCAGGCCGTCTGCCACACACCTGGGTCGAGTTCGGGACCGGCGGCGATGAGTACCCGGGCGCCGGACTTGTTCAGGAGCTGCGTGATGTGGTCGGGGGAGAGTCCGGGGTTGATCGGGGCCGCGACGCCGGCAAGCTGCGCAGCGAGTGTCGCGGTGATGAGCTCGCCGCAGTTCGGAGACAGGAGCGCGACGGTATCGCCTCGGTCGATGCCGAGGCCGTGCAGCAGGTTGGCGACCTGATGCACATCCGCGAGAAGTTCTCGAAATGTCCGCTCGGAGGGCTGCTCCCATCGTGCGGCGTCGGGGAGGACGGACACGGCCACCCGGTCGGGCCAGAGAGAGGCTGCTCGGCTCAGGAGGGAGTAGGTGGACTCGGGCAGCCCGCGGCTGCTGAGAGCGACCGCCTCGATGGCGGTCAGGTCGCTGGGCGCGTCGTAGGTCGGCCAGAGCATGCTGTTCATCCGTGCTTCACCTCGGTGCGCTGCCGGCCCAGGTCAAGGGCGCCGTCGTCGGTCGCGATGGCGATCTCGATGACGTCGCCTTCCGCGAGGTACTTCGGGTTCTTGCCCTGTGCCTTGAAGAACATCCGCCACTTGGTCGCGGGTGGCAGCAAGGAGCCGATGATCTCGATCGGCTTCGGGGGTGCGCTGAGTGCGGTGCCGACGGGGGTGCCGGTGAGCAGGAGGTCACCGGGATCGAGGCGCTGGAAGAGGGACAGTGCCTGGAGCGCCTCGAGGGGGCTGTAGATCATGTCGGCGACGGTCATGTCCTGGCGTGGCTCGCCGTTGACCCACAGTCGCAGACGGAGGTCGGTGAACCGCTTCAGGTCGTCGGCTTCGAGCAGCAGCAGGGCCGGGCCGGTCGGGGTGAACGTGGGGTAGGACTTGGCCTCGAAGAACTGGGTCTTGGGCAGCTGTACGTCGCGTGCGGAGACGTCGTTGGTGATCACGAGGCCGGCGACAAAGTCTGCGAGGGTGTCTTCGGTGATCGTGGTGCCGACCGGCATCGAGCGGCCGATCACGATGCCGATCTCGGCCTCGTAGTCGAGCAGACCGACATGGGGCGGACGTACGACCTCGTCGTAGGGGCCACTGATCGATCCTGAGGTCTTGCGGAAGAAGGTGAGCGGGATGCTCGCCGGATTCATGCCCGCGTCCTTGACGTGGGAGGCGTAGTTGGTCATCTGCGCCACGACCCGGCACGGCACCGTCACCGGCGAGACCAGGTCGAGGTCCTCCACCGAGGCCGTGGCCGGCTGCGACAACGCCGCCACCACGGAGGCCCGGTCGGCCAGCAGGTCGGCGGTAGTGAGGGCTTCGGTCTCGACGCGGGTGGCGCCGTCGGCCTTCTGCACCCACCAGGCGTTGGCGGTTCGGAGTACGGAGATGGTCATGAGGAGGCAACTTTCAGGAGGCCGCGGAGGCGGGAGAGGTCGAACTCGTTGTCACCGCGCAGCGAGGTGAGCATCGAACCGAGTTCGCGGAAGGTGTCGGCGCGTCGGGGTGAGACACCCATGAAGTCGGCAGAAGCCGACGGGCCCCACTGGGCCAGGCCGGAGGCGGTCATCGGGGACCAGCCGGGCTCGAGGGTGTTGTCGAAGCGGTCCCCGTCGGTGAAGTGCTCGACGAGGAACCCGTCGGGGTCGCGCCAGTAGTCGAAGATCTGGCTGCCCTCGATGTGACGACCGATCCCCCATGACCGGAAGTAGCCCAGCGCGAGCAGGTGCTCTCCGCCCGCCGCGAGCGCATCCAGATCGGCGACCTGGTAGGCCGAGTGCACGTAGCGGTTGCGAGGCCCCAGCGTCATCGCCAGCGTGTGGTGATCGGCCGGCTCCGGACCGCGGTCGCATCGGATGAAGCTCATCGTGGGGCCACGGTCCCGCTGGCCCTCGAAGTACTTGAAGTCACTGACGATCAGGCCGAGGTGCCTCAGATACCAGTCGAGCGTCTCGAGGTACTTGGTGGTCTGAAGTACGACGTGGCCCAACCGCTCGACGCGGGCCGGCTCGCGCGCGGGCCGCTGGGTCCGGTTCACCCGCAGGGTCTGCTGGCCGGTGTTGATGGTCTGTGCTGGCTGACCAGGCAGGGCGGGATGCTCGTACAGGTCGGCCACCACCCGCACCCGGGCACCGCTCGGGTCGACCAGATCGACGCCAAGGCCCCCGAGGTTCTCCGGGAGCTGTGCGGCGCTCGAGCCCGCTGCCCCCGCGAGCCGCAGGACATCGGAGGCATCCGCCGCCTGGAAGGCCGCACCCAGGTACTTGGAAGGTCCCTTGCGCACGATGACGCAGGGTCCACCCGCCTCGGTGCCACGGAGGAGGAGCTCGTCTGCTGTGCGGGTCAGCGTGCTGAACCCGAACGCCTGGGCGAACCGCTCCGACGCCGCGAGGTCGGGCTTCTGGAACTCCAGCCAGGCGAGGTCGCGCACCTTGATCACCGGGTCGGCCGCCCGGCCCGGGTGCTCGCCGCGCAAGGCGCCTTGCTCACTGTGGAGGTCGTCGTGCGTGCCGTGATGGCCAGCCATCATCCACTCCCTTCATCTCAACTGAGACAATCGTCACTTACGAGCATATCCTCAGTCAAGACCTTGCTGACGAAATCGTCATTCGTGAAGTGGCGATACGGCCACATGCATTCGAGTGCCAGCGATATTGACTGTTTGTCGAAACCAGCAGGACTGACAAATTCGTCAGAGTTGGGGTACTGTCGTGGCACAGCCTCAGTTCGGGGCGCCATCCATCAACCGAGGGGGAACCATGAGTGACCGCGATCTCGAGAACCGATTCCAGGGTCTGCCGACCACCATCCGCGAGAAGGTCGACGCCGTCGTCGGCGACGCCAAGATCGCACTGAAGGTGCGTGTGGCCGAGCTGCTGGCCGACAAGGAGGAGATGGCCGAGCATGCGGTCACCTCAGCCGGCCGCGTCGGTGCCAAGAGCGGCGAGGTGTCAGAGCTGACGGCGATCATGCCGCTGAAGCCGGGTGGTGCTGAGAAGCTGCGCAAGTTCTTCGACCTCGTCGAGGGAAACCTGGCCGGCGCAGGCCAGGTCGGGACGCTGCACAACATGCGGTTCGTGTTCCTCGACAACGACACCAAGCTGCTCTTCGCCACTGCCTACGACGGTGAGTGGGACCCCTACATCGACGACTTCGCGACCAAGATCCCCGAGATGATGGACCACCTGTTCGGCAACGTCGAGGGTTGGCCCGGGATCCACTCGCCGGAGGTGAAGGACTTCATCGTCCAGTACCAGCTCCCGGCCGAAGCGTGGTTCGTAGCCCATCCCAGTCTCACGGTCGCCGGTGCCAAACGTCTGAAGCGACTCGACCGCACGGTGCAGAACTTCCTCACAGAGCTCAACTGACCCCGCGCGGCCATGGACCTGTTCCGCCGCCTGACCAAACAGCCGACGCTCGAACTGGACGACATCCAGGCGGCAGTCCTGCGAGCGCGGCCCGAGCCGTACTTCGGCACACACGCGATCCTGGAGATCACCGATGCCGCGGCCGGCAGGGAGCTCCTGCGGCGGCTGGCGCCGCGGATCACCTCCGCGGCGAGCTGGGACAAGCCCGTCCCGGCGTGGACCATCCTGGCGATCAGCTACACGGGGCTGAAGGCACTGGGGGTCTCCGAGGAGAGTCTGGCCTCGTTCCCTGCCAACTTCCGTGCCGGGATGGCAGCCCGCGCCGAGAGACTTCGCGACACCGAGCCCAACGCTCCGCAACACTGGGAGTTCCCCTTCGGTACCGGCCGCGCTCATCTTGCTGTCAGCGTCTACGCCGAGCGCAAGGAGGATTGGCAGGAGGCCGTCGCCGGCTACGAGCGCGAACTGGCCGGGGTGGCGGGGGTCGACCTCTTGTCGCACCAGGACTTCGGGGCCACCGGGTTCAACGTGTTCGGCTACCGCGACGGCTTCACACAGCCGGCGGTCGAAGGAAGCGGTGCGGAGACGATGCCCGGCGACGGGCGGCCGATCGCGCCGGGCGAGTTCGTGCTCGGCTATCCCAGTGAGACGGGCCGACCGCTGCCGATGCCGAGCCCGAGCGTCCTGGGGCGCAACGGCACGTACCTGGTCTTCCGGAAGTACCACTCCCACGTCGCGGCGTTCAATCGGTTCCTGCATGACAACGCCTGCACCGCCGAGGAGCGAGAGCTGCTCGCGGCGAAACTGGTGGGGCGATGGCGCAGCGGCGCCCCGCTCGCCCTCTCGCCGGACCGCGACGACCCGGCGCTCGGCGAGGATCCGAGACGGCAGAACCAGTTCAAGTACGCCGATGACCCACGCGGGCTGCGTACTCCGCTGGGATCGCACATTCGGCGCATGAACCCGCGCGACTCCAAGCTGGAGATCCTCAGTGACCTCAGGATTCGCCGGCTCATCCGTCGCAGCACGTCCTACGGCGACCCTGTCCCTGACGGAGAGGTGCGCGACGACGGGAGAAGCCGCGGCCTGGACTTCATCGCGCTCAGCGCACGGGCGATCGACACCGTCGAGTTCCTGCAGAGCGAGTGGGTCAACTCGGGCAACTTCGCCGGCCTCGACAAGGAGAAGGACCCGCTCATCTCCAACCAGGACAAGGGGGCGTACTTCACGGTTCCGGGCACGCCTCCGCGCCGTGTCCAGGGCATTCAGAGCTTCAACACGCTGCTGGGTGGGGAGTACCTCTTCATGCCCAGCCTGTCCGCCATCACCTGGCTGAGCCAGGAACCAACGGCTTGAACCGGAGATCATCATGACCGAACCCATCGGCTACGTCCGATACAGCGACGACCTCGAACAACCCTTCCCCGACGAGGAGGAACTGACCCGACAGGTCGTAGCAGCCATGCTCAAGGCCAACCAGCAGGTGGCCGCGAAGCACCGGCACGGCCTGCGCGATGCGCATGCCAAGAGCCACGGAGTGCTCGTGGGCGAGCTGCGCGTCCACGCGGACCTACCGGAGCACCTCGCACAGGGCCTGTTCGAGGCGCCGGCAACGTTCCCGATCGTGGTGCGCCTCTCGACCGCCCCCGGCGACCTCCGTTCGGATCAGGTCCCCGTCCAGCGCGGGTTCGCCATGAAGGTCCTCGGCGTGGCCGGGGACCGGGCCGTCGAGGATGGCTTCAGCACCCAGGACTTCCTCCTGGTCAACCACCCCACCCTCCCGTTCGGCACGATCGGGGAGTACGCCAAGCTGCAGAACCTCCTCGAGAGCCAGCCTCGACAGAGCGATCAACAGCTCAAGGTCCTCGGTGCGGGCGCGCGGGTCGCCGATGCCGTCCTGACACGCCTGCACCGGCCGATCCCGCCGGCCGTGGAGACCCTCGCGGCGCAGAACAACCACATCCTCGGCGAGACCTTCCACTCGATGGCGGCCATGCGCTACGGCGACCACGTCGCAAAGCTGTCGGTCGCACCGCGCTCGACCAACGTCAAGAACCTGACCGGGCAACCCGTGGACTCCGAGCTCGGCGAGTCCGCGCTGCGCGAGCTCGTCGGAGACTTCTTCGCTGAGCAGGGCGCCGAGTACGACCTGCGAGCCCAGCTGTGTGTGGACGTCGAGCGGATGCCGATCGAGGACGCCTCGGTGCTGTGGTCGGATGAGCTTTCGCCCCACCAGGTCGTGGCCACTGTGCACCTGCCGGCCCAGGATCCCTACAGCGACGCGAGGCGGCGCTACGCCGACGACGTGCTGTCGTTCAACCCGTGGCACGCACTGGCTGCGCACCGACCGCTGGGGTCGGTCATGCGGTCCCGCCGCAGCGCCTATCCGCACTCGAGCACCTTCCGTCACGACTACAACGGCGTGACCAAGCAGGAGCCGGTCAGCATCGACGAGATCCCCGCCTGACCGCGGGGCTCAGCCGCCTAGCTACATCGCTAGGCGGCTGAGCCGTCCAGGGACACCGTGACCTCAGGCAATGGTCGGCTACAGATCTCGGCAGCCTCCTCGGCAGTCAGACCGAACGTCCGAAGCAGCGCTTCGGTCGTCTCGTCGGTGGTCGTCGCGTCGTCGCGCTCGGGGTGATCGTGCAGCAGTTGACCCAGTGCGAGCGCGGACCCTCCTGCCAGTACGAGCGCGATCTCGGGGTCGATCATGGTGAACCGCCCCGTCTCGACACCACGGGCGATGTCCCTCAGTGCACGCGGAGTCAGGCCCTGCTTCGAGGTGACCAGGCGAGCCCCCGTGGAGATCAGCACCTTGCTGAGCTCGGGGTAGGCGCGATGGAGCCGGCCCGTCAGGCGAAAACTCTGGGCGAAGGCTTCGGCAGCATCTTCGAGGTCTGCCGTCAGCTCATCCATGAGGGCGCCGTGGCGCTCCAGCGCATCGTCCACAGCAGCATCGAAGAGCTCCTCCTTGCTCTCGAAATGGTTGTAGAACGAGCCCATACCGACATCGGCAAGCTGAGTGATCTCGAGGATTGCGACGCTCGTGCGCCCCTGCGCGATCAGCTGCTGACCGGCACGAACCAGGCTCGCACGGGTGCGAGCCTTGCGCCGCTCGGTGCGCGACGCAGTGCCTCCATCCGCGGATGGTTTGTTCGTGTTCGGCATGATCGGCACTCCTCGCGACAATGAATCGAAAGTTCATTGTAGCAATGATCAGCAATTCTGAGAGTTTCGTCATTCATGGAGGCTGTGGTGTTGACCTCTCACCCGCGGGGGACGCCGCCTGCCCTGCCGAGAAGCAGATCAGGGGGTTTCTGTCATCCCTGCTCGCGGCTAAGCGACTCCGGTAGCAGGACGATCCTGCGGGCTCGTGAAGTGCGAGATACCCCCGGTCTCCCTGGAGCTTCTCTCTGTGTGCGAGGGACTTGAACCCGCCGTGACGTGGGAGTCGATCAGCTTCGTCTAGGGCCTAGGCGGGCGCGGCTCTTCGTCCCACGTTCTCCTCGGGAGCTGTTGACGGTGTCAACACCGGGGTGGAGTTCGAGCCTTTCCCGCGACCCCGTCATCGGCCCGCCACCTGCGCAAAGGGTGGCGGGCCGATTGCTGTCTGCTGGACACGCGAGCGCCGCCAGGTCGCCTCCGTCGAAGGGCTGCCCGACAATACCTCGAAACGAGGTATTGTCGGTGGCGTGAGCATCATCGACGTCATGGTCCTCGGCTTCCTGGCCGAAGGACCCCAGCACGGCTACGAGCTGCGCCGGAAGATCGAGCAGCTGTACGGCCACACCCGCCGCATCAGCGACGGCACGCTCTATCCGGCGACCGACCGACTCGACCGCAACGGCCATGTGGTCAAGAAGTCCGAGCCCGGGCGCGGCCGGGCCGGCCGACACACGCTCACCCTCACCGATGCAGGGCGGTCTCATCTGCTCGAAGCGATTCGCACCGCAGACGGCCACGACATCACCGACGCGAGCCGGTTCTTCGTCGTGCTCACCTTCCTGTCGCTGCTGCCGGACCGTACCGACCAGCATGCGGTCCTGCGCCGGCGACTGGAGTTCCTGGAGACGCCGGCGAGCTTCTTCTACGACGGCGACCGCCCGATCCGGGCCGAAGAGGTCGTCGACCCCTACCGTCGCGGGCTGCTGCTGACCGCCCGAGCCACCAGTGCCGCCGAGCGGGCCTGGATCAGAGAGGAGATCGACTCGTGAACTCGAGGGAGACCATGCGAGCTGTCGTGCTGGAGGCGCCCGGACCGGTGGAGGCCCTGCAGGTCCGGGACCTGCAGGTCCCGGAGCCAGAGCGGGGCTGGGTGCGGATCCGCGTCAAGGCGTTCGGGCTCAACCGCTCCGAGCTGCACACCCGTCTTGGCTTCGCCGGGGACTCGGTGACGTACCCACGGGTGCTGGGCATCGAGGCCACCGGCGTCGTGGATCTTGCGCCAGGCGGCGAGTTCGAGCCGGGGCAGCAGGTGATGACGATGATGGGTGGGATGGGACGTACGTTCGACGGCGGCTACGCCGAGTACACCTGCGTTCCCGCGAGACAGGTCATCCCGTTCCGGTCCGACCTCGACTGGGGGACGCTGGGGGCGGTGCCAGAGATGCTGCAGACGGCGTACGGCTCCTTGACCGTCGGCGTCGACATCGAGCCTGGTCAGAGTCTTCTCATCCGAGGCGGCACCTCGTCGGTCGGAATGGCGGCAGCGGTGCTCGCCAAGCGGAGCGGTGTCCGCGTTCTCGCCACGACCCGGAGTGCGGCCAAGGCCGAGTCGCTCGAGGCGATCGGGGTCGATGACGTCTTGGTCGACGACGGCGACGTCGCGGCCCAGGTGCGGCGGCTGCTTCCTGAAGGGGTCGATGGCGCGATCGAGCTGATCGGGACGCCGACACTGCCCGACACGCTGCGTTCCACCCGCGTCCACGGCACGGTGTGTTTCACCGGGATGCTCTCGAACATGTGGACCGTCGAGGAGTTCTACCCCATCGACTATCTCCCCACAGGTGTTCGCCTCACCGCCTACGCAGGTGAGGCCGAGAATCTCCCGGCCGACGTTCTTCAGGGCTTCCTCGACGACGTGGCGGCCGGTCATGCAGTGGTGCCGATCGACACGACGTACGACCTCGACAGGATCCGCGAGGCTCACCAGCGGATGGAGGATGGCGCGGCTCGTGGAAAGCTCGTCGTGGTCGTCTGACGGGCGCCGAACCTGTGGCGGGTGTATTCGGCTGCGGGCGGCGTCGCGCGGGGCTAGTGTTTGAGCGTTCGCGGTCCGGTGAGAATGGGGGGAGCCAGATGGCAGCGGAATTGCTGATCCTGGCTGGAGCGGTCGCGCTCGTCGCGGTCGTCGTCGTGGTCGCTGTCATAGCCCTCGTCGTGTTGCTGTCCGGTCGGGCCGAGCGAACCAACATTCAGCACAACGTCGGGGACATCGACCCCGGCATCTGATCCTCTAAGGTTGAACGACGTGGCAGACGAGATGGCGCGCAAGGACATCGAGGCAGGTCTGGAGACCCGCCATGAGCTGGGGGACGCGTTCGACGCCGAACTGGTAGCCGGCTTCGCCGACCGCATCGAGAAGACCGTCCAGGAGCGGGTGGGCGCCACCGCCGCCGCCCGCACCCTCGCCGAGCGCAACGAGTCGCGTACGTCGGTCTTCCAGTTCGTCCTGGGCGCAGGTTCGGCGGTCGCCGGCATCCCGATCAGCATCACCCTCGGCGTAACCGACAACCTCGGCGCCCTGGTGATCTCCTGGGTCGGCCTCGTCGGCGTCAACGTCGCTCACGCGCTGCGTACGCGCAAGCGCTGAGGGCTGGGCGGCGGTCTCTACGAAGGAACCGCGCGCCCGACCGAGAGATACCCCCACGGCCGCGAGAACGACGGCCCGGGGAGGTAGGACTGCTCCAAGCGGTCGAGGGTGAAGCCGGCGGCCTCGACGAGCCGCGGGATGTCGCGGGCGAGATGGCAGCCGCCGAAGAGACGCTGCTGGAGGCCGTCGAGGCGGTGCTGCCAGCGCGCGACGCCGGGGTCGGGGGAGAGGCCGTGCTCGACGAAGCCGATGGTGCCGCCGGGACGCAGGACGCGGCGCATCTCGGCCAGGGCGCCGGCGACGTCGGGGATGGTGCACAGCGAGAAGGTGACCAGCCCGGTGTCGACCGAGGCGTCGGCGAGCGGGAGGCGGGCGCCGTCGAGGCCGACGCGGCTCACCGGGACCGATGAGCCCGTACGGCGCGAGGCCGAGAGCTGCCAGGCGACGTCGGAGGGCTCGACGGCGACGATCTCGGTGACCTCGGAGGGATAGAGACCGATGTTGCCCCCGCTGCCGAAGCCGATCTCGACGACCTGGCCGCGGAGACCGTCACAGGCTTGCCGGCGCAGCGGCTCGAGCTGCTCGATCCCGCAGGTGCGGTCCACGATGTGTGGCACGACCCGCGATTCCCAGAGTCCCATGGGGGCTCACTCTTCCATCTCGCCGGTCCATTGGACACCGAGCAGCATCGAGTCCTCGCCCTCGACGAGCGTGGTGAAGCCGACCCGCCGGTAGAACCCGATCGCACGGGTGTTGCCGGCGGCGACGCCGAGGTGCGCACCGCGTACGCCGGCGACGTGGAAGGCGCCGAGCATCATCCCGATCAGCTCCTTGCCGACGCCCTGGCCCTGGGCGCGGGGGAGCAGGTTGATGTGCAGGTGTGCCGGGAACTCGCTGAGGATCTCGCCCAGCATCCGCGGCGGGCGGTGGATCTGGGAGCGGAGCCGGGCGTTCCAGTCGTTCCGGTCGTGATCGGGCCCCGGATCGGGGTTGACGACGCGGAGCGCGGGCCACCAGTCCTCCTCGCACTCCTTCTCGAAGGCGCGGGTGAACGGCGTGCCGACGACGTAGCCCACCACGCCCTCGGAGTCGACCGCCACGAACCCGAGCCCGAGACGCAGCACGATGTAGGGAGCGGCATAGACGTTCCCCAGCAACCGCGGGTCGTCGTAGAACTCGGTGGCGTCCTCGCCCGAGGCCCCGGTGAGCAGGCAGATCGAGTAGAGGTCGTCGAGGTCGTCGGCAGTGGCCCGCCGGATCTCAGGAGTTCCCATGGCCCAACCTCACCATGACCGCTGCCACGCTCCCTTCACTAGGTCTCCTCCTGGTGCCGCCCAGCCGAACAACGTCGGGCAACCTCAGCGTGGCGTGTGGATGCTCACGTGCCTTCGTGCACGTGGCCGGTAGCCTTGCAGGCATGAGCGTACGACGGGTGATGGGCACGGAGGTCGAATACGGAATTTCCGTGGCCGGACAGCCCCAGGCCAACCCGATGGTGGCGTCCTCGCAGGTCGTCAATGCGTACGCATCCTCGACTCTCAAGGCGAGGAGAGCGCGCTGGGACTTCGAGGAGGAGTCGCCGTTGCGCGACGCGCGCGGCTTCGACATGTCGCGGCAGGTGGCCGATCCCAGCCAGCTCACCGACGAGGATCTCGGGCTCGCCAACGTCATCCTCACCAACGGTGCCCGGCTCTACGTCGACCACGCCCACCCGGAGTTCTCCTGCCCCGAGGTGACCAACCCGCTGGACGCGGTGCGCTGGGACAAGGCCGGCGAGCAGGTGATGCTCGACGCCTCCCGCGCGGCCGCGCGGCTGCCGGGCAACCCGCAGATCCACCTCTACAAGAACAACACCGACAACAAGGGTGTCTCCTACGGTGCGCACGAGAACTTCCTCATGCGCCGCTCGACCGCGTTCGCCGACATCGTCAAGCACCTGACCCCGTTCTTCGTCTCCCGGCAGGTCTTCGCCGGCGCCGGGCGGGTCGGGATCGGTCAGGAGCGCCCCAAGCACGGCTTCCAGATCTCCCAGCGCGCCGACTTCTTCGAGGTCGAGGTCGGGCTGGAGACCACGCTCAAGCGGCCGATCATCAACACCCGCGACGAGCCCCACGCCGACCCGGAGAAGTACCGCCGCCTCCACGTGATCCTGGGCGACGCCAACCTCGCCGAGATCTCGACGTACCTCAAGGTCGGGAGTACGTCGCTGGTGCTCGCCATGATCGAGGACGGCTACATCACCCGTGACCTCAGTGTCGACGGCCCGGTCTCGGCGCTGCGCGCGGTCTCTCACGACCCGTCGCTGAAGCAGCTGATCACGCTCAAGGACGGTCGCAAGCTGACCGGTGTCCAGCTGCAGATGGAGTATCTGGACCTGGCCAAGAAGTTCGTCGAGGAGCGCTACGGCTCCGACGCCGACTACCAGACCAAGGACGTCCTGGAGCGCTGGGAGTCGGTGCTCGACCGCCTCGAGCGCGACCCAATGGAGTGCGCCACCGAGCTCGACTGGGTGGCCAAGTACAAGCTCCTCCTCGGCTACCGCGACCGTGACGGCCTGGAGTGGGACGACCCCAAGCTCCACCTGATCGACCTGCAGTACGCCGACATCCGCCCCGAGAAGGGCCTCTACCACCGTCTCGTCCGCGCCGGGCGGATCCAGCGCCTGATGACCGACGACCTGGTGGAGAAGGCGATGCACGAGCCGCCGAGCGACACCCGGGCCTACTTCCGCGGCCGCTGCCTGGAGAAGTACTCCGAGAACGTCGCCGCGGCCAGCTGGGACTCGGTCATCTTCGACCTGCCCGGGCGCGAGTCGCTGCAGCGGGTGCCGACCATCGACCCGCTGCGCGGCACGAAGAAGCACGTCGGTGGCCTGCTCGACTCCTCCGAGACCGCCGTCGACCTGTTCAACCGGCTGACCGGTTCCTGAGCGTCGATCGCGACTCGTGCCACATCTCGGCCCAACGTTCGACTTCTGCTTCCTCCCGTAGCGAAATCGGGCATTGTTTCCTCAGGTTTGTCGGTGCTAGTGGATAGGTTGAAGACATGGCACAGGAGCAGAAGCAGCCGAAGAAGTCCTCCGAGACGGAGGAGTCCGTCGAGACCGCGCCCGAGACCGATGTGAATGAGCGCAAGGAAGCGCTTGACTCCGACGTCGACGACATCCTGGACGAGATCGACGACGTCCTGGAGACCAACGCCGAGGACTTCGTGAAGTCCTTCATCCAGAAGGGCGGGCAGTAGTAGATGTCCGAATCCCGTATCCCGGCTGCCTACATGACGCCGGGCACCTCGTCCTTTGCCGATTTCCTGACGGCTCAGTCCCCGGAGCTGCTCCCGCGACGCGACGCGGCCGCGGGCAGTCTGAGCGACATCGCCCCACACGGCACCACGATCGTCGCGGCCACCTTCCCCGGTGGCGTGATCATCGCCGGTGACCGGCGGGCGACGCAGGGCAACCTGATCGCCGAGCGCGACATGCGCAAGGTCTTCCCGTCCGACGAATACTCCGCGGTCGGCATCGCCGGCTCCGCGGGGCTCGCGGTCGAGCTGGTCAAGCTCTTCCAGACCGAGCTGGAGCACTACGAGAAGATCGAGGGCACCACGCTCTCGATCGAGGGCAAGGCCAGCCGGCTCTCCGCCCTGGTGCGGGGCAACCTCCCGATGGCCATGCAGGGCCTGGTGGTGGTGCCGCTCTTCGTCGGGTTCGACCCTGATTCCGGCAAGGGGAAGATCTATGGGTACGACCCGACCGGCGGCCGCTACGAGCAGACCGGATACTCCGGCGTCGGGTCCGGCTCGCTGTTCGCCAAGGGCGCCCTCAAGAAGCTCTACCGGCCCGACCTCGACGAGGCCACCCTGGTCGCGGTGCTGGTCCAGGCGCTCTACGACGCCGCCGACGACGACTCGGCCACCGGCGGCCCGGACCTGTCCCGCAAGCTGTTCCCGCTGGTCCACGTGATCACCGCCGACGGCGGGCGCACGCTGCCCGACGCCGAGGTCGCGGCGGTTGCCGAGGCCGTCATCACCGGGAGGCTGCAGCGGCCCGACGGTCCCATCGCCGAGCTGGAGGGTGGCCGATGAGCACTCCGTTCTATGTCTCTCCCGAGCAGCTGATGCGCGACCGCGCGGACTTCGCGCGCAAGGGCATCTCCCGGGGTCGGGCGCTGGTCTCGCTGCAGTACGCCGACGGCATCGTGTTCGCCTCCGAGAACCCCTCGGCGGCCCTGCACAAGGTGAGCGAGATCTATGACCGGATCGCCTTCGCGGCGGTCGGGCGCTACAACGAGTTCGAGAACCTCCGCATCGCCGGGGTGCGGCTGGCCGACATGCGCGGCTACGCCTACGACCGGCGCGACGTCACCGGGCGCGGCCTGGCCAACGCCTATGCGCAGACCCTCGGCACGATCTTCTCCTCGGGCGGGGAGAAGCCCTACGAGGTCGAGCTGTTCGTCGGTGAGATCGGTGACTCCGCCGAGGACGACCAGCTCTACCGGCTCACCTACGACGGCCAGGTCGTCGACGAGCACGGGTTCGCCGCCATCGGTGGTGCCGCCGAGGCCGTGGGTGGCTACCTCAAGGAGCGCTACACCGAGGGCGCCTCGCTCGAGGACGCCATCAAGCTGGCGGTCGCCGCGCTCGGCCACACCGACACCGACGACCGCGAGATCGCCGCCAAGGACCTCGAGGTCGCGGTTCTCGACCGCAACCGCACCCAGCCGCGCAAGTTCCGCAGGATCCGGCCGGCGACGCTGCTCGAGATCCTCGGCTCGGCCGTCGCAACCCCAGAGGTCGAGCCGGCCAAGCCGGCCGCCGTCGAGCCGCCCGCCGACAAGCCGGCGGAGAAGCCGGCTGAGAAGCCGGTCAGCGACGCGCCGCTCGCTCCGCCGCCCGACGACGACGGAGAGCCGCCGATCGCCCCGCCGCTCGACTGAGCCCAGAAGCCGGGGAGTCTCAGGCGCACCCGGTGCGCCTGAGACTCCTCGGCGCTGGTGCTGCGCAGCCTCACGATCGGGGCCTGGCTCCCTGGTCTGAACCGAA